>CP028150.1:2352357-2688408 GCA_003028315.1 Neisseria mucosa | reverse complement strand
AATATCGTGAAGTCGGCGGAGGCACTGCGGCCAAAATTCTGCTAGCGTCATGAATAAGCTCGAGTCGTGGAAATCGTTGGAAAGAAACGGAGAGAAACCGTCGGAAATTGCAGCCCTTGAAAATGCGGTTTCAGCCCGACAGGAAAAGTGTCGCAAATACCGCACAAACCCTATCCGCCAAACCGAACGTCGTCTGAAAATACAATGAAATTATTTTTGGAAAATCATCACGATAAATCCGCATCAACATTTTCAGACGACCTATCGCCCGATAAAGGGACAGGAAGTGCCGATTATACCCACTCCGCCAAACTTTATCCACAACCCGCCGGAAATTTTATCCACAAAGCGCCGCGCGAATCCGCAAACCGAATCACCCCGCGCGCCATATCCATTTACTCAACCGAGATTGACAAAAGATGAAAATTAGAGTGTAATTCACGGTTTATTTATCTACCGATTTTTTAGGAAACATCATGAAACGCACTTATCAACCTTCCGTTACCAAACGCAAACGTACCCACGGCTTCCTGGTCCGCTCCAAAACCCGTGGTGGCCGCGCAGTATTGGCAGCCCGTCGCGCCAAAGGCCGCAAACGCTTGGCAGTGTAATTTTGGACTACCGCTTCGGAAAGCAGTACCGCTTATTAAAAACGGATGATTTTTCATCCGTTTTTGCGTTCAAAAACCGACGCAGCCGCGATTTGCTGCAAGTTTTCCAATCTGCCGACAACGGATTGAACCATCCGCGGATCGGCTTGGTCGTCAGCAAAAAAACAGCGAAACGTGCGCATGAACGCAACTACATGAAGCGCGTCATCCGCGATTGGTTCAGACTGAACAAAAACAGCCTGCCGCCACATGATTTCGTCGTACGCGTCCGCCTGGCATTCAACCGGCAAAATGCCGCCGAAGCCCGAAACCAATTGGCGCAACTCATGCGCAAACGCTGATGAATACCCTGTTGTCCAAATTCATCCTCGCGCTGATCCGTTTTTACCAATACGCCGTCAGCCCGCTGATACCACCGCGCTGCCGCTATACCCCGACCTGTTCGCAATATGCGGTCGAGGCAGTTAAAAAATACGGCGCATTCAAAGGCGGCTGGCTCGCCCTCAAACGCATCGCCCGCTGCCACCCATTCGGCGGACACGGACACGACCCCGTCCCGTAATCCGAATCATTCGGATAACTTGATTTCCTTTAATTTCCCGTCGGTTTCTATATAATGCCGTCTGAAGCAGTTTTCATCTCTATTACATACCCGTCAATTCCAGGAATCTCTTATGGATTTTAAAAGATTTATAGCATTTTTTGCCATTTCGCTGGCAATCTATGCCGGCTGGGAACATTTCTTCCCCAGCCCCAAACCCAATCCGGCACAACAAGCCGCGCAGCAACAGCAGCAAACCTCCGCAACCGCTGCCGCTGAAGCCTCACTCGCCCCCGCAACGCCGATTACCGTAACAACCGACACGGTCAAAGCCGTCATCGACGAAAAAAGCGGCGACCTGCGTCAAATGACCCTGCTCAAATACAAAGCAAATGGTGACGAAAACAAACCCTTCACCCTGTTTAACGACAGCAAAGAATACACCTACGTTGCCCAGTCCGAGCTTTTGGACGCACAAGGCAACAACATCCTGAAAGGCGTCAACTTTACCGCAGCGCAAAAACAATACAGCCTCAACGGCGACAAAATCGAAGTCCGCCTGAGCGCGCCTGAAACAAACGGACTGAAAATCGACAAAGTCTATACCTTTACCAAAGACAGCTACCTCGTCAACGTCCGTTTCGACATCACCAACACCAGCGGCAAGCCCGCCAACCTGAGCGCAGACTACCGCATCGTACGCGACCGCAGCGAACCCGAAGGTCAAGGCTACTTTACCCGCTCTTTCGTCGGCCCGGTGGTTTACACCCCCGAAGGCAAATTCCAAAAAGTCAGCTTCTCCGACTTGGACGACGATGCCAAATCAGGCAAAAACGAAGCCGAATACGCCCGCAAAACCCAAACCGGCTGGCTCGGCATGATTGAACACCACTTCATGTCCACTTGGATTCTCCAACCCAAAGGCGGACAAAGCGTTTGCGCCGCAGGCGACTGCCGTATCGACATCAAACGCCGCAACGACAACCTGTACAGCACCAGCGTCAGCGTTCCCCTTGCCGCCATCCAAAACGGCGCGAAATCCGAAGCCTCGATCAACCTCTATGCCGGCCCGCAGACCACATCCGTCATCGCCAATATCGCCGACAACCTGCAACTGGCAAAAGACTACGGCAAAGTACACTGGTTCGCCTCCCCCCTCTTCTGGCTCCTGAACCAACTGCACAACATTATCGGCAACTGGGGCTGGGCAATCATCGTTTTGACCATTATCGTCAAAGCCGTACTCTACCCGCTGACCAACGCCTCTTACCGCTCGATGGCAAAAATGCGCGCCGCCGCGCCCAAACTACAAGCCATCAAAGAAAAATACGGCGACGACCGTATGGCGCAACAGCAAGCCATGATGCAGCTTTACAAAGACGAAAAAATCAACCCGCTGGGCGGCTGCCTGCCCATGCTGTTGCAAATCCCCGTCTTCATCGGCTTGTACTGGGCGTTGTTTGCCTCCGTAGAATTGCGTCAGGCACCTTGGCTGGGCTGGATTACCGACCTTAGCCGTTCCGACCCTTACTACATTCTGCCCGTAATTATGGCGGTAACCATGTTTGCCCAAACATTCCTCAACCCGCCGCCGACCGACCCGATGCAGGCAAAAATGATGAAAGTCATGCCGCTGATCTTCTCAGCCATGTTCTTCTTCTTCCCTGCAGGTCTGGTATTGTACTGGGTAGTCAACAACCTCCTGACCATCGCCCAACAATGGCACATCAACCGCAGCATCGACAAACAACGCACCCAAGGCGAAGTTGTTTCCTAACAGCGGTTTGACATACTAAAAAAGGTCGTCTGAAAACTTAATTTCAGACGACCTTTTCTATTAGAATACCGATGGTTTGTCGGCTCTGACTTAACTCGACTACACTGTCGGGCTTGATTCGATAGACAAAATTTAAGCCCCGACGGAGCAGTCTGATACACGCATCAAGAAAATAATTTTCAAAGTATCGAATCAAATCAATCCATTATTTTTTAAAGGGAATCATCATGCGGACGTCTTTACATATGCTCAAAAGGGGCATGTTTAACTTAATCGAAGGCGACTTCATCAGTCGATACGCGCAGGCTTATGGAGAATGGTCGGATTTGGAAGTCCGTTTTCTTCTGAACAATCTTCGTGCTGACAGCAATGTCGTCGAAGTCGGCTCAAATATTGGTATGCACGCAATTCCCATCGCCCGACATATCGAGCTCGGCAAACTATTCTGTTTCGAGCCGCAGCGGGTGATTTTCCAAACTCTGTGTGCCAATATATCACTCAACAGCCTGACCAATGTTTACGCCTATCAAGAAGGCGTTGGCGATGAAAACGCTTGGCTGGAGATTCCCTCTTCAGATTATGAAACAGAGTGGAATTACGGTAGTTTTTCTTTGGACAAGGGTTTTGACACCGAATCCAGCTTTGACGGTATCCGCTACAACGAAACCATACGCCTTACTGCATTAGACCGACATCCCGAGCTTCAAAAACTCAATGCGCTGGATTTGCTGAAAATCGATGCGGAAGGCTTTGAAAGCCATGTACTCAACGGCGCAAAACGCCTGATTGAACAGCATAAACCAATCATTTTTGCAGAGGCTCAGCCTGACAACTGCCTCGATTTAATCCGCCATTTTGAGCGTATGGATTATCGTTGCTATTGGTTTGCTTCCCACCGCTATCAGGAAGACAACTTCTTCCGCCGCCCCGAAAGCCTATCGGGCGTAGATCTCAATCTTGCCTGTTTTCACCGCGATGCAGCTCCCAGTCTGCCCGAAAAGCTATCCGCCTCTGTGGACAGCAATTTGGACTTTATTCCCTTAGTTACCCGAGAAATGCTTGAACGATGAGACAAGCGGATCAGGATTGGAAATAGCTTTGATTCGCCTCATTCAAAAAGGTCGTCTGAAAACCCGTGTTTCGAGTTTTCAGACGACCTCTCGTTTTGGTATGCGGGATATGCCTTATCCCAGCGAGACCATTTCGATTTGTTCCATACTGCGTCCGAGGAAGCGTTCGCCTATGGTGCGGAAGCGCAGGGGGATGTCGCTGACGTAGAAGCGGTAGTCGGGGCTGTCGTTTTCAGTGTTGAGCAGGCCCGCTTGGGCGAGCGCTTGGGCGGTCGCTTCGGCGGTGGTGATGGCGGAATCGACCAGGGCGACGTTTTGCGCTTCTTTGCCGATTAGGGGCTTGAGCAGCGGGAAGTGGGTACAGCCGAGGACGAGTGTGTCGATGTCGTCCACCAAGAGCGGTTTGAGGTATTCGCGCACGGTCAGGCGGGTCACTTCATGGTCAAGCCAGCCTTCTTCCACCAGCGGCACGAGCAGCGGCGTCGCCTGCGTGCGCACGAGCGTGTCGGGGTTTTGGGCGTGGATGGCGCGGGCGTAGGCGTTGCTGTTGACGGTGGTGTTGGTGGCGATGATGCCGATTTTGTTGTTGCGCGTGGTGTTCAGAGCGGCCTGCGCGCCGGCGGAAATCACGTCCAATACCGGCATATTGCCTGCTTTTTGGCGGATTTTCTGTCCGGCAACGGCGGCAATGGTGTTGCACGCGATGACGAGCGCCTTGACATCGTTTTCCAGCAGGAAATCGACAATCTGCATGGCGAAGGTTTCGATGGTGGCGCGGGATTTGGTGCCGTAGGGAACGCGGGCGGTGTCGCCGAAGTAGATGATGTTTTCCATCGGCAGGCGTTCCATCAGGGCGCGGACGTTGGTCAGGCCGCCGACGCCGGAATCGAAAACGCCGATGGGGCGTTGTTTGCTGATAGTCATGATGCGGTTTGTACGGATTAGGTATGATGGGGCGGATTGTACACGTTCGGCGCAAGGCTTAACAGGGACGGGGTCGTCTGAAAGGGTTTGAGTTGTGTGGAAACGGTGTTTTCAGACGACCTCTACGGCGTTTGGACGGCAGGCGGCAAAGATGCCGATTGAACATCTTTATCTAACTTTATCCTCCCTTATGTTTGCAAATGCCCGTAAATCCAGCATAATTAAGATTTTTAGAACACGACAAGGCTGATTTCATGAGCGAGGGCGCAACCTTTTCCCGCCGGCTTCCCGACGAAGAGTCCACACTCGAGCTGGGCGGAAGTTGGGCAAAATCGCTGCGCGCGCCATTGGTCATCCATCTGCAAGGCGATTTGGGCGCGGGGAAAACCACGTTCACGCGCGGCATCCTGCGAGGACTCGGACACACCGGCGCGGTCAAAAGCCCGACCTACGCCATCGTCGAATCCTACCCGCTGGAAGCGTTCACGCTCCATCATTTCGACCTTTACCGCTTTGCCTCGCCCGAAGAATGGGAAGATGCGGGTTTGGACGACCTGTTCTCCCCTGACAGCGTCTGTATCATCGAATGGCCGCAACAAGGCGGCGCGTTCACGCCGCCCGCAGACATCACCGTATCCCTGAATCACGCCGTGCAGGGCAGGACCTGCACCGCTACCGCACACACCGCCAACGGACAAAAAAGTTTAGAAGCATGGTTAAATTCAAACTGACACGAAGACAAGTCGTCCGCCAAGCCGCCGGACTGTTGTTTACCCTCACGCCGATTGCCTCCGCCCTCGCCAAAGCCGCGCCGCCCGCCCAATTCGTCGCCGCCCGTATTTGGCCTTCGCACGCCTATACCCGCATCACCATCGAAAGCTCGCGCGCCCTGCAATATCAGCATTTCGCCTTGGAAAACCCCGGCAGGCTCGTCATCGACATCCAAAACGCCAACATCAACAGCGTCCTGCAAGGCATTTCCGGCAAAGTCCTGCCCGACGACCCCTATATCCGCAGCATCCGCGCCGGACAAAACACCCCGACGACCGTACGCGTCGTGATCGACCTCAAGCAAAACGCCTATCCGCAAGTCTTCTCGCTTGCCCCTGTCGGCGGCTTTAAAAACCGCCTCGTCATCGACCTCTATCCGCACGGCGTCGATGCCAACGATCCGATGATGGCGCTGCTCAACGGCAATCCGCCGAAACGCATGCAAACGCAACGTCCTACCGATCGCACGAACATTGCCCAAGACGCACCTCCCCGCTCCAACCGCGGCGGACGCCGCCCCGTCGTCATGCTAGACCCCGGTCACGGCGGCGAAGACCCCGGCGCCATCGGACCCAGCGGCTTGAAAGAGAAAAACGTCGTCCTCTCCATCGCCCGCGAAGCCAAAAACCGCCTTGAAAGCATAGGCTACACCGTTTACATGACCCGCAACGAAGACATCTTCATCCCATTGGGCGTGCGCGTCGCCAAAGCCCGCGCCCGTAATGCCGACGTGTTCGTCTCCATCCATGCCGACGCCTTCACCAGCCCGTCTGCGCGCGGTACCGGCGTGTATATGCTCAACACCAAAGGTGCGACCAGCTCCGCCGCCAAATTCCTCGCCCAAACCCAAAACAACGCCGACGCCATCGGCGGCGTCCTTAAAAGCGGCAACCGCAGCGTCGATAACGCCATTCTCGACATGACCCAAACCGCCACCATGCGCGACAGCCGCAAGCTCGGACATTCCGTCCTGACCGAATTGGGCAAACTCAACCAACTCCACAAAGGCCGTGTTGACGAAGCCAACTTCGCCGTCCTGCGCGCGCCCGACATCCCGTCCATCCTTGTCGAAACCGCCTTCCTGTCCAACCCCACCGAAGAGCGGCTGCTCGGCAGCGACTCCTTCCGCCGCCAATGCGCCGACGCCATCGCCACCGGCATCCAAAAATACGTCAACAACGCCGTGTTGCGCAGAGGGTAAGCTAGGTTTTCCGGAAAAGATAAAAGGTCGTCTGAAACTTTGAAACCGGTTTTCAGACGACCTTTTATTTTTTACGTCATTCCTTAAAAAATAATGTGCATTCGAATTCATACCAAATTGCACAACAAGCCCTAAACGCCAAAAACAATAACGTCCACATCCGGCAACTCACCCTGCCCTTGGGCAATGCAAGGCCGTCTGAAATTCCCAGAACTGCCCGAAACGCAACTTAAATCTGTTTTCCGCTTGCCAAGCCTGTTAAATTTTTTTACGATACAGCCATAGATTGTAAACAAAGGCCACAAGCCGACTGTTTTTTTCAGACGACATTACCCCTGTCAGACCTCATTTCTATAACCGTAAGCCGCCAAGCGGCTGTTTTCATACCACATCAAAGCAAGAGGTATCAACGTGTCTGATTCCAAAACAAACGAACGCGCGACGTTTAGCAACCGCCGCGCGTTTATGGTTGCCGCTATCGGCTCTGCCGTCGGCCTGGGCAACATTTGGCGTTTCCCCTACATCGCCTTCGAAAACGGCGGCGGTGCGTTCCTCCTACCCTATCTGGTCGCGCTCTTGACCGCCGGCATCCCGCTGCTGCTGCTCGACTACGCCATCGGCCACCGCTACCGCGGCTCTGCTCCGCTGGCTTTCCGCCGCCTCGGCCGCTGGTTCGAGCCTGTGGGCTGGTGGAACGTCATGACCAACGTCATCATCTGTATCTACTACGCGGTCATCATCGGCTGGTCGGCAAGCTATGCGTATTACTCGCTGAACGCGGCATGGGGCGCAGATCCGCAGGCGTTTTTCTTTAAAGACTTTTTGAACATGGCAGGTCCTGAAGCCTTGGGCTTGGATTTTGTCGGTAAAGTCGTCGGCCCGCTGATCGGCGTATGGCTGTTTACCTGCATCATCATGGCTTTAGGCGTACAAAAAGGCGTGGCGGGCGCATCGTCGTTCTTCATGCCGCTGCTTTTGATTATGTTCATCATCATGGTCGGCATCTCGCTGACGCTGCCAGGCGCGGCTAAGGGTTTGGACGCGCTGTTTACGCCCGACTGGTCGAAACTTTCCGATCCGAAAGTCTGGGTTGCCGCATACGGTCAGATTTTCTTCTCGCTCTCCATCTGCTTCGGCATCATGGTGACTTACTCTTCCTACCTGAAGAAAAAAACCGACTTGGGCGGTACCGGCTTGGTTGTCGGCTTTGCCAACAGCAGCTTTGAATTGCTCGCCGGTATCGGCGTATTTGCCGCGCTGGGCTTTATGGCGCAAGCGAAAGGGCAAGCCGTCAGCGAAGTGGCTTCCAGCGGCATCGGTTTGGCTTTCATCGCCTTCCCGACCATCATCAACCAAGCTCCGATGGGGGCGCTGATCGGCGTATTGTTCTTCGGTTCGCTGGTATTCGCAGGCATTACCTCGATGATTTCCATCGTCGAGGTTATCGTTGCCGCCATTCAGGACAAATTGAACATCGGCCGCGTCAACGCTACCCTGCTCGTCTGCATTCCGATGGGCATTATCTCCACCCTGCTCTTCGGCACGACCACAGGCCTGCCCGTTTTGGACGTATTGGACAAATTCGTCAACACCTACGGCATCGTCGCCGCCGGCTTCGTCTATGTTTTGGCCATCATCGTCCTGCGCAAACTGCCCGAGCTGCGCAACCACCTGAACGCGCTCTCCTCCGTCCGCGTCGGCGCGATTTGGACTGCCTGCGTCATCTTTACCGTTGCCATGCTCGGCTATATGTTGTACCAAGACACAATCGGCCTGCTTAAAGAAAACTACTCGAAATATCCCAGCGATTTCCTCAATATCTTCGGCTGGGGCATGTCGATCGGTCTGATTGTCATCTCCGTGGTGCTGTCGCTTCTGCCTTGGAAGCATGGTCAAAACTTCAACGTCAAAGACGAACACGAACATGAACAAGGAGACAAAGAATGAGTACCTCAGCCATCGTCATGATGATTATCGCACTCGTTGTCATCTGGGGCGGATTCATTCTGTCCGTATGGCGGCTGCCTGAAGAATAGGCTTTTTCAAATAAGTGTTGCAGACACCGCACAGGTCGTCTGAAACCCAAACGTCCCGAAACCGCATACCGGCTTCGGGGCGTTTTGTTACCGTCAAATCCAATATAGTTAAGACTTCCAATCCATCAACCAAGCAATCGCGCCTCAACAAACAACATTTGTTTACGCTAATTTTCTACAGAAAAATGAACGGCGAACAAAAGAATGACTATAATGCTGACCATTCTCCGGCACCTGCCGTGTTTCACGAAAGGACGAAACAATGACTATGAAACCGCTTATGACGGTATTACTCGCCGCCAGCCTCAGCCTCCCCTCCATCAATGCGGAAGCTAGGGGCACTGACAACCAAAGAAAAGCTACCCTTATCGGTGCAGCAGCAGGCGCAGCTTTAGGCGGACTATTGGGTAACGATGAACAAAGCGCGTTCATCGGCGCGGTAGCAGGTGGTTTGGCAGGTAATGCATACGCCTATCGAAATAAAAAAATGAACCAGAAAGACAACGACAGCTATTGGTACGACCGCCGTTACCGCGACTACCGCTACGATCGTGATGATTACGACTATGACGATCCTTACTACCGTGAGGCACGCTACAAAAGACATAAACACCACTATCGTAAATACCGCGACTGGTACAATGATTACTACGATTACAACGATGATTAAACACGCAGCCTGTATATCTTAAAAAAGGTCGTCTGAAAAGGAGTTTCAGACGACCTTTGCCGTCCCGAGCCAAAAACTTTTTGGCAAACGACGCATCATATGTTTTACAAAAAAAGCAGTGCGGCACTGTGTTTCCTTGCCGCGCCGTCTTTTACCCATCCACTATAAAATAAAACTGAAGGAATACATCATGAAAAAATGGCTGCTGGCTGTTTTGCCCGCCACCGCACTGGCCGCTCCGCCTCAAGGCTTTTATCAAAATTACCAAGACTGGGACATCGCTTGCGACAATACCGGCACATGCCGTCTTGCCGGATATCAGGCGGACGAAACAGAAACTCCGGTTTCCATCTTGTTTACCCGAAAAGCGGGGGCGAACGCCGCCGTAGTCGGCGAAGTTTCCCTGCTGCCGTTTAACGACGATGATAGGCAGCTCGCCCGTGTGGCAGCCCGCAGCGAATTGATGCTGAACGGCAAATCACTGGGCAAATTGGCGTTGAACAAAAAAGGCACAGGCAAATTGAGCAGCGCGCAAACCAACGCCTTGCTCGAAGCATTGAAAAAAGAAAGTAAAATCAGCATCCGCGCGGGAAAATATGAATGGCACTTGTCCGACAAAGGCGCGGCGGCGGCAATGTTGAAAGCGGACGAATTCCAAGGTCGTCTGAACACGCCTTCCGCGCTGATACGCAAAGGCAACAGCAGTCAGGCAGTCCTCAGCCCGCAGCCCAAACCCGTCATCCGCGCCGTTGCCGTACCGAAAACAGCAGGCGATATACTGGAACAAGACACACCGCGCCACAGCGCCGTCATGAAGCTGCTGCGCAACAGCAACCGCGTTTCCGAAGGCGACGATAATTACTGTTACGCCCTGCATAATAAAGAGCAAATGGGTTGGAACCGCAGCCTGTATGTCCATCCGCTCAACGAACGTCAGGTGTTGATTTCGGCTATCTGTGTCGGCGGTGCTTATCAAACCAGCGGCTACTATGCCATTGCCGATAAAGAGTTGACCAAAATCGAACAAGTGCTGCCGCCGATGGTATACGGAGGGCACGGCGGATTCGACGAGAAAACAGCCACCCTCAGCGGTAGCTTCAAAGGCCGCGGCATAGGCGACTGTTGGACAAGCAATACGGCGGTGTGGGACGGCAAGAGCTTCGTCCGCAGCGAGGAACACACTACCGGCTCGTGCAAAGGCTTTACCGGCGGTGCGTGGTGGCTGCCGATTTTTGATGCCCGCGTCGAGCGTTAAAATACGCCGAATATCGAAACAGACGGCCAAAGCCGTTTCAAAAATGCCCACAAGATTGAACGATTTTGCGGGCATTTGCTACACGCGAGCGATGTTTGGAAGGGAAAAGGCGCGGCAGCAGAATGCCCGTTTTCAGACGACCTTTTTCCTTATACAATACGCTTGGATTTTATATATTCTGATATAAAGGATACGGATTATGTTCGGCAAACAACTCTTTGAAGAAGTCAGCGCAAAAATCAGCGAAACCATCGCCAACAGCCCCGCCAAAGACATGGAGAAAAACGTCAAAGCCATGCTCGGCAGCGCGTTCAACCGTATGGATTTGGTTACGCGCGAAGAATTCGACATCCAGCAGCAGGTTTTGATTAAAACCCGCACCAAACTGGTCGAGCTGGAAGAGCGTCTGGCAAAACTCGAAGCCGCGCAAGAGCCTGAGCAGACTGCATTGGAAGCTGCCGAAGCCGCAGCCGAAGAAGCCGTCGCCGAAATCAAACAGCAAACCGAAGCCGACGAATAAGGTCGTCTGAAACATGTCGCTTGCCTTGGTTTACAGCCGCGCCTTGAGCGGCATGAATGCGCCGTTGGTCGAAGTGGAAGCCCACCTTGCCAACGGCCTGCCTCATTTCAATATCGTCGGATTGCCCGACACCGAAGTCAAAGAAAGCCGCGACCGCGTGCGCGCCGCCATCATCCAAAGCGGTTTCGACTTCCCTGCCAAAAAAATCACCGTCAACCTCGCCCCCGCCGACCTGCCCAAAGAATCGGGACGTTTCGACCTGCCGATTGCGCTGGGCATCCTCGCCGCATCCGGACAAATCGCGCCCGAAAAGCTCGCGCAATACGAGTTTGCCGGCGAATTGGCGCTTTCCGGCATGTTGCGCCCCGTACGCGGCGCGTTGGCGATGGCGTGGCAGGGTATGCAGGCGGGACGTTCTTTCGTCTTACCGCAGGAAAACGCAGAACAAGCCGCCGTGATGCGCGGCATTACCGTTTACGGCGCGCGTTCGTTAGGTGAGGTCGCCGCCCATTTGAACGGCATCGAACCCTTGGCGCAAACCGACTGCCAAGTTCCGCAGAGGTCGTCTGAAAACGCCAAACTGCCCGACCTCATCGATGTCAAAGGTCAACACACTGCCCGCCTTGCGTTGGAAATCGCCGCTGCGGGCGGACACAGCCTTTTGATGATGGGCCCGCCGGGAACGGGCAAGTCCATGCTTTCCCAACGGCTGCCCGGCATTCTGCCGCCTTTGACCGAAGACGAATTGGTCGAAGTATGGGCGTTGCGTTCGCTTCTGCCCAATCATCAGCAACAACTCGACAGCCACCGTCCTTTCCGCAGCCCGCACCATAGTGCCAGTTCGGCAGCCATGGTCGGCGGCGGTTCTGATCCGCGTCCGGGCGAGATTTCATTGGCACATCACGGCGTTTTATTTTTGGACGAGTTGCCCGAGTTTGACCGCAAAGTTTTGGAAGTTTTGCGCGAACCTTTGGAAAACGGCGAAATCCACATTTCCCGCGCGGCGCGCCAAGCTGTCTATCCCGCCAAATTCCAGCTCGTCGCCGCCATGAACCCTTGTCCGTGCGGTTATCTCGGGCATCCCGTCAAACCCTGCCGCTGCACGCCCGAAAGCGTCGCGCGTTACCGCAGTAAAATTTCCGGCCCGCTGCTCGACCGCATCGATTTGACCATCGAAGTCCCCAGCCTGTCCGCCGCCGAACTGATGCAGCAGGAAGCGGGGGAAAGCAGCGCCGTCGTGTTGGCGCGCGTGATCGCCGCCCGCGACAAACAATACGCGCGGCAAGGCAAAGTGAATGCCGCCTTGAGCGTCAGTGAACTCGACACGTCCGCCCGCATCCAAAAAGAAGCGCAGGAAGCCTTGGGTAGCCTGTTGGAAAAACTCTCCCTCTCCGCCCGCAGCTTCCACCGCATCATGCGCGTGGCGCGTACATTGGCGGATTTGGCGGGCGATGAAGAAGTCGGCAGAAGCCATGTTTTGAAAGCCGTCAGCTTCCGCCGCGCGTTGTAAGGTTTTTCAGACGACCTGATAGGGTAAATCAACTCTGTCTTCAGAGATTGTAGGATATGCAAATGGTAAGCATATAAAAGTTATTAATGCTTATCGGAAAAACAATGGGGTTATTTATGCGATGCCAGGAAACTAATGTTTTTTACGATTTGACACAGGATTTTTTATGGGGTATGGAGCGTAGGTATGATGTAATCTCTTTAAAAAAATCTATTTTTTAATATCAAATTATTTTTCATTCGAGACGGATTGGGATGAAGGAATTGAAAATTGGGTTGCTTTTCATGGGGAGAAAGAAACTGATTTTATATTATTAAACTGTATGATTCCTTTTGTTTTTGCCCATAATAGCTTATTTGAAAAATTTAAAAAATTTTCAGGAATTAAAATTCTGTTTTTTAATAATTATCATGAGGATAAAGTTTTTTTAGAAAAACGGGTTATGAATGATTTATTTCAGATACCAGAGGGTTACTATGATTTTACAAAAGCACACACCATATCAGATTTTATATATGTAACATATACATGAATTGAAGAAAGGTTAGCTCAAAACACAGTCTGATTATAGACTAAATTTAAATATTGATTTATCAATAAAATATAGTTTTTAATTAACAAATATAACCTTTTAAGATCATTAATATAATTAAATAGAAGCAGTACAGTCAAGTAAATCAGCACCATCGTTATGGCTAATAAAAATGGAGAAGCAAATTCGCATTTGTAGGAACAAATAATCAAAATGTTAGGGGCTGACGTAGATTGGCTCTAAATTCCACACCAATCCCGCAGAATTTTAAGCTATTGAGACGGTTTACCGAAGTTAAACCGGAATTCGCATCCTTCCAAGAATAGCGGGAAAGATTTTCGGTCAATTCCGTTGTATTTACGTAAAACCCGCTTTGCCTGATTCCAAAAGTTCTCGATACCGTTGATGTGGTTCTGACGGTCTGCAAACTCCTTGGAATGGTTGATACGGTAATGGATAAAACCGCTCACGCCCAACTTGTCGTAACTGCTTGATACCAGCCGCCCTTGAATACTGAAAACGGAAGATTCAAGATAAAAGCTGAGACCGGTTGGGTATCTTGCTGGTGTTTTAAGCCAGGAATATACTGTTTTATCAGGAAAATTCTGTTTTTGATAAATTGTCAGCGCGTCATAACATCACGGCGGTTTTCGTAAAAACCATGTAAACAAACGGCGCATTTTTGCCCAATATAAAGGATATTGATAAAATGACCCGTCCCTGCCGATGGCAGCAGCAGATTCCTCTGCCGCCAAAAGGTCGTCTGAACGGCATCATCAATATAGGTATCTCATGAATAAGAACACTCAATACGGCAAAGGCCTTTTCGGCTTTTTCTTCGGCCTCATCCTCGCCACCGGCGTGATCGGGGGCATCCTGTATTTTCTGAATCAAGACACCCCGAACGCCTTCAAAGGCGCGACCGAGCCTCAAAAACAGCAAACCGAGCCTGAAATCCTCAAGCCGCAGGAAAAATCCAAACCTGAGTCCAAGCCCGCAACTGAAGAGCAGCCTGTCGTCGTTCCCGTAGAGAAAGAGCGTCCGGCAGAAGAAGCCAAGCCCGAACAGAAACGCAGCGAAGCCGACGACGATGCGTCAGCCAAAGAAAAAGAACGCGCAGACAAAGAAGCGAAAGAAAAGGCAGATAAAGCCAAAGCCGAGAAAGAACGCGCGGACAAAGAAAAAGCGGAAAAAGAGCGTGCCGTCCATGAAGCGGAAGACGAAGCCCGCGAAGCAGAAAAAGCCCTGCGCGAAGCTGAAAAAGAAGACAAAGAATCTGCCGAACGCGAGTTGAGACAAAAACTCGCCGAGAAAAAGGCAGAGCTTGCGAAAAAACGCGCAGAAAAAGAAAAAGCCGACAAAGAAGCCGCCGATAAAGCCAAAAAGGCAGCCGAGTTGACGGACAAACAAAAAGCGCGCGCCGAGCGCAAACTCGCCGAGAAAAAAGCGGCTGAGAAGAAAGCCTCCGAAGCCAAGAAAACCGAAACGGCCAAAACCAACAAGCCGACCCCCGAGCAAATCCTGAACAGCGGCAGCATCGAAAAAGCCCGTCAGGAAGCAAATAAAGGCGCGGCGAAAGAAGTGAAGAAAGCCGAAGCAGAAAAACAAACCGCTAAAGCCGGCAACGCCAAAGCCGAAGCCAAAACTGCGGAAGGCGGTAAGAAAGTCATCCTGCAAATGGGTTCGTACGCCGACCGCAACAGCGCCGACGCGCAACGTGCCAAACTCGCCATGCTGGGCATTTCGTCCAAAGTGGTCGAACGCACCAACGGCGACAAAACCGTTTATCGCGTACAAAGCAACAGCATGTCGTCTGAAGCCGCAAAAAACGTTCAGAAAGACTTGCAAAAACACAATATCAACAGCCTGATGCGTTCGGCTCAATAAGGAGGCAGCAATGAAACGGACAAGCAAACCGGTAGCCGTCCTCCTCAGCCTTGCGCTTGCCTTTTCCGCAAGCGCGCAGGCTGCGGTCGAAGGTGTGGATTACACGGTTTTGAACAAACCGATTCCACAACGAGACGCATCCAAAATCGAAGTTTTGGAATTTTTCGGCTATTTCTGCATACATTGCCAAAACTTTGATCCCGTCTTGCTGTCATACAGCAAAACTTTTCCGAAAGACGTTTACCTGCGTACCGAACACGTCGTCTGGATGCCTGAAATGCTGGGCTTGGCGCGGGTTGCCGCGGCGGTTAACGCTTCGGGTTTGAAGTATCAGGCAAACCCCGCTATTTTCAAAGCCGTACACGAACAGAAAATCAATTTGGCGGATACCGCCACTTTCAAAAGCTGGGCGGCGGCACAAAAAAGCTTTGACAGCAAAAAACTGATTGCCGCATACGACGCACCCGCCAGCCTCGCAGCCGCTAAAAAAATGCAAAGCCTGACCGAGACTTACCGTATCGAAGGCACGCCGGACGTCATCGTCGGAGGCAAGTATCGGGTCATATTCAGCAGCGATTGGGCGAATGGGCAGAAAATCATAGGCGAGCTGATTAACAAAGTCCGCCAAGAGCGTTCCGGCAAAGCCGCGCGCTGACGGAATTTAGCCAGACAGTTTCGGAATGACCGCAAAAGATAAGGCGGTTTCCGAACTGTCTGTTTGTTTTGGGCGGCGTAAAATCCATAAAAATGATACTGCTGAGGGATGGGGTAAACACCGCCATACCGCAGCAGTTTTCCGATTCTGATACCGCTTCATCCTGAAATCCAGACGGGCAAACGTCGTCTGAAAACCAAAAAAGAAAGCAATATGGACATTTTTACTCTATTAAAGGCCCTGCTTATGGGCATTGTGGAAGGCTTGACGGAATTTCTGCCGATTTCAAGTACCGGCCACTTGATTGTATTAGGCGACTTGCTCAATTTCCACAGCAACGGCAAAGTATTTGAAATCGCCATCCAACTGGGCGCGGTGCTTGCCGTGATTTTTGAATACCGTCAACGTTTTACCTCCGTTTTATCCGGACTGGGCAAAGACCGCACCGCCAACCGCTTCGTGTTGAACCTTGCCGTCGCGTTCGTGCCAGCGGCAGTCGTAGGTTTGCTGTTTAGCAAACAAATTAAATTATATCTGTTTAACCCGATTACCGTCGCCACCATGTTGGTATTGGGCGGATTCTTTATTTTATGGGTCGAAAAACGCCAAAGCACAATCAAACCGAAAGTCAAAAGTGTGGACGAAATGCGCCCGATCGACGCGCTTGTGGTCGGCTGCGCCCAAATCTGCGCGCTGGTGCCGGGGACTTCGCGTTCGGGCAGTACGATTATGGGCGGTATGCTGTGGGGCATCGAGCGCAAAGCTGCGACCGAATTTTCTTTCTTCCTCGCCGTGCCGATGATGATTGCCGCCACCGGCTATGACGTATTGAAACACTACAAACTCTTTACTTTGCAGGATGTCGGCCTGATTGCCGTCGGTTTCATCGCTGCCTTCTTGGCAGGCCTCTTGGCGATTAAATCGCTATTGAAATTCGTGTCCAGCAAAAACTATGTTCCGTTTGCCTATTACCGCATCGTCTTCGGCGGATTGATTCTGCTGACTTGGGCGATGGGCTGGGTCAAATGGGCAGCATGATGAGACCTTTGCAAAAAAGCCCTTCTCCCCGACAACCGAAACCCAAACACAGGTTTTCGGCTGTTTTCGGCTGTTTCCGCCCCTAATTGCTCCTGATTTTACCCCAATACCCCCTAATCCTCCCCGGATACCCCATAATCAGGCATCCGGGCCGCCTTTTAGGCGGCAACAGGCACACTTAGCCTGTTAGCCGCTTTCAACAGGTTTAAACACATCGCCTTCAGATGGCTTTGTGCACTCACTTTAATCAGTCCGAAATAGGCTGCCCGGGCGTAGCGGAATTTACGGTGCAGCGTCCCAAAGCTTTGTTCGACCACATAACGGGTCTTCGACAAATATCGGTTGCGTTTGGTTTGCGCTTCCGTCAGCGGACGGTTGCGGCAGGCTTTGCGCATAATGCCGTCTAACAACCGATGCTCTTTCAGATGTTGCCGGTTTTCCTTACTGTCGTAGCCTTTGTCGGCATAGACGGTCGTACCTTCGGCAATGCCTTCCAACAAAGGGGATAGATGGTTGCACTCATGGGTATTGGCAGGAGTGATGTGCAGTTTCTCGATATAGCCTTCCTCATCGGTACGGGTATGTTGTTTGTAACCGAGTTTGTAGAGGCCGTTTTTCTTTGTCCAACGGGCATCTTTGTCCTTACTCGGTGTGGTTTGGCCGCTGACTTGTCCTTCCTCGTCAACTTCTATGGCCTGACGCTGTTTGCTGCCGGCAGTCTGAATAATGGTGGCATCAATGACGGCGGCGGATGCCTTCTCTAATTTTAGGTTTTTTTCGGCCAGTTGTCGGTTAATCAGTTCCAGCAATTCGGACAGGGTGTCGTCTTGCGCCAGCCAGTTGCGGTAGCGGCATAAGGTGCTGTAATCGGGGATGCTCAGTTCGTCAAAACGGCAAAACAGGTTGAAATCGATGCGGGTGATGAGGCTGTGTTCGAGTTCGGGATCGGAGAGGCTGTGCCATTGTCCGAGCAGGACGGCTTTGAACATGGACAACAGGGGATAGGCGGGACGGCCGCGGTAGTCTCTAAGGTAACGGGTTCTTTGACGATTCAGGTACTGTTTGATCGGCTGCCAATCAATCACCTGATCCAACTTCAATAGTGGGAAGCGGTCGATGTGTTTGGCAATCATGGCTTGTGCGGTTTGTTGGAAGAAGGTGCTCATGGGAAATCCCCTAAATGTCTTGGTGGGAATTTAGGGGATTTTGGGGAATTTTGCAAAGGTCTCATGATGTTGAAGCAGGGATAAGCTTTAGATAAAACAAAGGTCGTCTGAAAACCTTATCTGGAAGGTTTCAGACGACCTTTTTCAGTATGGCGGGCTCTAATTCATCCAACCGCCCGCCCCTACTTCCCTAACCTGCGTGCAACACAAATATTGTCGGGCGTTTTTTCAAATTCGGCAGCGTTTTCGATTTCCGCCAAGCGGCAACGGTTTGGCTGATGATTTCCTGTGTCGGCAAAGTCAGGTCGGTTGCGGTGCAGAGGCGGGTTTCAGGGTGCAGGGTTTCCAGTGCGTCGGCGAGCAGTGCATCGTTGCGGTAAGGCGTTTCGATGAAAAGCTGGGTTTCGTTTTGCTGGCGCGAACGCTGTTCTAAACCCTTCAAAGCGGCAATACGCTCGCTTTTCTCGGACGGCAGATAGCCTTTGAACGCAAAATTCTGCCCGTTCGCCCCTGACGCCATCAACGCGAGCAACAGGCTGGACGGACCAACCAGCGGACGGACTTCATAGCCGTGTCGGTGCGCCAATGCCGCCAAATTCGCGCCGGGATCGGCAACCGCAGGACAACCCGCTTCGCTGAGGATGCCCATGCTGCGCCCTTCCTGCAAAGGTTTCAGAAGTTCGGGCAGAGTTTTCAAATCGGTGTGTTCATTGAGGGTTTGCAGGTTCAGCTCGCGGATGGGGGTCGTAACGCCCAAATGTTTCAAATGGGCGCGGGCGGTTTTCTCGGCTTCGACGACGAAATCGGTCAAACCGGTAATCTGCGCCTGTTCGTGCGGCAGCAGGCAAGGCGTATCGGGCGCGCCCAAAGGGGTGGGAATCAGGTAAAGAATCGGGGACATGATGGTGTTTCCTATACGGAGGGTCGTCTGAAACCGTCAGACAACTGTTTTCAGACGACCTAAATGATTTCTACGCCTTCGTTTTTTAAAAACTCGACCAGTTTGAAGATGGGCAAACCGATAAGCGCGTTCGGGTCGCTGCTGTCTATGCGCTCCAGCAACGCCGCGCCCAAGCCCTCGCTCTTCGCCGCACCCGCGCAGTAAACCGCGTCCGGTTCACGCGCCAGATAGCGCTCAATCTGCCCGTCTGTCAGCGCACGCATCACGACCGACGTGTTATCGACCTGACGCTGAATGCGTCCCGAAGCAGTATTCAAAAGCACGATTGCGCTGTAAAATTCAATCTTTCTGCCGCTCAAATCCCGAAGCATTTGTTGTGCATTTGCGACGTTCATCGGTTTGCCCAACTGGCGGTCATTGCACCACGCCACTTGGTCCGCTCCGATCACCAACGCGGCAGGAAATCGAGCCGCCAGCGAACGCGCCTTCCCTTCCGCCAAACGCAAGGCAGTATCCGCCGCGTTTTCACCCGCAGCAGGCGTTTCGTCGAAATCAGGCGCGGCAGTTTGAAAATCAATGCCCAAACGTTCGAGCTGCGCGCGGCGGAACACCGAACCCGAACCCAATATCAAAGGCAGTTTTGCACTCATATTTTGCTTAAAAATATTGACGTTAGACTGTCGAAATTATATCATACCCCGTTTATGTCAGACCCTAATTTGATTGACCCAGAAGTTTTCGCCTCCGAAAAGCAGACCCTGCAAGGCAGCTTCCTGCTTGAGGAATTGGACGAACGAGTCCGTTCGCACGATTATCCGGCCGACAAACAAACCAAAGTGTCGTTTACGCTGAGCGGCGGACGCGACCGACTGCAGCGTTTGTTTCTCGATTTGAACGTCAAAGCCGATATGCCGCTGATTTGCCAGCGATGTATCCGCCCCATGCCGTTTACGCTCGACGAAACCAGCCGTATTGTTTTGTTCGCCAACGAAGAGGACTTGGATGAAGCAATGCTTGCCGACGAAGAGTTGGAAGGCATGCCGATTGAGAAAGAACTCGACGTACGCGGGTTGGTGGAAGACCAAATCCTAATGTCGCTCCCCTTCTCCCCGCGCCACGAAAACTGCGACAATGCCGCGCTGGAACAAGTCAATCAGGACAAACCCAACCCTTTTGCTGTTTTAGCAGGTTTGAAAAGCAGTTAATCAGGACACAGTTTTATTTATCTAGGAGCTTGAAATGGCCGTTCAACAAAACAAAAAATCCCCTTCCAAACGCGGTATGCACCGCTCTCACGACGCTTTGACCGCGCCTTCTCTGTCTGTTGACAGCGTAACCGGCGAAGTACACCGCCCGCACCACATTTCCCCCAACGGTATGTACCGCGGCCGTAAAGTAGTGAAAGCCAAAGGCGAATAATCTTATTCGACTGACTGAAAAAGCCAGAATATTGCCATGCAATGCTGGCTTTTTTACATTACATCCGAACTGCCCGGCTTCATGTCTGCCCATGCTTCAGAATGCGGCACAAAATCCTTGCAGTTCAAACTGATACACCCCATTGAATCGGGAATCGCCATGAAACAGAAAATCTGGTACACCTACGACGACATCCACCGCGTTATCAAAGCGTTGGCGGAAAAAATCCAAAACTCCGGCGTCAAATACGATGCCATGATCGCCATCGGCGGCGGCGGCTTCATCCCCGCCCGTATGCTGCGCTGCTTTCTGGAAATCCCGATTTACGCCGTAACCACCGCCTATTACGACAGCGACAACGAAGGACAGGTGACGGAAGAAGTCAAAAAAGTCCAATGGCTCGACCCCGTGCCTGACGCGTTGAAAGGCAAGAATGTGCTCGTAGTCGATGAAGTCGACGACAGCCGCGTGACCATGGAATTCTGCCTGACCGAGTTGCAAAAAGAAGATTTCGGCACCATCGGTGTTGCCGTCCTGCACGAAAAAATCAAAGCCAAAGTCGGCAAAATCCCCGAAGGCATCCCCTACTTCAGCGGCCTTACCGTAGAAGACTGGTGGATCAACTACCCTTGGGACGCACTCGACATCGACGAACACAACCACCTTGCCGCCGAAGGCAAAAAATAAGCCCGCGACGGAGAAGCCCGCCTTCTCCCGAAACGGCAAAAGCAAAATCCGTAGAACACCGACAAAACGAGATTTTGCCTCTTTTCAGCGTATCTTCATAAAACGCATTAGAATGTGGAACGCAACCCTTCAATCCGAAGCCCCCGACCACACATACACCCCTTTTCAGACGACCCCGTGCTGCGTATCGCAAAAAGGTCGTCTGAAACCGACTGTGAAGCCGAACAAACCCACAGAGGCAGCCGACACCGCCCCTCTTCCGCTTCACAGCACAAACCGGAGAACAACATGATTACATTGGCCGTAGATGCCATGGGCGGCGACTCAGGTCTCCCAGTTACCGTCCCCGGTGCCCTTGCCTTTTTGAAACAGCAGCAAGACGTACACCTCATTATGGTCGGCGACGAATCCGCCGTCCGCCAAGCCCTCTCCGCAGCCAACGCACCGATGGAGCGCATTACCGTGCTCCACGCCTCCGAAGTCGTCGGCATGGATGAAGCCCCTCAGCTTGCCCTGAAAAATAAAAAAGACTCCTCCATGCGCATTGCCATCAACCAAGTCAAAGAAGGCAACGCGCAAGCCGCCGTATCCGCCGGCAACACCGGCGCGCTCATGGCGACCGCCCGCTTCGTCCTCAAAACCATTCCCGGCATCGACCGCCCCGCCATCGCCAAGTTCCTGCCCTCAGACAGCGAACACCTGACCCTCGCCCTCGATTTGGGCGCAAACGTCGACTGCTCGCCCGAGCAGCTCGTACAGTTCGCCATCATCGGTAATGAACTCTTCCAAGCCCTCTACCCGCAAAAAGGCAGCCCGCGTGTCGGTCTGCTTAACGTCGGCACCGAAGACATCAAGGGCACGGACACCGTCAAACAAACCTTCAAACTGCTCAAAAGCAGCAAACTGAATTTCATCGGCAACATCGAAAGCAACGGCGTTCTATATGGCGAAGCCGACGTTATCGTCGCAGACGGCTTCGTCGGCAACATCATGCTCAAAACCATCGAAGGCGCGGTCAAATTCATGAGCGGAGCCATCCGTCAGGAATTCCAACGCAACCTGTTCAACAAAATGGCCGCCGTCGCCGCCCTCCCCGCCCTGAAAGGCTTGAAAAGCAAACTGGACCCCCGCAAATTCAACGGCGCCATCCTGCTCGGTCTGCGCGGTATCGTCATCAAAAGCCACGGCGGTACAGACGATGTCGGCTTCAGCTACGCCTTAGAAGAAGCCTACCACGAAGCAAAATCTGCCAGCCTGTCGAAAATCGAACAAGGTGTCGCGGCACAACTTGCCGCATTGGAGGCAATCAAAGGACAAGAAGAGGCTGCTTCTGATACGGCAGAATAACGCCATTGAACGACAAAATATAAAAACGTCGTCTGAAAAATTTTCAGACGACGTTTTTTTGAAAAATCATATGCCGGCATTGAGTTGATGATTTTTAGAACAAACTTGCCAAACTATATGCTGTCCAGCAAACCAAAACTTGTGGCACAAGCTTTATCGGCAAATTATGCCGAAAACTTTAAAAGCTTTTTCCATAACATTTGAAAGCAAAGTCCATGCTGCATCACCTTCGTCATTTCCACACAGACAAAAGTCTATATTTCAGTCTTTCAAGAATATTTAAATATTTCCAAGATTTCTAATCTTTAGGTTTCCACTTGCACGAAAATAGTAGAGCCAATCTCGAAAACGAAATAAGTTCGCTATATAAATCGGTTACCTAGCTCCCCCACCCCGCAACCGCAAACCTGAAACAATCAAAAAGGTCGTCTGAAAACGTTGGGCAAAGCTGCTTGTCCGTTTTCAGACGACCTTTGTTTACGGCTATATATTATTCACCCAAGAGCGCAATATCCGCTACCGCGTTCATCTGTTCTGCCAAACGGTTCAGCAAATTCAGGCGGTTTTGTTTTACGGCGGGGTCTTCCGCCATCACCATTACGCCGTCGAAGAAGGCATCGACTTGCGGTTTGACGGAAGCCAGTTCGGACAAGGCCGTCTGAAAATTGCCTTCGGCAACGGCGGCGGCGATTTTCGGCTGCAAGTCTTGTGCGGCAGCATACAGGGCTTTTTCTTCGTCTTGTTGCAGCAGGCTTTCATCGACTTCGCCCAACTCGGCATCGGCTTTTTTCAGCAGGTTTTGCACGCGTTTGTTGGCGGCAGCGAGCGCGGCGGCTTCGGGCAGTTGTTTGAAAGCGGCAACGGCTTGCAGTTTGGCGGTCAAATCGTCTAAGCGGCGCGGCTGTTTGGCAAGTACGGCGGCAACAATGTCTTGTGGATAGTCGTTTTGCAACAACACGGCAAGGCGCGCCTGCATGAAGTCGGCGGTTTCAGACGGCGTTTTCTCGTTGAGCAAACCTTTGGGGAAGCTGTCGAAGGTCGTCTGAATCAGCTCGTTTACGTCCAAACCATACTGCATCAGCATCCGCAAAATACCCAAGGCGGCGCGGCGCAGGGCGTAGGGGTCTTTGTCGCCGGTCGGAATCAGGCCGATGCCCCAAATGCCGACCAGGGTTTCCAGCTTGTCGGCCAGTGCAACGGCAGTGGCGACTTTGCCGTTCGGCAGGTTGTCGCCGGCAAAACGCGGCTGATAGTGCTGCTCGACGGCTTCGGCGATTTCTTCGGTTTCGCCGTCCAAGCGGGCGTAGTATTTGCCCATCGTGCCTTGCAGTTCGGGGAACTCGCCGACCATTTCGGTCACCAAGTCGGCTTTTGCCAGACGTGCGGCGCGTTCGGCTGCGTCAGCATCCGCGCCTAAAGCCTTGGCGATGTGGGCGGCAATACTTTGCAGGCGTTCGATGCGCTCGGCTTGCGAGCCGATTTTGTTGTGATAAACCACGTTTGCCAACTTGGGCAGGCGGCTTTCCAAAGTCGCTTTTTGGTCTTGCTTGTAGAAGAACTCGGCATCAGACAGGCGCGCGCGCAAGACGCGTTCGTTGCCTTGGATGATGTGCGACGGGTCTTCGGTTTGCAGGTTGGAGACCAGCAGGAAGCGGTTCATCAATTTGCCGTTTTGGTCGAGCAGCGGGAAGTATTTTTGGTTTTGCTGCATGGTCAGAATCAGGCATTCCTGTGGCACGGCGAGGAAATGTTCTTCAAAACCGGCTTCCAAAACAACGGGGTATTCGACCAGCGCGGTAACTTCGTCCAACAATGCTTCATCGGCGGCTACGGTGGCTTTCAGACGACCTGCCTGTTCGTTCAAGGCCGTCTGAATCGCGGCTTTGCGCTCGGCAAACGAAGCGACGACTTTGCCTTGCTCGCGCATTTGTGTGGCGTAGCTGTCGGCGTTTGTAATAGTGATTTCGCCGTTGGACAGGAAGCGGTGTCCCAAGGTTTGATTGCCGCTTTGCAGGCCCAAGACGCTGACGTCCACGATGTCGCCGCCGTGCAGCACAATCAGCCCGTGAACGGGACGCACGAAGGTAAACGTGCTGCTGCCCCAACGCATCACTTTGGGAATCGGCAGTTTCTTAACCGCTTGATTGATAATGTCTTCCAAAAGTTCTCCCAACGGTTTGCCGGTTTGGACGTATTCGTAGGCGTACGCATCCTGCTTGCCGTCGTGGATGATGATCAAGTCTTCGATTTTCGCCCCCGCACCGCGTGCAAAACCTTCCAAAGCCTTGGTCGGCGCACCGTCTTTCATGGCATTCGCTACGGCAGGGCCTTTTTTCACGATTTTCTGATCGGCTTGAACGGCTTTCACGTTTTTAACTTGAACGGCCAAACGGCGCGGCGAGGCGTAGGCGGTATATTCGGCTGCGCCGTCAATCAGTTGCGCTTTTTCCAAGCCTTCGGCAACAGAAGCGGCGAAGTGGTTGCCTAGATTATTCAGGGCTTTAGGGGGGAGTTCTTCGGTAAGGAGTTCGATTAAAAGGGTTTGGGTTGTCATGTGAGACTTTCTGTTTGTCCGTAGGCCCTGCTTATAAATCCTGCATATGCCGTACGGCCTGTATTAATGGATACGCAATAAAGGTCGTCTGAAAACCTGTTTCAGACGATGTATCGTTATTTTTTAATCAACGGGAAGCCCAGTTTCTCGCGGCTTTCAACGTATTTCTGCGCTACGGTGCGGCTCAGCGCGCGGATGCGGCCGATGTAGGTGGCGCGTTCGGTAACGGAAATGGCGCCGCGTGCGTCTAAGAGGTTGAAGGTGTGTCCGGCTTTGAGGACCAGCTCGTAGGCGGGCAGGGCGAGGCTGGCGTTTTCTTCGGCGAGCAGGCGTTTGGCTTGCGCTTCGTAGTCGTTGAACTGACGCAGCAGCCAGTCGGCATCGCTGTATTCGAAGTTGTAGGTGGATTGTTCGACTTCGTTTTGGTGATACACGTCGCCGTAGGTGACGGTGTTGCCGTCGAGCGTTTTTGCCCAAACGAGGTCATAGACGTTTTCCACGCCTTGCAGATACATCGCCAAGCGTTCGATGCCGTAGGTGATTTCGCCGAGTACGGGGGTGCAGTCAATGCCGCCAACTTGTTGGAAGTAGGTGAACTGGGTCACTTCCATGCCGTTGAGCCAGACTTCCCAGCCCAAGCCCCATGCACCGAGGGTGGGGTTTTCCCAGTCGTCTTCGACGAAGCGGATGTCGTGGATTTTGGGGTCGATGCCCAATTCGCGCAGGGAATCGAGATAAAGGTCTTGGATATTGGCGGGCGCGGGTTTGAGCGCGACTTGGAATTGGTAATAGTGTTGCAGGCGGTTGGGGTTGTCGCCGTAGCGACCGTCTTTGGGGCGGCGGCTGGGTTGGACGTAGGCGGCAAACCAAGGCTCGGGGCCGAGCGCGCGCAGGCAGGTGGCGGGGTGGGAAGTACCGGCGCCGACTTCCATGTCGAAAGGTTGGATAACGGTGCAGCCTTTGTCTGCCCAGAATGTTTGCAGTTTGAAGATGATTTGTTGGAAGGTGAGCATGGCTTATGGTTCGAATTGGGATAAAAGGGGGATTTTACTGTTTTGACGGTGTTTTGGGTAGGTGTACAGGCAGATGGAATGGTGGGGCGGCGGTGTGATTTGACTGTCAATAAATGCGGAAACATGCCACAATGCCGTTATCCTGTTGTCTGTTTTAATCTGTTTTGATTGAATTTGAGGAGTCGCCCATGACCCCGATTTTGGCTTTCGATATTGAAACCGTACCTGATGTGAACGGCATCCGCCTGTTGTACGACCTGCCTGCTTCTTTGCCGGACGACGAGGTGGTCTTGTTCGCCCAGCAGAAACGCCGCGCCCAAAACGGCTCTGACTTTATGCAGCACCACCTGCACCAAGTGGTCGCCATTTCCTGCTGTATGCGTTGGGGGCAGGACAAAATCCATGTCGGCACCATAGGCGAAATGCACGACAGCGAAGAGGAAATGATCGCCAAGTTTTTCGACCTTATCGAAAGCCATACGCCGCAATTGGTCAGTTGGAACGGCGGCGGCTTCGACCTGCCCGTCCTGCATTACCGCGCGCTGATACACGGCATTGCGGCGGCACGTTATTGGGATATGGGCGAGGGCGATTTCGGCGACAGCCGTGATTTCAAGTGGAACAACTACATCAGCCGCTACCACAACCGCCATTGCGACCTGATGGATCTGCTCGCCCTGTACCAACCGCGTGCCAATGTGCCGCTGGACGATATGGCGAAACTTTGCGGCTTCCCTGGCAAACTGGGCATGGACGGCAGCAAAGTTTGGGAGGCGTTCCACGCAGGTCGTCTGAAAGACATCCGCGATTATTGCGAAACCGATGCGGCAAACACTTATTTAATGTTCTTGCGCTTCCGCCTGATGAGCGGCGCTTTGGACGCGGACGAGTATGAAGTGGAAGTCAAACGGCTGAAGCATTACCTGACCGGACAGGCTCAGGACAAGCAGCATTGGAACGAGTTTGTCGCCGCGTGGCGTTAAACGTCAGGCTTGGAAAGTCTATCGTTCCTACCAATCATAAAGGTCGTCTGAAAAGCATAATCCGGTATGGATTTCTGTTTTTCAGACGACCTTAAACAAAATTAGAACCTACAATGGTTTAACTTCAAACCAAAACAACGTTACCTCACCTTAACTCAAAGAGAACACGATTTACTAAGGTTCGAAAGCACAAGGTAATCAACTGCAGACTCTCTATACAGCCGACCACTTCTCTACCCTATCCTGCTTTAAAGTGAAATCTCTATAAGATGTCGCCTGAGGCCCAATAGCAGCCCTCTCCACGTTCGTTTCTTACACATAAAAAATACCGGCAAAAGCCGGTATTTTTAAAATTTGGCGCGGCGGACGGGGCTCGAACCCGCGACCCCCGGCGTGACAGGCCGGTACTCTAACCAACTGAGCTACCACCGCGCATCATTGTTTTGCAACAATGAAAGGAAACTTGGTGGGTGATGACGGAGTCGAACCGCCGACATTCTGCTTGTAAGGCAGACGCTCTACCAACTGAGCTAATCACCCGAAAATAAAAAATACCGACGATGTCAGTATTTTTGAAATTTGGCGCGGCGGACGGGGCTCGAACCCGCGACCCCCGGCGTGACAGGCCGGTACTCTAACCAACTGAGCTACCACCGCGCATCATTGTTTTGCAACAATGAAAGGAAACTTGGTGGGTGATGACGGAGTCGAACCGCCGACATTCTGCTTGTAAGGCAGACGCTCTACCAACTGAGCTAATCACCCTTGTCGCTGTATTTGCGAAGACGCTATTAAATCAAAAAAGCATCCGCCGCGCAAGCTTTATTTTTCAGTGTATCAGGTATTTCCTTGCAAACTCCAGTTTTCAAAAGAAATAATTTCCTCCTGTCTGCCTGCGACGACCAAAATATCATTCGGTTGAAGCTGGAAATCCAAGTCGGGGTTTTCTATCCTGCTTGTGTTTCGGCGGATAAATAGAAGTTTGATGCCGGCGTTATCCAAAGGCAAATCACGGATGGTCTTGCCGATGGCGTAGGCTTCGCCGGTCAGGGGGAAGGCGTGGCGGCATATGGATTTGCCTTCTTCACCGAATCCGTTTTCATCATCGCTGCCGACAAACAAGCCTTCCAGAGAGGCGTAGCGGCTGTGTCGGATGTTGGTAATGGTTTGATAAACGTGGCTGTATGTCGCGCCATTGCCCAACATGGCGTAGCTTGCCAGCACTAAGCTAGTTTCTTTGGTATCGGATACTGCTTCTTCTGCGCCCATATCCGTGAAGATTTTAACGTAATCGTCATTGGTTGCCCGAACATACACGGGCATGCTCGGATGCAGTGACATGATATTGTCGAGAACATGTTGGGTTTCGTGCATATTGTTCAGGGTAATGACCACCATTTTGGCGCGTTCCAAACCTGCGGCTTCCAAGACTTCCCGCCGCTTGGCATCGCCGAACGAAACCGGCTCGCCCGCATTGCGTGCCACCTGAACCCTGCCAATATCAAGATCGAGGGCGAAGTAGGGGATGTTTTCCTGAGCCAAGACGCGTCCGACGGTCTGACCGCCACGTCCGAAACCGATAATCAGGACGTGGTCGGATTTGCTCATGGTTTCTACCAACATACTGTGCAAATCCAATGCTTTCATGTCCCAGCTTGATTTGACAAAACGGCTGACGATAGCATCGCTGCCGCCCAAGATAAATGGGGCGATAATCATAGACAACAGAATTGCTGCCGTAGCTGCCTGCTCCAGCTCGGGCGACACCATATTGATTTTGCTGGAGATATTCAACATCACAAAACCAAATTCGCCGCCTTGTGCCAGATACAGCGCAGTTTTCAGGCTGTCGGCAACGGGGTTTTTCATGCGGAATGCGATGATGAACACGACCAATGCTTTCAAAACCAGCAAAATCGCCAGCAAAATCAAAATTTGCTGCCAGCCGCCGATTAAAGCCTGGATATCCAGCTTCATACCGACGGTGATAAAAAAGAAGCCGAGCAGGATGTCGCGGAACGGACGGATGTCGTCTTCCACTTGGAAACGGTATTCCGTTTCCGAAAGCAGCATACCGGCAACGAATGCGCCCAATGCCATCGACAAGCCTTCAAGTTCGGTCAGATAAGCTACGCCCAAGGTTACCAGCAGGACGTTGATCATAAACAATTCAGACGACTTGCGTTTGGCGACCAGTCTGAACCAGCGCGACATTACTTTGCTGCCGACGACGAATAACACGCCCAGCGTAACCAGCATTTTCAATCCGGCAAAACCGAGCGCTGCCCACAGACTGCCTTCATCGCCCTTTCCTGACAACGCGGGAATCAGGATCATCAGCGGCACGACGGCAATATCCTGCATCAACAAGACGCCCATCGCCATTTGACCGTGCGGCTGTCCCAATTCGGTTTTCTCGGACAGGATGCGGCTGACGATTGCCGTGGACGACATGGTCATCGCCCCGGCTGCGGCAAACGCCCAATTAAAGCTGACGCCCATCAACATCAAAATGCCGATAATCGACAACATGGTCACAATGACCTGCAAACCGCCCAGCCCGAACACTAAGCGGCGCATGGCTTTGAGCTTGGGCAGAGAGAATTCGAGACCGATGCTGAACATCAGGAATACGATACCGATTTCACCCAAATAATCAGTGGCATGACCTTGCGGAATCAGCTTCAACATACCCGGACCGGCAATAAAGCCAACCAAAAGATAACCGAGCATGGAAGGAATGTTGAATTTACGGCAATAAATTACCGTAATGACGGAAACGAGGAGGACGATAACGATGGGGGCGAGGGAAAAAGTTTCGTGCATAGAGCGGGCGGCCTTGATGTTTGTTGGGAAATGACTGTTTTATTTATGACAGGCCGTCCGAGCGGACGCGGAATAACATTCCGGCATTGTCGGGACGGAGCAGAGGTATTGTATCAAAAAACCTTGTAAAATAATGTTCCTACGCAATAAATAATACCGAATAAATGAATATTTCGGATATTTTTTGTTCCAGACGACTTGCCAAATAGACTTTTATTCTCTCAATAAAATAAAAACATTAATAGGACATCCTCCATGCCCCCTACCCCTTGTCCATGTTCTTCTTCCCTACCCTACGCTGAATGCTGCCACCCCTTCCATACTCATCAATCTCATCCGCAAACTGCCGAAAAATTGATGCGCTCAAGATACAGTGCCTATGTGTTACATAATATTGATTATATTGTTGCCACCACAGTTCCCTCCCAGCAAAATCTGCTGAATCAAGAAGAAATACAGCAATGGAGCCGAGGAACCCTTTGGCTGGGATTAGAAGTAATCCACCATACCCTCATCGGCAAACGCCACGCGCAAGTTGAATTTAATGCCCATTTTCAAGATGGAGCTGAAACGGCATATCATCATGAACTATCTACATTCGTCAATATTGACGGATACTGGTACTTTATTGATCCAACCGCTCCACTCCCGACAATGAAGCAAGCCTGCATCTGCGGTTCAGGAAAAAAATTCAAGGCATGCTGCAGACAATTTTTCAAATAAGGCAGAATCAAAATCACAAAGGTCGTCTGAAAAACATATTTCAGACGACCTTTTCATCTTCATAAGGCAACATAAAAAACTTAGATAAAAAAAACCATTCATACCAAGGGAGAAGTATGAATGGCCAATACATTGCGGGAAAACGTCTTACTTGCTGCACCGCCCAAAAGGGATAAAAGAGCGGTGTGTGTCAGCATTTTGCATTATACAATGCATTAGTATTAAATGCTGTTAAGAAGTGAAATTTTTTGAATAAATTGCTCAGAATATAAGATAAGCGTTAGTTTATTTGGATAAACGGTACATTTTCTATTATTCATATTAGTTAATTTACAACACTTCATTAAATGTAGCTTCATGAAATTAAAATTCACAGCAGCATCCCAAACATTCCTATTACATACCTGCATCTTAAAAACAGGCATCTCCTACTTATTGAAATCCATTTTTTGGAGAGGGTTTCATTATTCTTTTAATAGTTTCAATACTTAGATGTCACGAGCTTCACACAAAAAAGCCCTGCATTGCAGGGCTTTTTGAGATTCCAAAAACGAATTAACGTTTGGAGAATTGTTTTGCGCGGCGTGCTTTGCGCAGACCTGGTTTTTTACGTTCAACTTCACGGGCATCACGAGTCACGAAACCGGCTTGAGACAAGGCAGGTTTCAGCGCAGCGTCGAAGTCGATCAGAGCGCGGGTAATGCCGTGACGGATAGCGCCGGATTGACCGGTTTCACCGCCGCCGATAACGTTGACTTTGATGTCGAACGCTTCAGCGTTTTCAGTCAGGACCAAAGGTTGGCGAACAACCATGCGGCTGGTTTCGCGGGCGAAGAATTCATCAACGGGACGACCGTTTACGATGATTTGGCCGGTACCTTTAGTCAGGAATACACGAGCCACTGAACTTTTGCGGCGGCCTGTGCCGTAGTAGTATTTACCGTTCATGTCGTGTCCTTATTTCAATTCCAAAACTTTGGGTTGTTGTGCGGCATGGGCGTGCTCTGCACCAGCGTACACTTTCAGTTTTTTGATCATTGCGTAACCCAATGGACCCTTAGGCAACATGCCTTTTACAGCTTGTTCCAAAGCGCGGCCCGGGAATTGCTCTTGCATTTCGCGGAAAGTACGCTCGTAGATACCGCCGGGGAAACCGGAGTGACGGAAGTATTTTTTGTCTTCGAATTTGGCACCGGTTACACGCAGTTTGTCCGCGTTGATGACAATGATGTAGTCGCCGGTGTCAACGTGGGGAGTGTATTCAGGTTTGTGCTTGCCACGCAGACGGTGTGCGACTTCGGCTGCAACGCGACCCAAGACTTTGTCTTGGGCGTCGATAACGAACCATTCGCGCTTCACCTCGTGGGGTTTCGCTGAAAAGGTTTTCATAGTGGAAATCCAGATAGATATAGAAAGTTGTGAATTTTAAAGATGGGATTGGCTTTTGTCAATCGGATTGGGGTCGTCTGAAAGTGTTTTTTCTATGATGGCGTTTTTATGCATTGGGAAATGTTGTTTTTAAGCTGGAAAACATTACTGATAATTCAAAATATCGGGATGTGTTTTTTGATTTTAAGTTTGGTTTTTCAGACGACGTCGAAGCCGATGATAAATGAAAGCCATGCCGCAATCGGGCATGGCTTGATATGGGAATCCCCGCGAGAGCCGTTTTGGCTGAATCCGCTTGAACCTTGTTGACAAGGCGGTCACCTCGGGCAGTTTCGGGTGCATCTAAGGATAGACGCTCGCGCCCACTGCAACTCCCGGCAACCTTAAGCGAACTTATTGGTTCAAAGGAATATATGCCTTCGCGGACACCGCAGGGAAAAAGAAAAATCAGTTTTGTTCCAACCGCGCCAAAGCTTTTTGGCAAGCGTTGTTCATGTCGGTTATTTTACGCTCAAATTCACCTATTGCCAAATCGTCTTTGAGTGTGATTTTAAGGAGGTCGTGGACAACGTTGAGTGCGGTCATAATGGCGATTTTATCGCTGCCGACAATGCGTCCGCTCTCTTTGATGGCGGCACTTTTTTTGTTGAGCATATCAACGGCTTGGAGCAGGGTATCTTTTTCTTCACTCGGCGTGTTGATGGTGAAATTGACATTCATGATGTCGAGGCTGACTTGTTCGATACTCATGGCGTGTCCTTATGATTGCGTTTCTTGCGGCAGGCGGGAAATGAGCCGGCGGATTTTTTCTGCAGTCTGCTCTAATGCGCTGCGGTATTGTTCTTTTTCGGCGGTAAGGTTGTCGATTTTGCCTTGTAGGTCTTCTTTGAGTTTGCCGACTTGTACGAGCAGCGCTTCGCTCAATTCATCAACGGCAGCTTCGTGTTCGCGCTTTTGTTGTTCATGCTCGAGCTTGAGGCGGTCGATTTCTTCGTTAAGGCGGCGGTTTTCACCAACAAGGGTTTCAAATTTTTGGGCCAGCTGGTAAACGCTGACTTCCAAGGTGTCGAGTGATTGATTCATGTATAGGCTTCCGTATTGCCGCATGGTGGCAGGCGGTCAGGATATTAGGATGATGATGCAGGGATGTCAATCGCTGCCGAATGTTGAGGTCGTCTGAAACTTTTTGGCTTGATGTTTTCAGACGACCTTTGCCGTTCGGTCTTACTCAAAGCGCGCGCTGCGCTCCATGAGTCTTTCTGCAACTTGCTGCGGGGTCATTTCCTTGCGGATGAGTTGCAGCAGGGTTTGGGTAATGGGCATATCGATTTGGTATTTCACAGCGGTGTTAAACACTTCTTCGATGGTGCTGACACCTTCGGAAACATGGCCGATTTCCACCAATACTTGATGCAGTTCTTTTCCTTCTGCCAAACCCAAACCGACACGGCGGTTTCGCGAAAGCGCGCCGGTACAGGTCAGGATAAGGTCACCGATGCCGGCAAGCCCCATCATGGTTTTGGGCTGCGCACCCATAGCCATGGCAAGACGGGTAATTTCGGCGAGACCGCGCGTCACCAGCGCCGCACGCGCATTGAGCCCGTATTCGAGACCGTCGGAAAGACCGGTAGCAATTGCCATAACGTTTTTGACGGCACCGCCGACAGCCACGCCGATAACGTCCGTGCTGCCGTAAAGGCGCATTACGTTGGTGTTGAGTTGCGGCACCAATTCTTCAATCCATTCCTGATTTTCTGAGGCGACAACCACAGCGCAAGGCAGTTGTTTGGCGAGTTCTTGGGCAAAGCTCGGACCTGACAGCACGCCGATTTTTTTGTTCTCAGGCAATACTTCTTTCAATACTTGGAAGGTCAACAGCCCTGTGTCTTGTTCAAAGCCTTTGCAGGCAGCAAGGACGGGAATATGGTCGGCATTGTGTTGTTTGAGGAGTTCCGCGCTGCTTCTTAAACCTGCGACAGAAGTTACGACAAGGACGAGCCCGCTGTCTTTGAGTGCATCACCCAAATCAGCGTAAACGGTTAAGGATTCAGGGAAAGGGAAACCGGGCAGGCCGTGTTTGTTTTCACGTTCTGCCTGCAATGTACGGACTTGTTCGGGATTGCGTGTCCAAAGGGCGACTTCGTTGCCGTGGCTGGCAAAGTGCAGGGCAAGGGCTGTACCCCAAGAACCTGCGCCGATGACGGTAATTTTCATTGTGTGTCTTCCAACGGTAAATTGTCGTTTAATTTAAACCAATCGGCTTGGCAGTGCAAGCGATAGAGGCCTATTCAACATGAAAACCGCATGAAAACGCAGAAGCTATCACATATATTGCTTATCTCTATTGAAAATCCAATATTGATTTACCGCAAAGGGCAAACCACGCCCGCTGTTTATACTTCGCGGACAAAAAAGCCGGACATATCAAACGGACGCAAACAAAGCGGAATGCCATTCCCTATTTTCGCCCGCCATTCATCACGGCAATCAACGGAAACGGTGCTTACTCATAATAATATCCACTACAAAAAGGAACACGCCATGAACCACCGCAACACCCGACTGCTCCTGTCGCTTGCTGTTTTATCCGCATTAGCCGCCTGTGGCGGACAGGAAAGCAAGGAACAAAAACCTGCTTCCGCACCGACCGAGGCCTCTGCCGTTCAGACGACCCCTGACGCTGCTTCAACCGCCTCAGCAGCGTCCCAAGCCGCCGTTGACAGCAATGCTTCACCTGAAGACCAAGAGCTGCTCAAACGCGCACAAGGCATCTTCAAACCGCTGCCGAGTGCCGAAGAAATGCAGAAACTGCGCCCGTTTACCGAAGAACAGGTCAAACTCGGCCATCAATTATGGTATGAGCCGCGCCTCTCCAAAGGCAACACCGTAAGCTGCAACTCCTGCCACAACCTTGCCACCGCAGGCGTGGACAACCTGCCGACCAGCCAAGGCCATAAAGGACAGTTCGGCGGACGCAACTCCCCGACCGCTTTAAACGCCGCCTTGCTCGGCATGCAGTTCTGGGACGGCCGTGCGGCTGACGTTGAAGAACAAGCCGGCGGACCATTGGTCAACCCTGTGGAAATGGCAAACGACTCGCAAGAAGCAGCCGCTGCCAAAATCGCCAAAATCCCCGAATATCAAGAACTGTTTAAAACCGCCTTCCCCGAAGACGGTGCAGTTTCCTTCAAAAACATCACCACCGCACTGGGCGCATTCGAACGCACCCTGTTGACGCCGACCAAATGGGACGACTACCTCAAAGGCAACGTCAACGCCCTGAGCGAGCAAGAGCGCAAGGGCGTGCGCGCCTTTATGGACAACGGCTGTATTGCCTGCCACAGCGGCGTCAACCTCGGCGGCGCAACCTTCCAAAAATTCGGTTTGGTTGAAGGCCCGTACTGGAAATTCATCGAAGATCCGAAACACGACAAAGGCCGTGCTGACGTAACCAAAAAAGCCGAGGACGAATTCTTCTTCCGCGTCCCCGGCTTGCGTAACGTCGCCAAAACTTATCCATATTTCCACAACGGCAGCGTTTGGGAATTGGACAAAGCCGTTACCATCATGGGTAAAGCGCAACTGGGCAAAGACTTATCGAAAGAAGACACCGACAACATCGTTGCCTTCCTGAAAACACTGTCCGGCAATGTTTCCGACTCCGCCCGCACCATGCCCGAACTGCCTTTGTCTGCACCGATGGAATCCCATCCGAACAATAAATAAGCCGTAGATTTAGAGTAACGGAACCCGTTATCCTAAATTTGTGCCATACCAAACGTCGTCTGAAAAGCAAAACAACTTTTTCAGACGACGTTTCGATTTATGGAAACGCAATATAGCTAGCCCCCCGATATTCAAGCCATTCATTCCTTAAAATACCGATGTCAGCCCTGTTAAGATTTCCAATAAACCCCAATCGTGGTTTATAATCCCATTCTAACGAAACAGGGGTGCTGCCTGATCATCAGGCGGCTGAGAAATACCCTTTACACCCGATCGGGATAATACCTGCGTGGGGAGTTTTCACGGATTCTGTCTTTCAGACGACCTTTTTTGATATGAGGTCGTCTGAAAAAGCAAAACGCTCCTGTTTCTTCTTTTCAAACGAGAAAACAGGAGCATTTTTTATGACTACGCCAAAGAAAACCGCCAAAACTTCCGGCAACGAAGCGCGCGAGCTTGCCGACTTGAGTGAAGACATCGGCATCCGCTTCAAATATCCGAACTCGGAGCGCGTGTATCTGCAAGGCAGCCGCGACGACATCCGCGTGCCTTTGCGCGAAATCCGTCAGGATGACACCTACACGGCGCAAGGTACGGAAGCCAACCCGCCGATTCCCGTCTATGACACCAGCGGCGTGTACGGCGATCCGGCGGCGCACATCGACCTGAAACAAGGTTTGCCGCACGTCCGCACCGCATGGCTGGACGAACGCGGCGATACCGAAATCCTGCCCAAGCTCTCCAGCGAATACGGCATCGAACGCGCACACGATCCGCAAACCGCCCATCTGCGTTTCAACCAAATCACCCGCCCGCGCCGTGCGAAAATCGGCAACAACGTAACCCAGCTTCACTATGCGCGCCGCGGCATCATCACGCCCGAAATGGAGTTTGCCGCCATACGCGAACGCATGAAGCTGGACGAACTTTTCAGACGACCCGAATACGCCAAGCTCTTGAAACAGCACGCAGGGCAAAGTTTCGGCGCGAATATCCCGACCCACCCCGACCAAATCACGCCCGAATTCGTGCGCCAAGAAATTGCCGCCGGACGCGCGATTATCCCCGCCAACATCAACCACCCCGAACTCGAACCGATGATTATCGGCCGCAACTTCCGCGTCAAAATCAACGGCAACTTGGGCAACTCCGCCGTAACCTCCAGCCTGACCGAAGAAGTCGAAAAAATGGTGTGGTCGCTGCGTTGGGGCGCGGACACGATTATGGATTTGTCCACCGGCGCGCATATCCACGAAACGCGCGAATGGATTATCCGCAACGCGCCCGTTCCCATCGGCACCGTGCCCATCTATCAGGCTTTGGAAAAAACCGGCGGCATTGCCGAAGATTTGACTTGGGATTTGTTCCGCGACACCTTAATCGAGCAGGCGGAACAAGGCGTGGACTATTTCACCATACACGCGGGCGTGTTGCTGCGCTATGTGCCGATGACCGCCAACCGCCTCACCGGCATCGTATCGCGTGGCGGTTCCATCATGGCGAAATGGTGTCTCGCCCACCATCGGGAAAACTTCCTCTACACGCATTTCGACGAAATCTGTGAAATCATGAAAGCCTACGACGTGTCGTTCAGCCTCGGCGACGGCCTGCGCCCCGGCTGCATTGCCGATGCCAACGACGAATCCCAATTTGCCGAGCTGCACACCTTGGGCGAATTGACCGGCAAAGCATGGAAACACGACGTACAAGTCATGATCGAAGGCCCCGGCCATGTGCCGCTGCAACGCGTCAAAGAAAACATGACCGAAGAGCTGCAACACTGCTTTGAAGCGCCTTTCTACACACTCGGCCCGCTCGTTACCGACATCGCCCCCGGCTACGACCACATCACCTCTGGCATAGGCGCAACCAATATCGGCTGGTACGGCACAGCCATGCTCTGCTACGTTACCCCGAAAGAGCATCTCGGCCTGCCCGACAAAGAAGACGTGCGCACCGGTATCATCACCTACAAACTCGCCGCCCACGCCGCCGACCTCGCCAAAGGCTGGCCGGGCGCGCAGCTGCGCGACAACGCCCTGAGCAAGGCGCGTTTCGAATTCCGCTGGCGCGACCAATTCCGCCTCAGTCTCGACCCCGAACGCGCCGAGAGCTTCCACGATGAAACCCTGCCCGCCGAAGGCGCGAAAATCGCCCACTTCTGCTCGATGTGCGGCCCCAAATTCTGCTCGATGAAAATCACGCAGGAAGTACGCGACTACGCCGATAAGCAAAAAGCCCAGCGGCAGGGCATGGAGGAAAAAGCGGTCGAGTTTGTGAAGAAAGGGGCTGAGATTTACAGTTGATAAAAAGGTCGTCTGAAAAATTTTCAGACGACCTTTTGGTTTTATTGGAAACCTGAAATTTTGGGTATATAAACCGATCTGCTTCATTTTTGACGGAGCACCTATCCTCCGCAGCTATTCTCAGACAGGCAGGAATTCATCAAAATTCCAAGAAACAAGTATTTGAAAAAGGTTTCCGGAATTCAAAAGCAAATTCTCGCCACAATTTGTCCTCATGCAGAAAGAGACTGAATGACGACTTATGACAGGTGTCGTATCAAAAAACAAATGACCCGGCTAATGCCGACCTGTAAAACCACTCAACCTGACACAAACAAAAAAGCTGTATTCCTTAAGAAATACAGCTTTTTCAATATCACGATAAACTCGGATTATTCTTCAGAACCGGTGTAAGGACGGATGCTGACCGTTTTACGGTTCAGCGCACCTTTGGTTTTGAATTCAACATAACCATCAACTTTAGCGAACAAAGTGTGGTCTTTGCCCATGCCTACGTTGTCACCGGCGTGGAATTTGGTACCGCGTTGGCGGACAATGATGGAACCTGCCGGAATCAGCTCGTTGCCGTAGGCTTTTACGCCCAAGCGTTTGGCTTCTGAATCGCGACCGTTGCGGGTGCTACCGCCTGCTTTTTTACTTGCCATTTGTAATACTCCTAAGTTTCAAAAATTAGGCGATTGCCACGATTTCGATTTGGGTGAAATTTTGGCGATGGCCTTGGCGTTTTTGGTAGTGTTTACGGCGGCGCATTTTGAAAATGCGTACTTTCTCGCCGCGACCATGGGCTACTACTTTAGCTGTTACTTTTGCGCCTTCAATGAAAGGAGCGCCAACTTTTACAGATTCGCCGTCAGCAATCATCAAAACTTCGGTCAGTTCGATTTGGCTGTCGAGTTCGGCTGGTATCTGTTCTACTTTCAATTTTTCGCCAACGGCAACTTTATATTGTTTGCCGCCGGTTTTTACGACCGCGTACATACTCAACTCCATGAGAATTATGGTTAATATCTCGCACACCATTGTGCGAAACACGAGATTCTATTGCTATTTGCCTGTTTTGTCAAAGTTTATTTCGTTTGTGGGGGCAGGGTCGTTTGAAAGATGTGTCAAACGGGCTTTGCTGCTATAATCGCGCGTTGGATTGCCGATATTTTTTATGCGGCAATATTATTTCCGCCTTATACCCAACCCATTTATTTATACGGCAAGCCTGCTTCATTTTGCCGACTGAGAATGTGTTATGCTCGAAAACCTGCCTTATTTCCAACGCCATCTGCCTGAAGACCTTTCACGGGTCAATGAGGTGATCAACCAAGCGGTTCAGTCTGATGTTGCGCTGATTTCGCAAATCGGTACTTATATTATCAGTGCCGGCGGTAAGCGTCTGCGTCCGATTATGACGATTTTGGCAGGTAAGTCGGTCGGCTATGATGGAGATAAGCTGTATGCTTTGGCGGCAATGGTGGAATTTATCCACACTTCGACCCTGCTGCATGACGATGTGGTCGATGAAAGCGATTTGCGCCGCGGACGCGAAACGGCGAATAATCTGTTCGGCAACGCGGCGGCGGTGTTGGTCGGCGACTTTTTGTATACGCGCGCTTTCCAATTGATGGTTGATTCCGGCAGTATGCGCATTTTGGAAGTCATGGCGGATGCAACCAATATTATTGCTGAAGGCGAGGTCATGCAGCTGATGAACATCGGCAATACCGATATTACTGAAGCGCAATATGTTCAAGTGATTCAATATAAAACGGCCAAATTGTTTGAAGCGGCCGCGCAGGTTGGCGCGATTTTGGGCAATGCCGCCCCCGAGCATGAGCAGGCGTTGAAAGACTACGGCATGTATGTCGGTACGGCGTTCCAAATTATTGATGATGTTTTGGATTATTCGGGCGAAACCGAAGAAATCGGTAAAAACGTCGGCGACGATTTGGCAGAAGGCAAACCGACTTTGCCGCTGATTTATCTGATGCGCAACGGTTCGAAACAAGTGGCTGACGATGTTCGACACGCTTTGGAAAATGCGGATCGCGGCAGTTTCCAAAAAATCCATGATTATGTTGTCCATTCCGATGCGCTGACTTATTCGATTTCCGAAGCACGAAAAGCCGTTGAGCAAGCCGTGGCTTCTTTGGCAGTATTGCCCGATAGCGAAGTCAAACAGGCGATGATTCAGTTGGCCGAGGAATCATTGGCACGGGTTTCTTAAATCCGATGAATTTCAATTTCGTCCCGATGTTTTTGGTGACGCTGATTTTTCTCGGCGTCGTCAGCAACAACAACTCGATTACAATTTCCGCAGCAATTTTGCTTTTAATGCAGCAGACTGCTTTATCGCAATATATTCCTTTCATGGAAAAACACGGCTTGCATTTTGGGATTATTTTGCTGACAATCGGGGTTTTAAGTCCGCTGGTTTCAGGGAAGGTTCAAATTCCGCCGCTGTCGGAGTTTGTCAATTTTAAAATGATTGCCGCCGTATTAATTGGCATCCTTGTCGCCTGGCTGGCAGGACGCGGCGTACCGCTGATGAGCGAACAACCTGTTTTGGTAACAGGTCTTTTGATTGGTACGGTTATCGGTGTGGCGTTTATGGGCGGCATTCCGGTCGGCCCGCTGATTGCCGCGGGATTATTATCGTTTATTGCAGGAAAAGTTTAACACGCTCGCCATAGTTCAACGGATAGAACGTATGCCTCCTAAGCGTAAAATACAGGTTCGATTCCTGTTGGCGAGGCCATCACTGCAAAATATGTCGTATTGAATACCCACCATCTGCAATCCGGCATTACCGAATTCTTGATTTACATTAAGACCAAAGTAAAATTTCCCCCAGTCATTTGCATCTCTCTTTTTTCTCCATCTATTTTGCTATAATCACACCCAGTTCTTTTTTTCAGACGACCTTACTCCAAGATCCCCTGAAACCTCCATTCCATTAAATAAAAAGGATGCCTTATGAGCTTACACAGCGATATTCTCGTCGTAGGTGCGGGACCGGCAGGACTCAGCTTTGCAGCCGAACTGGCCGGAAGCGGTTTAAAAGTTACCCTGATTGAAAAAAGCCCCCTGGAGGTTTTGCAAAATCCGCCTTACGACGGCAGGGAAATCGCGCTAACCCACCTATCCCGCGAAATTATGCAACGCTTGGGCATGTGGGATTTGATTCCGAAAGACGAAATTTACCCCTTACGCGATGCAAAAGTCTTGAACGGGCAGTCCGATTACCAACTCCACTTCCCGCAACCGACCCAAGCGCGCGGCGAACCTGCCGACTGCTTAGGTTATCTGATTTCAAACCACAATATCCGCAAAGCCGCTTATGAAGTCGTATCCAAACTGGAAAACGTTACCATTCTGACCGGTACGGGCGTCAAAGAAGTCAAAACTTCCGAAGATGAAGCCCAAGTCATCTTGGAAAACGGCGAAGTTTTGAGCGGCCGCCTACTCTTGGCAGCAGACAGCCGCTTTTCCCAAACCCGCCGACAACTGGGCATTTCCTCCGATATGCACGATTACAGTCGCACCATGTTTGTCTGCCGCATGAAGCATACCCTGTCCAACCAGCATACCGCTTACGAATGCTTCCACTACGGCCGCACCATCGCCCTGCTGCCCTTGGAAGAACATCTGACCAACACAGTCATTACCGTCGATAGCGACAAGGCAGACACCATCAAAAAAATGTCTCCCGAAGAATTGGCAGCCAGCGTCAAAGAGCAACTCAAAGGCCGTTTGGGCGACATGGAATTGGTCAGTACCATTCACAACTACCCCTTGGTCGGCATGATTGCCCAACGCTTCTATGGCAAACGCAGCGCCTTAATCGGCGACGCCGCCGTAGGCATGCACCCTGTTACCGCACACGGTTTCAACTTAGGTCTATCCAGCGCGGACCTCTTGGCAAAACTGGTTCTCGAAGCAGAACAACGCGGTCAAGACATCGGCGCCACCAGCCTGCTGGAAAAATACAGCACCAAGCATATGCTCCATGCCCAGCCGATTTACCACGGCACCAATATGCTGCTCAAACTCTTTACCAATGAAACCGCGCCTGCCAAAATCCTGCGCGGCTTGGTATTGCGCGCCAGCAACAACTTCCCACCGCTGAAAAAACTGATTACCAAACAACTGACCGGCTAATCCGTTTAAACACATCAAAAGGTCGTCTGAAATGCTTTTCAGACGACCTTTTATATATTTTCCACAGCAACTTTGAACATATAAGGTTCCAAATAAAAAAGCCCCTGTCCGACAGAGGCTTTTCCATTTTCCAGAAACCGGATTATTTCAATTTGGTTTCTTTGTAAATAACATGTTTACGGGCAACCGGATCAAATTTTTTGATTTCCAATTTGCCGGGCATAGTGCGTTTGTTTTTGGTAGTGGTGTAGAAATGACCAGTACCAGCACTGGATTCCAGTTTGATTTTATCGCGCATTGCAGTAATCCTTAATTAACGGTTTAAATTAAGCTTCGCCGCGAGCACGCAAATCAGCCAATACGACATCAATGCCTACTTTGTCGATGGTACGCAATGCAGCGTTAGAAACGCGCAGGCGAACCCAGCGGTTTTCACTTTCTACCCAGAAACGACGTGATTGCAAGTTAGGCAAAAAACGACGTTTGGTTTTGTTGTTGGCGTGTGATACGTTGTTGCCAGACATCGGGCGCTTACCGGTCACTTTGCAAACTCGTGCCATGGTTAGTCTCCAAACTTCTAAAATAGTAAAACGCGATTTATACCATAAAAAACAGCGTTAGTTCAAGCATTTTGACAAAAAACCGACTGCCTGTCGGGATAAATCTTCCAAATGTTGTTTTCGCGAAACGCTTTGACCGCGAAATGAATGAGGCGAAATTATAGCGGATTTCCAAAGCTTCTGCATATGAAAAGGTCGTCTGAAACTGTCGTTACCGTTTTAAGACGACCTTTTCTCTCGAATTAGCGATTCCAGTTCCTTCCGCAGCAACACTCATCAATGCCCTCCTCCGCCTCCGTCGTGATGGAAAGGCGGCTTCGCCAGCCAAATAATGGGAATCATGATAATGAACAAGATACTGCCCGCCAAAAATATCTCATTCGAGCCAACGATAAAACCCTGTTGGGTAATGGTACTGTTTATCAGACCGACTGCCTGCTCTCCGTTCAAACCCGCTTCCGCCATCTGACGGACTGCTTCAGCGGTATCCGGAGAATACGGCGTGATATGTTCAGTCAGTTGCGTATGATGTAAAGCCTCCCTCCGCTCCCACATGGTACTGACGACAGACACACCGACACCACCCATAAAGACACGTAGAAAATTCGACAAACTGCTTGCCGATGCGATTTGCGGACCTTTCATGTGCGACAGAGTAATGGTAGTCAGCGGCAGGAAGAACATGGCCACACCCAAACCCTGCCAAAACTGCGGCCAGACAACGTTGCTCATGTCCATTCCCGCATAAAAATCTGTCCGCCAATGAAAAGTAAAGGCAAACATCAAAAAACTACCGGTAACCAACAGGCGCATATCGATTTTATTGCCGAACCGCCCTATCAAAGGAGAGAGGAAAATCGGCAGAAATCCGATAGGCGCAGCCGCCAATCCCGCCCATGTGGCGGTATAACCGAGGTTGGACTGCAACACCAGCGGCAAAAGCGTCAACGTGCCCATATACACCATAAACCCGAGCGAAGTCGTCAAGACGCCGATGGTAAAGTTGCGGTTTTTAAACAAAGACAAATCGACAATCGGATATTTTTCACCTAATTCCCAAACAATGAAATAAGTCAGACATACCGTTGCAACGACTGCCAATACGATAATTTCACCCGATGCGAACCAATCGAGCTCTTTCCCCCTGTCCAACATCATTTGCAACGAGCCGATACCGACGATCATCAAAATCAGCCCCGTGTAATCAATAGGCGTTTTAACCGTATCGGTTTCACGGTCGCGCAGTTGCTGCCAGGCAATTAACGCAGACAAAATGCCGATGGGAATATTGATGAAGAATATCCAACCCCAATGCCAGTTGTCCGAAATCCAGCCACCGAAAATCGGCCCTAAAACAGGGGCGACCACGACGGTCATCGCCCAAAGTGCCAATGCCAAAGTCCGCTTCTCCGGCGGGTAAGATGCCATCAGGAGGCTTTGGGACAAAGGAATCAGCGGTCCTGCGACAAAACCCTGCAAAATACGGAAGAACACCAAGGTTTGCAAATTCGGTGAAATACCGCACAGCCAAGATGTAATCACGAAGCCGATGACCGATCCGACAAACAGCCGCACTTCACCCACCCGCTTCGCAAGAAACCCTGTCAGCGGTACGGAAATGGCATTTGCCACGGCAAATGATGTAATCACCCACGTTCCCTGAGTCGTTGCCGCACCCAAATCACCGGCAATAACGGGGACGGCAACATTGGCAATCGTCGTATCCAATACTTCCATAAAGACGGCAAGGCTCAGCGACAATGTAACCAAGACCAACCTGATGCCTGTCAACGGCGGATAATTCATCAAAATCTTCCTTCACTGCCGACATTGCCATTCCCGCTTTTAACCTAGGCGGGGTTTGCCGTATCGACTTTCTCTTGAAACAGAATGAGCAAGTCCCTCATCCTGATCGCACTACTTATTTCACTAATTTGCCGGATATGAACGTTTCAGACGACCTGTCGGGATACCGAAGGTCGTCTGAAACAGGTTATTTGGCGTATTTTTCAAAAATCTTATCGATTAATGCATTAGCCGCCGCCCAATCTACGCTGTCCGTTTCCGGGGCTGCCGAATTTTTCACGGCGGCCGCCGTCATCGGCTTGCCCGAACCCGCTTCGGCAATATCGACTTTGACTGTCATAGAAAGACCGACGCGCAAGGGGTTTGCTTTCAATTCGTTAGGATCCAGGCTGATTCTGACCGGTACACGCTGAACGACTTTAATCCAGTTGCCCGTTGCGTTTTGCGGCGGCAAAAGTGAAAACGCGCTGCCCGTACCTGCGGACAAGCCCATGACTTTACCGTGGTAAACCACTTTTTTGCCGTACAAATCGGCAGTCATTTCCACAGGCTGTCCGATTTTCATTTTTCGTAATTGCGATTCTTTAAAATTGGCATCCACCCACAAATCCGTCAAGGGAACAACTGCCATCAGCGCCGCGCCTTGCGAAATTCTCTGTCCGACTTGGACATTGCGTTTGGCAATCTGCCCGCCCATAGGCGCGCGGATTTGTGTACGCTGCAAATTCAGCCAGGCATCTTTAATCTTGCTCACTGCTGTTTGAACGGCAGGTTGCTCGCGCACGGGAATATTGTTACCCAACGCAGCCTGAGCCGAAGCCTCTTCCGCTTTCACTGCTTTCAATGCTGCTTGCGCCTGAACGACCGCCGCCCGGGCATGACTCAACTCCTCACCGGAAATGGCATCCGTACCGGATAGGGCCTCCCGGCGCCGCAAATCTGCCTGAGCGCGTGCCAAATCGGCTTTACGCAGCAACACTTGCGCTTTCGCCTGGGAATTGACTGCCGTCTGCTGCTTGTTTTGACGGATTGCCTGAATCAGCTCGTTTTGCGCCCTGTCATACGCCAGCTGGAAATCACTGTCATCCAGAGTAACCAAAACATCGCCTTTTTTCACAACATCCGTGTCGTCAAACATGACTTTGCGCACTGTCCCGCCGACTTGCGGCGTAATCTGAACCAAATATCCCGCAACATATGCGTCTTCAGTTGTTTCTTCGTGCTGCCAAAACAAAACATAAGCAAAAGCAACGCCAATAGCCGCCAAAACAAATAGCAGCGTAACCACTGCCATATTCCGCTTGCGCCTGTTCGGCATTTTGACCGGTTTGCCCGATGTGCTGGGAGTTTGCCCGCCGTTTGCTGACTTTGTTTCCATGATTTAATTTACCCGAGTATTAAACTAATAGGCTTTCTACAAAACTAACATCCGAATCTTGGATAAATCCGTAGCCGCTCCGATTTACCTTGATTTCAAAAACAAGATCAATCTAAGGATTCGCAAAAAACCTAATATCGAATATTATTTTATGTTTATTAAATAATAATATCTTATTGATTTAATTTAAACGTCAAATAAGATATAGGGAAACGGGCATTCTATATCCGCACCATTACTCAATCAAGTAACTATTTTAAATGAAATATGACAAACCATCCCTTTAATAATTTATTGTCATTTTTCTTTACTCAATATAATGATTATTTAGAGAATAATTTGCAGGCATTCTAATCCCATACGGAATGTAAAACATATCTGAATTACGTTTCATTGTTGCTTACTTACCTCTTTTAATTTCTTATGAAACTATTTCAATATTTCAAATTAACATAATAAACATTTATTCCTAAAATTTAACTTTTTCCTGAGTCGGGAAAGTATCTGTTTCATAATCTTGCTTTTAAGCTGAAAAACATCCCCTACCCTCTTAGTTCTCTTCCAAATAACAAAGAAAAGCATAAGATCGTCTTTCCAAACAAAGAGGTCGTCTGAAACCTATCTTTCAGACGACCTCTTTTCTATTTCATTGTTATTTCAAAAACGTGCTGCCTCAGCCCCTAGCCTGCTTCTTGTAAGAAGCCTGCCAGTTCGGCGGTGTCGAGTGCGATCATCAGTTCTTCGTTAGTCGGTACGACCAAAACGGCGGGATTGGAACCTGTCGGGCTGATGATACCTGAGTTGCCGTAGCGTTTTTCCATATTGGCTTTGGTGTCGATGTGCAAACCCAAATAGTCGAGGTAGGCGACGGTTTTGGCGCGGATGTTGCGGGAGTTTTCGCCGATGCCGCCGGTGAAGACGAGGGCGTCTATGCCGCCGCAGGCAACCGACATCGAGGCGATGTATTTGGCGAGGCGGTAGGTCATGACTTCGAGGGCGAGACGTGCGCCTTCGTGGCCTTCGTCGGCGGCGATTTCGAGGGTGCGGCAGTCGTTGGAGAGTTCGGAGATGCCGAGCAATCCTGATTTTTTGTTCAGCATTTCATCGACTTGCTCGATGTTCATGCCGGCGTGGGCGGTCAGGTAGCTGTACACGCCGGGGTCGATGTCGCCGCAGCGGGTACCCATGACGAGGCCTTCAATGGGGGTGAAGCCCATGCTGGTATCGACGGATTTGCCGTTTCGGATGGCGGTGATGGACGCGCCGTTGCCGAGGTGGGCGACGATCATGCGCAAATCTTCCAGCGGTTTGCCCAAAATCCGCGCGGCTTCGGGGGCGACGTAGCGCATGCTGGTGCCGTGGAAGCCGTAGCGGCGGAAGGCGTGTTTTTTGCGCAATTCGCGCGGTACGGCGTAGGTATAGGCGCGTTCGGGCATGGTTTGGTGGAACGAGGTGTCCATCACGCCGACGTTGGGCAGGCCGGGGAAGTGTTCCTGCGCGGCGAGGATGCCGCTGATGTTGGCGGGGTTGTGCAGCGGGGCGAGCGGGATGCAGGCTTTCAGTTCGTCGAGGACGTCTTGGTCGATGAGGACGGACTCGTGATATTTTTCGCCGCCGTGGGCGATACGGTGGCCGATGGCTTTGATGCGGTCGTGCAGGCCGTGTTTTTCCAGTTCGTTCAACAGCATACCCACCGCGCCGGCGTGGCAGTTGCGGCCGGTCAGGGGAACTTGGCGTTTGTTGCCGTCTTTGCTGAAGGTGATGACGGCTTCGGGCGTACCCAAACGTTCGCCGAGGCAGCTTAGGACGACGCTGCCGCTTTTGCGGTCGATAACGGCACCTTTGAGCGAGGAACTGCCGCAGTTCAGGACGAGGATGAGTTGGTCGGACATGATATTTCTCCTTGTAGTTTGTGGTTGTTTTTTTGGTGGGGTCGTCTGAAAAAGGATGGGCGTTGGGCGGGGTGTGTTTCAGACGACCTTTTGGGCAAGCTTATGCCGCATTTTCTATCGTCATTCCCGCGCAGGCGGGAATCCATATTTGCTCACAAGCAAGCTCTGATAAAAATCAGGAAACAGAATATCGACTGTGGATTCCCGCCTGCGCGGGAATGACGGCGGTTAGACTATTCGACTTTATTGCAATCCTTTATCAAATGTCGTCTGAAACAGTGGACAGTGATGTCCGTCCTACATGATTTCAAAAACAATCATCGGGAACGCGCACCCGCCCTTCCATAATCACGCGCGCACTGCGGCTCATAACGGCTTTTTTCACCACCCAGATGCCGTCCGAACACTCTGCCGCCGCGCCGACGCGCAATGTGCCGGAAGGATGGCCGAAGCGCACTTCGTTGCGCGTTCCGCCGCCTGCGGCGAGGTTGACCAGCGTGCCGGGGACGGAAGCAGCAGCGGCGATGGCGACCGAGGCGGTGCCCATCATGGCATGGTGCAGTTTGCCCATGCTCAGGGCGCGTACCAGCAGATCGATGTCGGCAGCGTTCACGGTTTTGCCGCTGGAGGCGGTGTAATCGGCGGCGGGGGCGACGAAGGCGACTTTCGGCGTGTGCGCGCGGGCGGCGGCCTCGGACACGTCGTTAATCAAGCCCATTTTCAGCGCACCGTAAGCGCGGATTTTCTCGAATTTTTCCAGCGCAGCGGCATCGTTGTTGATGTCGTCCTGCAACTCTTTGCCTGTGTAACCCAAGTCGGCGGCGTTCAGGAAAACGGTTGGAATGCCGGCATTGATGAGCGTGGCTTTCAGACGACCTATGTCCGGAACGTCCAGCTCGTCCACCAGATTGCCGGTCGGAAACATACTGCCTTCGCCGTCGGCGGGATCGAGGAATTCGATTTGCACTTCGGCGGCGGGAAAGGTAACGCCGTCCAACTCGAAATCCCCCGTTTCCAACACTTCGCCGTTTTGCATAGGAACGTGGGCGATGATGGTTTTGCCGATGTTTTTCTGCCAGATTTTCACCGTGCAGATGCCGTCTGAAGGGATTTTGCCTTTATCGACCAAGCCCTGCTCGATGGCGAACGCGCCCACGGCGGCGGTGAGGTTGCCACAATTACCGCTCCAATCGACGAAAGGCTTGTCGATGGAAACTTGCCCGAAAAGGTAATCGACGTCGTGGTCGGCACGTTCGGACTTGTCCAAAATCACCGCCTTGCTGGTGGACGAGCTGGCGTTGCCCAAACCGTCTATCTGCTTGCCGTAGGGGTCGGGGCTGCCGAGTACGCGCAACAGGATTTTGTCGCGCGCGCTACCCGCTTCCCGCGCCGCCTCGGGCAGGTCGGATCGTTTGAAAAACACGCCTTTTGATGTACCGCCGCGGTAGTAAACGGCGGGGATTTTGATTTGCGGCATTCTGTTTCTCCTTGTTTCTGATTCGGGTTTTCAGACGACCTCTACGCCGCGTTTCCTTCCAAAAAGTCCTGTGCAAACCGTTGCAGCACGCCGCCGGCTTCGTACACCAGCACTTCCTCTGCGGTATCGAGGCGGCAGGTCACGGGGACTTCGACGGTTTCGCCGTTTTTGCGGTGGATGACGAGGGTCAGGTCGCCGCGCGGTTTGCGTTCGCCGACCACGTCGTAGGTTTCCGTGCCGTCCAGTTGCAGGGTGTGGCGGTTGGTGCCGGGTTTGAATTGCAGCGGCAATACGCCCATGCCGATAAGGTTGGTGCGGTGGATGCGCTCGAAGCCTTCGGCGGCGATGGCTTCCACGCCCGCCAGCCGCACGCCCTTCGCCGCCCAGTCACGGCTGGAACCTTGGCCGTAGTCCGCGCCGGCGATGATGATGAGCGGCTGTTTGCGGTTCATATAGGTTTCGATGGCTTCCCACATGCGCATGGTTTCGCCCTCGGGTTCGACGCGGGCGAGCGAGCCTTGGCGTACGCTGCCGTCTTCGTTTTTCACCATTTCGTTAAACAATTTGGGATTGGCGAAAGTGGCGCGTTGGGCGGTGAGGTGGTCGCCGCGGTGGGTGGCGTAGGAATTGAAGTCTTCTTCGGGCAAACCCATTTTCGCCAGATATTCGCCCGCCGCACTCGCCGCCAGAATCGCGTTGGAAGGCGAAATGTGGTCGGTGGTGATGTTGTCGGGCAGAATCGCCAAGGGGCGCATTCCCGTCAGGCTGCGTTCGCCCGCCAGCGCGCCTTCCCAATAGGGCGGACGGCGGATGTAGGTGGACATCGGGCGCCAGTCGTACAGCGGACTCGGAGCTTTTTGTGCTTTGCCGGTGTCGAACATCGGTACATACACGTCGCGGAATTGCTGCGGTTTCACATATTCGGCAACAACGGCATCGATTTCTTCGTCGGTCGGCCAGATGTCTTTCAGGCGGATTTCCCTGCCGTCGTCTGAAACGCCGAGCACGTCGTTTTCAATATCGAAACGGATGCTGCCTGCGACGGCGTAGGCCACCACCAGCGGGGGCGAAGCGAGGAAAGCCTGTTTCGCATACGGGTGGATGCGACCGTCGAAGTTGCGGTTGCCCGACAGTACGGCGGTGGCATACAAATCGCGGTCTATGATTTCCTGTTGGATTTTCGGGTCGAGCGCGCCGCTCATGCCGTTGCAGGTGGTGCAGGCGAAGGCGACGATGCCGAAGCCGAGTTTTTCCATTTCGGGCAACAGACCTGCTTCTTTCAAATAGATTTCCGCCACTTTCGAGCCGGGGGCGAACGAAGTTTTGACCCACGGTTTGCGTTTCAGCCCGAAGCGGTTGGCGTTGCGCGCCAAAAGCGCAGCGGCAACGACGTTGCGCGGGTTGGAAGTGTTGGTGCAACTGGTAATCGCGGCGATGATGACCGCGCCGTCGGGCATGAGGCCGTCTGAAGGCTCTTCGTAGGGCTTCGCCAGCCCTTTCGCTGCCAAATCGACGGTGGCAAAACGCGCGTGCGGGTTGCTCGGGCCTGCCATGTTGCGCGTTACGCTGCTCAAATCAAACTTCAACACGCGCGGATAAACGGCGGTTTTCAGGTCGTCCGTCCACAGTCCGGCGGTTTTGGCGTAGGTTTCCACCAATTTCACCTGCGCGTCGTCGCGGCCGGTCAGTTTCAAATAATCAATGGTTTGCGCATCGATGGCGAACATGGCGGCAGTCGCGCCGAACTCCGGCGTCATGTTGGAAATGGTCGCGCGGTCGCCGATGGACAGGCTTCTCGCGCCCTCGCCGAAAAATTCGACAAACGCCCCGACCACGCGTTCTTTGCGCAGAAACTCGGTCAGCGCCAACACAATATCCGTCGCCGTAATGCCCGGCTGGCGTTTGCCCGTCAGCTCCACGCCGACAATATCAGGCAGACGCATCATGGAGGCACGACCCAACATCACGGTTTCGGCTTCCAAACCGCCCACGCCTACGGAAATCACGCCCAATGAATCGACGTGCGGCGTATGAGAGTCAGTACCCACACAAGTATCAGGGAATGCCACGCCGTTTTTGACTTGGACAACCGGAGACATTTTTTCCAAGTTGATTTGGTGCATGATGCCGTTGCCCGCCGGAATCACGTCCACATTTTCAAAAGCGGTTTTCGTCCAGTTGATAAAGTGGAAACGGTCTTCATTGCGGCGGTCTTCGATTTCGCGGTTTTTGCGGAACGCATCGGGGTCGTAGCCGCCGCATTCCACTGCCAGCGAGTGGTCGACGATAAGCTGCGTCTGCACCACCGGATTCACTTTGGCAGGATCGCCGCCCTTCTCTGCAATCGCATCGCGCAAGCCCGCCAAATCCACCAGCGCGGTCTGCCCCAAAATATCGTGGCACACCACCCGCGCGGGATACCACGGAAAGTCGATTTCCTGCTTGCCTTCTATCAACTGGCCCAGCCAGCTTTGCAGCGTCGGCAAATCAACTTTGTCCGCGCGGTTGACCAAGTTCTCCGCCAAAATGCGGCTCGTGTAAGGCAGCTTGTCGTAAGAGCCGGCTTGAATGTCCTCACACGCCGCACGCGCGTCGTAGTATTCCAAATCCGTACCGGGCAGCGGTTTGCGGTAACGTTGGTTGGCAGCCATGTTCAGTTCTCCTGTGGATCTATTTTTCTTGTGGTTTGAGGTTTCAGACGACGTTTGTTGGAAGGGGTCGTCTGAAACTTTAATATTCAGTTTTTAATGGATAACAACGATTGCACGTTGTCTGAAATCCGTTCGGCTCGCGGGCTTTTCCTGCATTTTGGCGAAACCGTGAAAAAAGTTGCCGCGCTGCCTCCGTCATTCCCGCCGCGGCCTGTCCTCGCTTAGGCGGGGGCGGGAATGACGGCAGACGTTGCGGCTGGTTTTTCAGACGACCTTCTCTCTCTCGCATATTTCAACAGGCCGTCTGAAAAGCGGAACCGTAGGCGAATCTCAGTTTTCCGCGGGTAAAACCCACGCTACACGTCGTCTGAAATCCGATTGGTATTTCCTACGGCTGTGGTCCGTCTCAGCGTTCCTCAATCTCCACAAACGCCAAATCTTCAGGGCCGGTGTAGTTCGCGCTCGGACGGATGATTTTGCCGTCTTTGCGCTGTTCGAGGACGTGTGCCGCCCAGCCGGTGGAGCGCGAAATCACGAAAAGCGGCGTGAACATGGCGGTCGGTACGCCGAGTTTTTGGTAGGACACAGCGGAGAACCAGTCTAAGTTGGGGAACATCTTTTTCTCTTCCCACATCACGCTCTCCAAGCGTTCGGCGATGTCGAAGAGGCGCATGTCGCCCGCTTCGCGGCTCAAACCGCGCGCCACTTCTTTAATCACGACGTTGCGCGGGTCGGAAATGGTGTAAACCGGATGGCCGAACCCGATAACGATTTCTTTGCGGGCGATGCGTTCGCGGATGTCGGCTTCGGCTTCGTCGGCGTTGCGGTAGCGTTTTTGGATGTCGTAGGCAACTTCGTTCGCGCCGCCGTGTTTCGGACCTTTGAGCGCGCCGATGGCGCCGGTGATGCAGGAATACATGTCCGAACCCGTACCGGCAATCACGCGGGCGGTGAAGGTGGAGGCGTTGAACTCGTGTTCCGCATACAGAATCAGTGAAACGTGCATGGCCTTAACCTGCGATTCGGTCGGGCGTTTGCCGTGCAAAAGGTGCAGGAAGTGGCCGCCGATGGTGTCTTCCTTGCTTTCGACGTCGATGCGTTTGCCGTTGTGCGAATATTGATACCAGTAGAGCAGGATGCTGCCGAGGCTGGCAATGAGTTTGTCCGCAATATCGCGCGCTTCGCTTTCGGGGTGGCTTTCGCGTTCGGGATGAACGCAGCCGAGCATGGACACGCCGGTACGCATGACGTCCATCGGATGCGTGTGCGCAGGCAGGCTTTCCAAAACCTTAATCACGCGGATAGGCAGGCCGCGCATGGATTTGAGCTTGGCTTTGTAGGCGGCGAGTTCGAATTTGTTGGGCAGGTGGCCGTGAATCAGCAGGTAGGCGACTTCTTCAAACTCGCATTTCTGCGCCAAATCGAGGATGTCGTAACCGCGGTAGCTCAAATCGTTGCCGGTGCGGCCGACGGTACACAGCGCGGTATTGCCCGCCGCCACGCCGGAGAGGGCAACGGATTTTTTCGGTTTGAAGGTCGGGGTTTCGGTGGTTGCAGTCATGGTATTTCTCCTTTGTGTTTTATGGGTTTTGGGTTTTCAGACGACCTATTCAAGGTTGAGGGTCGTCTGAAAACGGTTTTTTACTTCTGAAACAATTTATCCAGCTTCTGCTCGAAGTCGTGATAATTCAAATGCTCGTAAAGCTCGGCGCGGGTCTGCATGGTATCGACCACCGCCGCCTGCGTGCCGTCGCGCATAATCGCCTCATAAACATTCAGCGCGGCCTTGCTCGCGGCGCGGAACGACGAGAGCGGATACAGCACCAGCGACACGCCGTTGTCCGCCAGCTCGCGCTGCGTATAAAGCGGCGTCGCGCCGAATTCGGTAATGTTCGCCAACACGGGCACTTTCACCGCGTCCGCAAATTGCCGGTACATCGCCAAATCCGTCATCGCTTCGGGGAAAATCATGTCCGCGCCCGCTTCCACGCAAGCCTGCGCCCGCTCGATGGCGGCATCCAAACCTTCCACCGCCAGCGCGTCCGTCCGCGCCATAATCACAAAATTCTCATCCACGCGCGCATCGACGGCGGCTTTAATGCGGTCTACCATTTCATCTTTAGAAACAATGGCCTTGTTCGGACGATGCCCGCAACGCTTCTGCGCCACCTGGTCTTCGATATGCACCGCTGCCACACCCGCACGCTCGAAGTTGCGAATCGTGCGCGCGATATTGAACGCCCCGCCCCAGCCGACATCGATGTCCACCAGCAAAGGCGTATCCACATTGTCCGTAATCCGCCGCGCATCAATCAGCACATCTTCCATCGTGGTGATGCCCAAATCCGGAATCCCGCACGAACAGGCCGCCACGCCGCCGCCCGACAGATACACCGCCTTAAACCCGCTCTGCGTCGCCAGCCGCGCAAAATAAGCGTTCACGCAGCCGACCACGGCAAGGGGATTCGACTCCTTCACAGCTTGGCGGAAACGGGTGCCGGCAGAAAGTTGGCTCATGATATTTCTCCTTTGTAGATTAGATTTTTTTCAGTATCGACTCAGCGGCCCGGTTTCCGCAAAACCTGAAACGAACCGTTCAAAAAGAAACAATGGTTTCAAAACCGTTTTCAGACGACCTTTCAAAACCCAAACCTACCAGGTCGTCTGAAAAATCAAAATCAATAAAAACAATCAGTTAACAAATTTAATACAAACAATTCGGCTAAGGCAGAGGTATATGGAATTTTTAATAATTTTTAAATTCGGAAAGGAAATACAGTTGGAAAGACAGAATTTTCAAAACCCAAACCGTCCGCAGAAATGCGGAAACCCCGGTTCGGGCGAAGAGCCGTCAGACCGCCGCGACTGCCCAAAAGCAGACGACGACGGATGCGGCAGAGATAGAAGACGATCTATAACAAGACGGAGAAGTTTGGTACAGATTCATGATAGGGTTCCTTTGTAGTACTATGTAGTTTTTATAAGTATGGACAAATTTAAAAAATAATTTTCAGGCTGTCAAACACTTTTTCTAAAATATTTTTAAAAAATTCAATCATTAATAAACAATACTTCATAAATAAAACCAAAAACTCCCGCCTTAAAACAACCCAAATCTATAACTGACGGAGATTATACCGTTCCAAACCAATCAGAACGATTTTAAACAATCTATCTCAAAAACAAATATAATTAATTCATTTTTCGAGAATTTTTATTCAAGCGCGAAAATAGGTATCCACACCACCCAAACCGCCCAATTTTGCACTCACTTACTTTCAGACGACCAAAATCAAGATAGCATCATGATTTTGAATTAAAAATAATAAGATTTAAAAATGTAGTCATATGTAGTTTTAAATATAAAAAGGTCGTCTGAAAACCGTAACCCTATGATTTCAGATGACCTCACTCCCAGCCGTCGTTTTTGGTTTACCTGTCAGAGAAAGTTTTGTATTTCATGAAAAAGTTGTTTACTTATATCAGATTCAGGTTCATCCACCCTAAAACACAAAAAGGTCGTCTGAAACCTATAAACACATGGTTTCAGACGACCTTTTCTCACATTCTCAGCACGCGCTATGACTCTGTTTGATGCCGCTTTAGGCGCATGGCGAAAAACACCATCACCGCGCCCAACACTAGCGCGCTGCCCATCGCCAGATGGATGCCGTCGAGCATGGCCTGTTGCGGCGAGGCGGCGGAGGACAGTTTCTCGCCGATATTGGTCGCGCCGACGAAAAATGCCGCGCCGATCGCGCCGGCAATCGGGTTGATGGTGGTCAGAATCGCCGCGCCGTGGGGATTGAGTTTTTTCGGCAGCGCGTTCAAGCCGTGGGTTTCGCCCGTTACGCAGGCGGATACAGACACCGCCATCAGCGTGAACATGGCGGTCAGCATCATGACTTGCGTGTCAATCCGCAAAAACAGCCACAACACCGCCAGCGACACCGTCAGCATCACCGTGGCGGGCAACACGACAAACCGTCCGCCTTTCTTGTCCAGCAGTTTGCCGAACAAAGGCGCGGCAACCGCTTGGGCGATACTCGCGGGCATCAAAATCAGCCCCGTCGCCGTACCCGTCAGCATCAGCACCTGCTGCGTGTACATCGGCATCAGCAGTTCCAAACCTAAAAACAGGAATACCGCGCCCGCCAGAATCACGACGCAGTGGCGGAACTGCTTATATTCAAACGCCCGAAGGTTCAGCAGCGGCGTCGCCAAGCGGGACTGGCGGTATGCGAACCAGCCCACCAGCGCGACGGAGGCGGCAAACAGCAGGATAAATTCCGCCAGCGGCAGACTGGCGAAATTACTGCTCGCATACACCAGCCCGCCGAAGCCAACAATCGACAGTACGGCAGACAAAATATCAATCTTCGGACGGCTGATGGTGCTCAAATTAACCGTCAGATACTTGCCCACCAACGCCATCGCCGCCAGCATAAACGGCGCGGTAAAGCCGAACAGCACGCGCCAATGCGTGTGGTCGATGATGATGCCCGACAGCGTCGGCCCTATCGCGGGCGCGGCGGTGAACATCATGGTAATCACGCCCATCGCCGTTCCGCGTTTGTTCGGCGGGTAAATCGACAAAACGCCGTTAAACAGGAGCGGCACGAAAAACGCGGCAGACACCGCCTGCACCATCCGCCCCGCGACCAGAATCCCGAAAGTCGGCGCAAACGCGCAAATCAGCGAACCCGCCAGAAACGTCGCCTGCGTAAACAACACCATCTTGCGCGTTTCAAACCATTGAATCACGCCTGCCGTAATCGGCGTGAACGCGCCCATCACCAGCAAAAAGCCCGTCGTCAGCCATTGGACGGTGGTCTTATCGACACCGAAGTCCTTCATAATCGGCGTGAGCGCGACATTTAAAAGCGTGTCGTTGAGATAGCCGAAAAACGCGCCGATAAACAGCGTCGCCACAACGGTTTTGGCAGGAAAATCGGGATTGTCGGCGTGGTATTCGTGAGCCGTATCGTCTGTTTCAAAATCGGAAGCGTGCATAACATCGTATTGAAATGTTTGAGGAACACGGATTTTAGCATGGAGATGCAAAAGGTCGTCTGAAACTATAGTGGATTAAATTTAAATCAGGACAAGGCAACGAAGCCGCAGACAGTACAGATAGTACGGAACCGACTCACTTGGTGCTTCAGCACCTTAGAGAATCGTTCTCTTTGAGCTAAGGCGAGGCAACGCCGTACCGGTTTAAAGTTAATCCACTATACAACGCGACAATAAAATTATTGGGTATACACTCGATGAGTAGGAGCAGTTATTCAGGGCCGTATGGCCTCCTGCTGAAAAATGTCAGCCTCAAGATAAGTAATAAGTTTATTCGCTATAAAGCCTGTCCGAACCTGTTTTCGATAGGCATTTTTTTATTTTAAAACAGCAGGTTGTTTTTCAGTAAGGTATTTCCAATAGCGTTGCGGCATTTGTTGGCGGTGCAAGCGGGGATTGCGTCGGGATGGAATATTGCTGCTGTTGAAATAGTCCTGCCAAAGGGCTTGGTAACTGCGTTCGTCAGGGGTGTACGATGTTTGGATGCGGTCGGCTTCAAGCCCGTTGATTGCGTGCAGGCCGTTTGGGTCGCTTAAGATGCCGTAATGGCGCTGCATATCGAATATTGCCCATTGCTGTTGCGGATAACGGTTGCGGAAATGGCGTGTAATCAAGGGCAACACATCGTATTGAGGTTCGATACGCGCGAGATACAGACCGTCTGTCAGCTCTTCAAAACGGACAAACGCTTCCATCCGGTGTTTTTCATGTCCGACGGTTTTCACCCATTGCGCCCATTGCATCACATCGTAAAGACCGTAATCGCAGAGCACGTCTTTGCGCATCGGGCGGGCAAGCATCAGGCTGACGATGCGCAGAAAAGTGTCGGGCATCTCAGGTAGGGCGATTAAAAAACCATACAGCAGTTTGACCATACCGCTGCGCCCGATTTGCTGTTCGAGCCGTTTGAAAACGCGCTGGGCGCGTTCGGGGGAGGTGGTAACGGTTTCGCTGTGGCTGAATAAATCCGTATCCTGCGCATCATGGGTAATATGCACGTTTTCAGGAGCGTATTTGCAGGCGTAAACATGAAACACGGTGCTTAACAGGCCGTCGAAGCTGCCGTCGTAGTGCAAAGTGAGTTGCATAATGTTGACCTTTTCGTTATCAGCCGAACAAATCGGTTTGCACGGCATCGCTTTGGCTGAATTTGGAGCGTGTGTTTTGTAAAAGCAGGCCGCGCAGTTGCGGGCTGTCGATTAGGTCGGCGTAGCGGTTGGGTTCGGGCAGGGTGATGAAATAGCGTGCGCGGTTTAGTGCCACGCCCATTTTGCGCAGGTGTGCCATGGTAATCATGCGGAAGCGGCGCGCCTGTACGATTTTACGGGCGGACTTCACGCCGATACCGGGCACGCGCAAGATGATTTCAAGCGGCGCGTGTTGCAGCGGCACGGGAAACCATTCGCGGTGGCGCAGCGCCCAAGCGAGCTTGGGGTCGAAATCCAAGTCGAGAAAAGGTTGCTGTTCGTCTAAGATTTCATGATCGGAAAAGCCGTAAAAACGCATCAGCCAATCTGCCTGATAGAGCCGGTTTTCGCGTCGCAGCGGCACTTGTGTCGATAAAGGCGGCAGGCGTTTGTCTTCCAATACCGGTACATAGCCCGAGTAATACACGCGTTTGAGGCCGTAATGGCGGTAAAACCCGCCTGCGGCGCGGATGATTTGGCGGTCGGTTTCGCCTGCCGCGCCGATAATGAACTGCGTGCTTTGTCCGGCAGGGGCGAACTTGGGCGTGGATTTGATGGTTTTGCGGCTGTCGGCAAAGGCGGTGATTTCGTTACGGACAAACGCCATCGGTTGCGTCATATCGCTGTGTTTTTTTTCGGGCGCGAGCAGCTTGAGGCCGGAAACGGTGGGGATTTCCATGTTGACGCTGAGGCGGTCGGCATACAGCCCGGCTTCGTGCAGGATTTCGGCAGACGCTTTCGGAATGGTTTTGAGATGGATGTAGCCGTTAAATCGATGTTCTTCGCGCAGTTTTTTAGCAATCCGCACCAAGCGTTCCATGGTGTAGTCGGCGTTTTTGAAGATGCCGGAACTCAAAAACAGTCCTTCGATATAGTTGCGGCGGTAAAAGCTCATGGTCAAATCCACCACTTCATCGACCGTAAACGCCGCGCGCGGGATGTCGTTGCTGCGGCGGGAAGCGCAATAAGCGCAGTCGTAGATGCAATGGTTGGTCAGCAGGATTTTCAGCAGCGATACGCAGCGGCCGTCTTCGGTGAAACTGTGGCAGATGCCCGCGCGCGAAGAGTTGCCCAAGCCTTGTCCGTCGTTGCCGCGCGAACCGCCGCTCGACGAGCAGGAAACATCATATTTGGCGGCATCGGCTAAAATTTCGAGCTTACGGCTGATTTTTTGATAGTCCATAGCTTATCTGTTATTAGAGAAAGTTAAGTTTTTTTATTATAATTGTAAGATTTTATTTAGTCAGCTAAATTTTTCCTTAGTTTGAAGGATGATTCAGACAGACATGATGCCTGTCTAAGCATTTATGAAGGTTTGTAACGCGACAGAATGCTACGTTTTGGATTGAAAGCAAAATGCAAGATATTCGGGTTAAGCAGGAGTATGATGAAAAACGCGCCGATAAACAGCGTCGCCACAATGGTTTTAGAAAGGAAGTTGGGATTGTCGGCGTGGTATCCGTGAGCCATATTTTCTGAGTCAATATCGGAAGCGTTAATATCAACATATTGAAATATTTTAGGCATGCAGATTGGCATGGATATGCAAAAGGTCGTCTGAAACCCGATACCGGATTTTCAGACGACCTTTGAAGCTTGATAATTATTTTCCCGAATGCCGTTTTACCAGCTTCGTCCAGTTGATATAGCCGTAAACCGAATTGCACAAATACATGACGTACATCAGCAAAAGCGGCAGGCTCGTTTCTCCGTTTTTCAACCATGCCGCAGCCCACAGCGAAATCGTCAGGATATTGACCACAATCCACAATGCCCATTGCTCGCGGTAGCGCAGAATCATCAACACCTGAGCCACAATCGACACGACGACCGTTACGCCGTCAAGGGTCGGCAACGCGCTGCCTAAGTGGTGCAGCCATTCGATATATGCCGAAGTCCCCACAACGGACACGGCAACCACCAGCAACCACTGCCTGACCGTCAACGCCTTCGCCTTCACTTCCTCCGTTTCCGCCGTTTCGCCCAGAGCCATATGTCTGCGCCACATAGCGAAACCGACAAACTGGACAGGCACATACACCAATAAATTCAGCATCATCTCGCCGTAGAGCTTAAACGTATAGGAAACATAAGCATACAGCGATACGGAAATCAGCCCAAACAAATAATTGCTGATTTTCCCTTTACCGACGAAGACGACGCACAAAATGCCCGTTACCGCCGCAATGCTCGCCAGCCATGAGTCGGGATTGAAGACGAACACGACCGCCTGTATCCCCAAAAACATCAGCAGCCACACCGCTTCGAAATGCGTCCAACCGCCGAACAATTCGCGTTTCCACCAGTCTAATGACATGATTTTTCCCTCTTTTTTCTTTATTGATGCTCGATGTGGGATGCCTCTCAAACCCAAAAATCCATCCCATATTGCATATGTTTTACATTATGCGTAAGTTTCAATTCGCACGCAATAAAACAATTACTAAAGTTATATATCTAATTAAAACTGTTGCCCAAGGAATACAGTGAATCCGAAAAAAACAAGGCTTTCCATCTGTCGATATGTCTTCAAGCAACTGAATTTTCATCAAAATTCCCATAACAACCGCAAAGAAACGAAATCTCAGCGTGTACGACCTGCCCGTAGATAAAGCCGCCTTAACGCGATGCCCTAATCTTGACCGTTATCCGCGCCCATTTTAAAATGAATTTACGAATCGTTTTTATTTTCACACAATCAGGAGAAAATTCATGGCAAAAAAAGTCAGCATTTTAGTAGGCAGCCTGCGTAAAGGCTCGTTTGCCCGCAAAGTGGCGCAAAACGTCATCCCCATGTTCCCCGAAGGCTACGAAGCCCAAATCGTCGAAATCGGCGGCTTGCCGCTCTACAATTTCGACTACGACGACCCCGCCGAAACCGACTTCCCCACGCCCGAAAGCTACACTGCCTTCCGCGAAACCATCAAAGCCTCCGCCGGCGTATTGTTCGTTACCTCCGAAAACAACCGCACTGTCCCCGCCTGTCTGAAAAACGCGGTAGACATCGGCTCCAAACCCAACGCCGACGTCGCATGGAAAAACACGCCCGCAGGCATCATCAGCCATTCCGTCGGCAAAATGGGCGGTTACAGCTCGCAAAAAAACCTGCGCCTCGCCTTGTCCTACTTCAATATGCCGCTGACCGGACAGCCCGAAGTCTTCCTCGGCAACTCCCCTACTCTGTTTGAGTTTGACGATAACGGCAAACTCATCGAATCGGCACGCAGCTTCGTCCAAGGCTATATCGATCAACTCGTCGCCCTGATCGAGAAAAATCCCAAATAAGCCGTCATCTATTCCGTCAAAGCATTTCCATAAAAAAGGTCGTCTGAAAACCTATGCCGAAGGTTTTCAGACGACCTTTGTATCCCCTGCTTTACGCAGTTTCTTTCTTGCTCAACGTCAGACCTGTCCAACCGAACAGCAGCGTCAAAATCAGGCTCAAATAGCAGAAGAAGGCATAAGGCAGGTATTCCCAAACGGGTACGCCGAGGGCGTGGCTGATGAACACGCCGCACACGCTCCACGGCACAAGCGGATTGATGACCGTACCCGCGTCTTCCAGCGTGCGCGAAAGGTTGCGCGAATGCAGTCCGAGCTTGTCGTACACGGGTTTGAAGGTTTCGCCGGAAAGCAAAATACTCAAATATTGTTCGCCGATGAGGAAATTGACGCCGACCGACGTGGCGGCAACGCTGAATGTAGCGCGTCCGGCGGTAGTCAGGAACGCGCGGATGGCGTCCAGCAGCGACGGAATCACGCCGAGCGTAAACAATAATCCGCCCAAACTCATGCCGAGAATCACGATGGTTTGCGTGAAGAACATGCTTTCCAAACCGCCGCGCGAAATGAGTTTGGCGATGTCTTGAAACGCTTCGCCTTCGAGTTTGTAGCCGCCGTAAAACCATGTGCCGAGCTGGTTCAAGTCGGGCGTGCTGTGGAAATAAGTTACCGCAAGCGCGGCGAGGATGGTGAAGAGCATGGCGACAACGGCGTTGATGCGCAACAGCGCCAGCACGACCAACAGCGCAAACGGAATCAGCGAATAGCCGTGCACCAAGCCCGTCGCTTCAAGCTGGCTGCGGAAGGATTCGACGCTGTTCAAATCGTGGGCGGCAACATTGGGCAAGAGCCACAGCATCAATGCCGCGCTGATGAGCCACGCGGGAATGGTGGTGTACATCATGTTTTTGATGTGTTCGAACAAATCAATGCCGACGATGGAGGCGGAAATACCCGTGGTATCGGAGAGCGGGGACATTTTGTCGCCAAAGAACGCGCCGGAAACAATCGCACCCGCCGTCATCGCCAAATCGGCATGAAACGCCGCCGCCATGCCCATAAAGGCAACGCCGACGGTGGCGCAAGTGGTCAAACTGCTGCCGATGGACACACCGATGACGGAACAAAGCGCAAAGGCGGAGAAATAGAAATAAGTAGGGGAAATAAGCCCGAAACCGTAATACATCAGCGTTGGAATCGCGCCGCTCATCATCAGCGCGCTGACCATCAGCCCGATGAAGAAAAACAGGTAAATCGCGCCCATGCCCTGCCCCACCGCGCCGACCATGCCTTTTTGCATGTCGTTATATTTCAACCCGCGCGCGAGGCCGTAGAGGATAAGGACGGTAATGGCGGCAATGATGGACATATGGGGCAGCCAGCCCAGCGAAATGATGGTGTAACCCATCGCCCCGATTAACGCCACGACGACGGCAAGAGCTTCTCCGCGCGGCATATCGAGCAGTGATTTGAATGTAAACATATTGCTTTGCCTGTTTTGTGTGTATTTAACGAAGTTTAGCACACGGGGTCGTCTGAAAAACCGCTTTTCAGACGATCCCGTGATTTTTTATGAATGTAGCAATAGATTTTTATTAAAACAATATAATTTTAAATTGGATTTTTTAGAAGAAAATATCTATTTTTTAGTATTTAAGAAATATTATGGCTTTTTATACCACAGATAACCATATCGGCCATCATATGAAAATACTGGGCGAATTTCGTTTTATTCCGCTTCACACTGTTTCAAGTTAAACCTTGCCGCAGACGCTTCGCGTTTGTAATCTGTTTCGTTGATGTAATTTGGCCGATAATCCCGCAGCCATTCGGACAATGGGGCAAGCGTTTTGCGGCAGGCCGCTTTATCTCCGGCATTTTTAAAGCTGACTGCCAAGTCATTCAAAACCCGCATCCAGTCGGTCAGATAGAGGAATCTGCCGCATTGGTTCAGATATTGCCGCTTTAGGTTTGCCGCCTCTCGGAAACGTTTTTCCCGATAGGCAGCCCGGAAACGCCGCTCTGCCGCTTCTGCATATTTCGGGGCGCAGGCCGTCGGCATTTTATAATAAACCCTGTCGAAAAAAGCATTATGCCCGCAATAGCTTTGACAGGCTTCTCGGGCGGTTTCGGGGATGTCCAAACGCACGCTGTCGCGCTTGAAACTGAAATGCACGACACAGCCCTCCCCGTCACTGGCAATACGGTTGCGAACGATGCCTTCATAATCGCACACATTGCCGTTTGGATTGACTGTACTGACGGAAAAACTGCTGCCCTCAAGCGTCAACACCCCGCTACTGAGCCGGTCGTCGGCAATGACGTAGTTTTGTGCGGCAGCATGCAGGGATAACACGGCGGGAAGTAAAAAGATTAAGGGTTTCATCAATACGGACACTCCTCAGAATTGACGGTCTCAGGCACTTGGCAAAGCTTTCACGCCCGAAATGGATTCATTAAGAAAATACCCTTACCTCCTTTTCCACCCAAGCAGGAAGGAAGGCAGGAACTTTCACGGTTTGAATGGGCTATATTTCTGTAAAAAGGTCGTCTGAAAACGTTCAGACGACCTTTGGGTTTTATTTGCAGGTTTTCATATTCAGGCTGCCGTAGCGGCCGACGATGTTGCGGATTTCCTGTGCGTCTTTTTCATCGACCGACATGAAGATGACGGTCATGCGGGAAACGCTGAGGGTGCTGTCGGCGGCGTTGCCTTTGTCGTCTTGTTCGACGATGCGCGCGCCGCCGAAGCCTGCTGCGGACAGGCGCGAGATGAGGACTTGTGCGGAGGAGCGGCTCTTCATCACGCCGAGGCTGATTTCGCCGTTGTGAAGCGTGCCGTTGAAGCCTTTGTTGCCGAGCGCTTCGAGGCGGTTCATGGCTTCGCTGTCGGCGGGCAGCACGACGCGGAAGGTTTTGGCGGCGTGGTCTTTCGATGCACCGCGTTTTTCTACGGTGCGGCTGGCGGCGTGCGGCCAGCGGGTCAGCAGGCCTTTGATACGGTGGTAGTCGTCTTCGTCCAGGGTAACGCTGGCGTTAGACGTACATTGGCGGGCGGCGGATGCGTTTTTGGCGGCGGGATTTTCGTTGGCGGCAGCAGCCGGATTGGTGTTTTCGGCGGCGGCTTTTTCTTTTTCGCGGCGGGCTTTTTCTTCACGTTCTTTTTTTTCTTTTTCGCGGCGCGCCTGTTCCTCTTCTTCTTTTTTCTTGCGTTCGGCTATGGCTTCTTCGGATTCGGGCTCGGGCAGGTCGGCTTGTGTTTCGTCGGTTTGCAGCCAGTCGGGTTGCGCGTTGTCGGCAGGCGCGGGGGCTTGCTGAGGGCGCAGGGATTCGGGTTGGGCGAGTTCGTGGGCGCCGCCTTCTACGGGCGCGGCGTTGGGGGATTTGGCGTTGTTGAGGCGGTGCGTAATCATGCCGCCGAAGACGATGATGTTGAGTGCCACGAGGGCGGCGAAAAGCCATTTCATGAGTTGTTTTCCTTTTTTGTGTTCGGTTGCCGTTGCGGTGTGCGGGCGGTTTTGTGTTGTTATTGGTTGTGGCGGATCGGCGTCAAAGCCAACCGGCTGAAGTTTGCTGCGTCTGAAGGTCGTCTGAAAAGCGGTGTTGCGTTTCAGACGACCTTTTTGAATCTGTGCTACGGCATTGCTGCTTATTCGGGCAATTTATCAGGCTGTTCCTGCTCTTGCGCGACCCAGTTCAATAAGCCGTAAATGACGAGATTATCTACAATTTTTACTGTATTGTCCAAAACAAACTGCTTGGGCAGGGCGTTGACGACTTTGCTTGCGCCGCCGCCGGTGATGATGACGTCGACGGGTTTGCCTTCGCCCGTTTTTTGTTGCAGCCGCCCGTGCATCATGATGACGGCTCCGCAAACGGCATCCATCATGCCGCTGGTGATGGCGTTGGGCGTGGTGGTGGGGAAGGGGTACACTTTGCCGGCGGGGCGGTCGAGGTTGGCGGTTTTGGCGGCGAGGGCTTCTTTCATGAGGTGGAAGCCGGGCATGATGGTGCCGCCGAGGTAATGGTTGTCTTCGGTGAGCGCGTCGGTGGTTACGGCGGTGCCGCAGCTGACGACGACGCAGGCATTTTGGCTGAAACGGCGGCTGCCCAAGGCGTTGAACCAGCGGTCGGAGCCGTGTTCGGCGGGGTTGCGGTAGTGGTTGCGGATGCCGAGCGCCTGCGGCATGGAGGGCAGCCAGCGGACGGGCGCGGTCAGGTGAGCTTCGACCAGGGCTTTTTTGAGGTCGCCGCACACGGCGCAACCGACGATACGGGTGCGGTCGTCTGAACGCGCTGCCCATTCTTCGCCAAGCTTGCTCAAATCGCGGTACGGCGCGCGGGTGACTTCGTTGAACACGCCGTTTTCCACCCATGCCCATTTGAGCTGGCTGTTGCCGCCGTCGAGCAGGAGGAGGCGTTCGGGCGGGCGCGGCGCGGCGGCGCGGGGCGTGTCGTCGGGGCGCAGGCTGATTTCGCCGCTGACGACGGTTTGTTCGCCTGCGGCTGTCATCAAGTGCAACGCGCCTTGTGCATCGACGCTGAGGACGGTGCCTTCGTTTACGGTCTGCCCGTCGCGCAGGAGCAAGACGGGTCTGCCGTGGTCGCGGTGGGCGGTTTGGTATTCTTCGAGGAAGGGGGCGAACCCGTTTTGCGCGTATTGCGTCAGCACGGCATTGAGTTCGCCCAATAATTTGTCCAACAGCGTTGAAGCGGGAATGCAGTGTACGGAGGCGGTGCCGCGGGCAAGCTGCGCGTTGTGGAAGAGGGCTTGGACGGAAGCGGCGTTTTCGACTTCTTTGGGCAGGACGAAATTGATGCCTATGCCGATGACGGCGGCGGTTTTGCCTTCGTTGCGGACGGTTTCGATCAGGATGCCGCCGAGTTTGTCCCTGCTGGCGACCAAATCGTTCGGCCACTTGATTTGTATGTCCAAACCCGATGCTGCCAAGGCGCGGCGGCAGGCGAGCGCGACGGCGGGGGCGAGTGAGCCGAGTTCGTGCTGCGGTTTGTCGAATACCCAGCCAAAGCTGAACATCAGGCATTCGCCCAGCCGGTGTGTCCACTTGCGTCCCTGCCGCCCGCGGCCTTTGGTTTGCAGATGTGCGACGCAGAGCGATTTATGGGCTTGTTCGGGCGAAGTGCGTGCCAGATTCAGGATTTCGTCGTTGCTGGACGTGCATTCGTGTTTTAAGGTCGTCTGAAAACCGCGTTCCGCGCCCAAGCGCTGCAAGGCTTCTTCGTCAAACAAAGCAAGCGGGCGCACGAGCCGCCATTGCCCGTCGTGCTGGCGCAGCAGTCCGCGGATGTGTGCGGGCATCTGTTGCCAAAAGCCGTTGAGCTGGTGCGGCTTCACGCCCGCGATACGCGCGAGATGGGAAACGTGTTGCGGCAGACCGTCGGCGAGTTCCGCCAAAACCCGACTGTGCGGCAGTTTCAGCGCGGTCATTTGCCGCCCTCGGCTGCGCGGATTTTTTCCAGCGTTTTCGTGGTGGAAGTCTGGTGCAGGAACGGAATGGAAAACACTTTGCCGCCGCGCGCCAGCGTTTCTTGCGCGCCGACGATTTTTTCGACCGGCCAGTCGCCGCCTTTAATCAGGATGTCGGGTTTGATTTGCTCGATCAACTCGGCGGGCGTGTCTTCGTCAAACCAAGTGACCAAATCCACGCTTGCCAATGCCGCCGCCACCGCCGCGCGGTTTTCCAGCGGGTTGACGGGACGGTCGTCCCCCTTGCCCAAACGGCGCACGGACGCATCCGTGTTCAAAGCCAGCACCAATGCCACCCCCGCCGAACGCGCCTGCGCCAGATAGGTAACATGCCCCCTGTGCAGAATATCGAAACAGCCGTTGGTAAACACCAGCGGGCGGGGCAGTTCGTGCAGACGTTGCGCCAATTCTTCGGGCGGGCAGATTTTGCGTTCGAAATCGGGGAGGGACCAGTCAGACATAATCGGGATTCCGTCAGGGATAAACAGACAGGCGGTATGATACCGAAGCGGGCGGAAAAGGAAAACCGCGGGGTAAAAATAAGGAAAGGTCGTCTGAAAACCAAAATCGGATTTTCAGACGACCTTCAAACCCATCCTATTCGCGGGCGATGCCCACGCTGCGTATCGGTTTGCGGGAAACGGCTCAAACCATTATTTGAACCACCTCGACAGCACCGGAATCCGCGACAGCAACGCCATATCCAAGAGCCAAATCACGGCGATGGCGGCGATGGCGGTCGGAAACAATACCGCCACGATCAAAAGCGGCACAGCCATTGCCCACCATACCGGCAGCTCGATTTTCTGCGCCGGAGGAACCAGTCCGCCCGCTTTGGACGGGCGGCGTTTCCACCACATCACGCAGCCGCTGATGCAGATGAAAATAACCGCCAGGCAGAACAAAACGTTCGCCAACACGCTCCACCAGCCCAGCGTTCCCATGTGCAGCGCGATGCTGGCCGCCATGAATTTGCCGAAGAAGTTGTAATCGTCGAAACGGATGTCGGCCAGGATTTTGCCGCTGTATTGGTCGATGTGCACCGTGCGGTCGGCGGTCGGGCTGACCATGTCGTAGCTCATCGAATCCTGCGACAGCGTCCACACGCCCGTTTCGCCTTTGGGCAGGTTGAGCTGGTAGCGGCCTTTGAAACCGATTTCGCGGGCGAAGCGGTCAACCGTTTCCAAAGTCATCGGTTCGCTCGGATTGATGCCGTTTTCGCCCTTCGTCGTACCGGAAACAGGCATGGGCGTGAGTTCTAGAATCCACGGCACTTCTTTGGTTTTGCCGTCGTTCAACACATCGCCGTGGGTCGGCACGACGGATACGGGGTTCGGTTCGACCCCCCATTTGCCGGCGGGGAACTGGCTCCAAGACTGAACGAACTTACCGCCCCAAATGCCCGCCCAAGCAACACCAGACAGGCAGAACAACAATAAAATCAAAGAAACCCAAGTGCCGAATGCACCGTGCATGCTACGCCACCACGAGCGTCCTTTGCCCGTTTGCGGCACAAGCATGGATTTCAGGCTGCGCTGTTTCGCCCACCAAAGATAAATCCCCGTAATCATCATCAGGATGGTCAGCGATGCGGCAGTTTCTATCAGATAATCGCCCGCCGTGCCGAGCATCATATCGCCGTGGATTCCGTCCATCGTGTGATACCAGCCCTCATTGCGCGGCATGGAACTGACGACTTTCGCCGTGTAAGGATCGACGGCGACCATGGTCGCTTTGTCGTCGTTGTTTACGCGGAACACGGCAACCATATCGTCGGCGCGCGGCGCGATATATTGCACCACCGAAGCGGTTTCAGGGTTCACAGACTGCCGCGCCGCTTCCGCCTGTGCCGACAAAGGCTGCACCTGCGCCTGCGGGGTAACGTGTATGCGCTCGCCCTCTTTACCGGTGATGTTGGCGAATAGAAGCATGCCTAGACCTGTTACGGCAAGCAGGGTCAGAAAGGGCGCGACCAATAGCCCGAAATAAAAATGCCACCGCCACACGGTCAGATAGCGGCGGTTGGCTTGTTGGTCGGAACGGGGCGCAGGTTGGGATGTGTCCATAAATTCTCTCTGTTGTTTTATCGTGGGTTAAAAAAGAAAAACGCCTGCCCGCGCGGGAATGACGACATAGGTATTCCCTATTTGAATTTGTTGCAATACTATACAAAATAACTAAAAAACTAATACTTTATAAGTATAATCGAATTTTCAAACATGAACAATTTCTGATAATACTGCCTCATCATAAGACAGCACCAACAAAAAACCGTATCAAACAAAAACAGCTCCCTGTCCGAAAGCGTTTCATCATAAAGCTTTGCTGAAAAACAAGGTCGTCTGAAACCTCAAACCGGGTTTTCAGACGACCTTTGTTTGTTCAATCAGAATTCGATGTTTTCGTAGGCATCGTCGAATACAAACGGGCCGCGTTCGCCGCCGCTTTCGGATTCGAGGTGGATGCGGGTCATCATCATGGACTGGTCGACTTCTTTCATCATGTCGTAGATGGACATGAGGGCAACGTTGACGCCGGTAATGGCTTCGGTCGTGATGCTTTTGCCGCCTTCCGAAGTGACGGTTACGGTAGCTTTGACGTAGGCGAGTTCGAGATCGACATCGAAATCGACGCGGACGTGTTGCAAGACAGCGGGTTGGTAAAGCGGGACAATCAGTCCGACCTGCTTGATGCCTTGGACGGCGGCAACACGGGCGACGTTGAGGATGCCTGCGTTTTGGGTGGCGTTTTCCGCCAAAACTTTGATGGCGGAGGTACTCATGTTGATGGAGCCGCTTGCCACTGCGGTGCGGACGGTGGGTTGGCGTTTGTCGTTTTCGCGTACGGAATTGAAGTTGAACATACTGTGCCTGCGTGAAAATAGGATTTTATGTCGTAGTATTTTACGGGATTTCTACGCTTCGGACTATGCTGCGGATACGAACGGCAGAATAATCGGACTGAAATGCACGGACGGCTTTGTTAAGGAATTAACGGCTTGACTTGTGCGGACGCGGGTTACATCAAGTTTCGGTGTTTTGCAACACCTTTTCCGATGGCGGTTTCAGACGACCTGCTATACAATGTTTTACGTTTGTTTTTAAGATAAATAAAGAGAGAAAATCATGCAACTGCATATCCTGAACAATCCCAAAGACGCGGCTCTAGCGGCAGACGCGGAATTTTTGAAACAATCTTTGTACAAACTCCTGCACGAAGAAGCCTCGCCTTTGGTAGTGGAAACGGTCAAACTGTTGTCCACTTCGGACGACAGCGCGGCTTTGATTGAGAAGGTTTTGCCGCAACTGGACGAACAGCAAACCCACGACCTGACGCTTGCCTGCGGCTTGTTCGCGCAGATTCTGAACATCGCCGAAGACGTACACCACGAACGCCGCCGCCAAATCCACGAAGAGGCGGGACACGGCGGCGCGGAAGGCAGCCTGGCGGAAACGGTACGCAAACTCAAAGCGGCGAAAGTCGGCGGCAAAACGGTTCAAAAACAATTAAATACGACCAATGTTACCGCCGTTCTGACCGCGCACCCGACCGAAGTGCAACGCCAAACCGTGTTGAACTTCAACCGCCGCATCCGCGCCCTCCTGCCCCGCCGCGAACGCTGCACCCATGCCGACGCGCTGGCGGAATTGCGCCGCGAAATCGACACCATCTTGTTGGGCTTGTGGCAAACCAGCGAAACGCGCCACCACAAACTCAGCGTCAACGACGAAATCAACAACGGCGTATCCATCTTCCCGATGAGTTTCTTCGAGGCACTGCCCAAACTCTACCGCAGCATGGAACGCGAGTTTCAGACGACCTATCCTGATGTGGACGTGCCCGACATCTTAAAAATCGGCGGCTGGATAGGCGGCGACCGCGACGGCAATCCGTTTGTCTCCGCCGAGACCCTGCGTTTTGCTTTCCGCCGCCATGCCGACGCGGTGTTCCGTTTTTACCGTGGTGAACTCGACAAACTCTACCGCGAGCTGCCGCTTTCCGTCCGCCGCGTCAAAGTCAACGACGACGTGATGGCGTTGTCGGACGAATCGCCCGACGAAGAAATCGCCCGCACCGAAGAGCCGTACCGCCGCGCCATCGCCTACATCATGGCGCGCGTGATGGGCAAAGCCCGCTCGCTCGGCTTGGGTATGGGCTGCAAATTCGGCTTTATGATGCCTTACGCCTCCGCGCAAGAATTTTCAGACGACCTCCACAAGCTGCAACGCTCCCTGCGCGACAACGGCAGCGCGCTTTTGGGCGAAGGCAGGCTCGCCGACCTGATCCGTTCCGTATCCGTGTTCGGCTTCCACATGATGCCGCTCGACTTGCGCCAACACGCGGAAAAACACGCCGATGTCGTCGCCGAACTCTTCAAACACGCCGGTTTGGAAGACTACGGCAGCTTGTCTGAAACGGAAAAACAAACCGTCCTGCTGCGCGAGCTGAAACACCAGCGGCCGCTGTCCAGCCCGTTCATCACTTACAGCGAACACACCCGCCGCGAAATGGCGATTTTTAACGAAGCGCGCAACATCAAAGACGAATTCGGTGAAAACGCCGTTACCCAAAGCATCATCTCCAACTGCGAACAGCCCAGCGACCTGCTCGCCCTCGCGCTGTTGCTTAAAGAAAGCGGCCTGTTGACGGTTGAAAACGGCAAACCGCAAAGCCGCATCAACATCGTCCCCCTCTTCGAAACCATCGAAGCCCTCGAAAACGCCTGCCCCGTCATGGAAACCATGTTCAGCAACGAATGGTACCGCGACCTGCTGCAAAGCCGCGACAACATTCAAGAAATCATGCTCGGCTATTCCGATTCCAACAAAGACGGCGGCTACGTTACTAGCTCTTGGTGCCTCTATCAGGCGGAATTGGGCTTGGTCGAACTCTTCAAAAAATACGATGTCCGTATGCGCCTCTTCCACGGCCGCGGCGGCAGCGTCGGACGCGGCGGCGGCCCGTCTTACCAAGCCATTCTCGCCCAACCGGCGGGCAGCGTGGCCGGACAAATCCGCATCACCGAGCAAGGCGAAGTCATCACCGCAAAATACGCCGACCCCGGCAACGCCGTGCGCAACCTCGAAACCCTCGTCGCCGCCACGCTCGAAGCCAGCCTGCTGCCCGATCAAAAAGACCCCGAACCCGCGCTCATGCAGGCATTGTCGGACGTATCGTTCAAATACTACCGCGAGCTGATTACCCACCCAGACTTCATCGACTATTTCCTGCAAACCAGCCCAATACAGGAAATCGCCACCCTCAACCTCGGCAGCCGCCCCGCCAGCCGCAAAACTTTGGCGCGGATACAGGATTTGCGCGCGATACCGTGGGTGTTCTCATGGATGCAAAACCGCCTCATGCTGCCCGCGTGGTACGGCTTCGGCAGCGCAGTGGAAAGCCTGTGCGAAGGCAAACCCGAAACCCTTGCCGCCCTGCAGGAACACGCGCACCACAACCCCTTCTTCCAAGCCATGCTCTCCAATATGGAACAAGTCATGGCGAAAACCGACATCACCCTCGCCGAAAACTACGCCGGCTTGAGCGAATCGCCCGAAAAAGCCGCCGTCATCTTCGACATGATTAAGGAAGAATACCAACGCAGCCGCAAAGCCCTGCTCGACCTTTTGCAAACCGACGAACTCTTGCGCGACAACCGCAGCCTTGCCCGCTCGCTTGCCCTGCGGATTCCGTACCTGAACGCGCTTAACGGCCTGCAAGTCGCCATGCTCAAACGCCTGCGCAAAGACCCGCACGACCCGCACACCCTCCTGATGGTGCACCTGACCATCAACGGCGTGGCACAAGGTTTGCGCAATACAGGTTAAGGCAGTACGAAAAAAGGTCGTCTGAAAACCGTTTCAGACGACCTTTAGACCAAGCGCAAACCGTAACGCGGGCTTTATTTGAGAAAGCCCATACTGTTCTGCTGCATCACTGTGTTTACCGGGGTATGGCAGCCGCTTCGGCGTTGCGGATGATCAACGTACTGACACACCTTAGCTCGGTATAGTGGATTAAATTTAAATCAGGACAAGGCGACGAAGCCGCAGACAGTACAGATAGTACGGAACCGATTCACTTGGTGCTTCAGCACCTTAGAGAATCGTTCTCTTTGAGCTAAGGCGAGGCAACGCCGTACTGGTTTAAAGTTAATTCACTATACTGCCCCATATCGCCGCACCATAACATTTCAGACGACCCCGAGGTCGTCTGAAACACAAAAACAGCTTACGTTAAGGCGACTCATTATGTCTGACATTGTCTTTATATTGTTATTCGGCAGGCTTCAACCCCACAGGACACCCGACTCATCCGACTCGCCCGTCCCCTTTTGGCATTCGGCGGCAGGCTCGGCTTTGATTTATTTATGTATACGCACAGTGACAAGCAGCCTTTCTGATTCGATTTCCAAAGCCTTTGACAGCCTCCCCCTCATTCTATTTCAAACTATCTGCATGTTCGGCTGCTTGCTTCTGTATTTCAAAATGTTGCGTACCACATCCAACCCGAAACGCCGCCGGTTTATCTATTGGGGACTGGGCATTCTTTCAGGTATAGCCTTAACCCTACTGACCGAAAAATTGTTTTCTTTGGCAAACTTATTTATTATGCATTGACTGGAGGGGCAATAGGCTACCCCCTCTTTTTTCAGACGACCCCGAGGTCGTCTGAAACACAAAAACAGCTTACTCCAAGGCAATAATCATGTTAGACATTATATTCATATTAACATTAGGCAGACTTCAAGCTTCAGGAACACTAGACTTTCCCGACAAGCCCTATCCCATCTGGAAATGGGCAGTAGGCGCGGGTGTGCTTTATGCCATGACAATGACACTGATAGGGTACGTTCTTCATTCCTCCTTTTCCCCCTTCAGCTTGTTACTGACTGCCGCCATCTCATCCGCCACGTTCGCACTCTATTTCAAACTGCTGCGTGCCACCACTGACAAACCTACGCAGCACCAATGTATTTACTGGGGTGTCGGCATCGCTTCGTCATTGTTGCTGTCTTTCGTTTTTGGCTATCTTAGCGCATTGGCGAACCACCTTCCGCAATAACCCTTTTCAGACGACCTTTTCCACACTTCCGCATACCATGCCGACCAAACCGCCCGCCTACCACATCACGCACAAAATCCACCAAACCCGCCGCATCTCGCGTAAAAGCATTGCTTTTCTGTTCCTGCTGGCAGGTTCGGCATTGGTCGCGCTGACCGCCCTCCTGTTTGCCTGGATGGCAGATTTCGCGTTAGAAATGAATGCGGAGCTGGTGCAAAAATATCCTTGGTTTGCCTGGGTCGCCCTACCCTTCGGGCTGCCACTCATCGTCTGGATCACCCGCCGTTTCGCCCCCTACACCTCCGGCAGCGGCATCCCGCAAGTGCTCGCCAGCCTCGCCCTGCCCTACGGCGCCAACAAAACCCGCCTGATCCGCCTCCGCGAAACCCTCCTCAAAATCCCGCTGACTTTCCTTGCCATGTTTGCAGGCGCATCCGTCGGGCGTGAAGGACCGTCCGTCCAAGTCGGCGCGGCAGTCATGAGCGCGTGGGGCGCATGGTGCAAAAAACACGGCTTCGCCTTTCGCGGCATGCAGGAAAACGACCTTATCGCCGCAGGCGCGGCAGGCGGGCTTGCCGCCGCGTTCAACGCCCCGCTGGCAGGCGTGATTTTCGCCATCGAAGAACTCGGGCGCGAAGTCATGCTGCGTTGGGAGCGGCAAATCCTGCTCGGCGTCCTCGCCGCCGGTTTCATCCAAGTCGCCATCCAAGGCAACAATCCCTATTTTTCAGGCTTCAGCGGCGGCGCGCTCGACAATATGCTCGGCTGGGTATTGGGCTGCGGACTCGCGTGCGGCATCGCAGGCGGACTGTTCGGACGCACCCTGTATCTCGGCGCCACCGCCTTCGCCCCCGCCAAATGGCGCGAACACATCCGCCGCCACCCCCTGATTACCGCCGCCCTCATCGGCATCCTGCTCGCCGCCATCGGCACGCTTTACCAAGGCAAAACCTACGGCACAGGCTACCACGAAGCCGCCCAAGCCCTGCGCGGCATCCACGAAGCCCCCGCCGGACTCGCCGCCGCCAAATGGTTCTCCACCGTCCTGACCTACTGGACAGGTACGCCCGGCGGCATCTTCACCCCCTCCCTGACCATAGGCGCAGTCTTGGGCGAACACATCGCCATCCTCACCGGACTCGACCAAGGCACCCACGTTCTCGTCCTCATCTGCATGGCAGCCTTCCTCGCCGGTGCCACCCAATCCCCGCTCACTTCCGCCGTCGTCGTGATGGAAATGACCGGCGGACAAAACCTCCTCTTCTGGCTGCTCATCGCCTGCATCTTCGCCTCACAAGTCTCCCGCCAATTCTCCCCCCGCCCCTTCTACCACGCCGCAGGCACACGCTTCAAACGACAGGTGGAACAAAGCGGACAGAAGTGAAGCCTGATATTGCCGATGTGGGAAGGTGTAGGAAAGGTCGTCTGAAATGTTTAGCGATTCGTGGGCAAAGCCCACGCTACAAAGTTTATTGACAACACAATTGCCGTAGCGTGAACTCTGTCCACGAAAATGATTGACGCAAAAAGGTCGTCTGAAAACCCGATGTAGGTTTCAGACGACCTTTCATATTTGAACTTTCTATCGGTTTTGGCTGACTCGGTATCCGTAACGTGGGTTCTACCCACGAAGATAATTGACGGACAGATGTTTGAAATTTTGAGTGGCTCGCGGACAAAGCCCTCACTACGGTGTCTGCCGACAACACAAGCACCGTCGCGTGGAATCCGTCCACAAAAATGATTAAAAAAGGTCATCTGAAAACTCAAACCCCAGGTTTTCAGACGACCTTTCACATTTTTTCACCCATGCCCGGGAGGCTCCGGCGCACCTGCGGGCTGTTTGTAGCGGTTGTACATAAACAGATACTGCATCGGGAACCGGCGTATCCAATATTCCGTATTTTCATTGATTACCCGCGCATCGTGTTCTTTATTGCCGTTCAGTTCGCCGCGTAAGGGTTCGATATGTAGGACAAACCCGCGTCCTTGCGGCAGGCGTTCTCCGCAGAAAAACAATGCCTTGACCCCTTTTACCTGTGCGAGCTTGCCTGCCAGCGTCATAGTAAAAGCCGGTTTACCGAAAAACTCTGCCCACACACCGTCTCCGCCTTCTTCGGGTGCGGGGACATGGTCGGGCAAAACGATGGTGGCTTCGCCCGCACGCAAAGCTTTGATGACCTGTTTAACGCCTTGAATACTGGTCGGCGCGGTTTTACCTTTGCCGCGTACGCGCCCCGCCTGCATGACCTCATCCATTGCTTTGAGCTTCGGCGGTTTGTACATCGCCGTGAGCGGGAAAGGAAGCTGTTGGCTGATATATCGTCCGGCAAGGTCGTAGCTGCCGATGTGCGGGGTAATAAACAACAATCCTTCGCCCGCATCCAACGCAGCCTGTACATGTTCCCATCCGCGTACTTCTACAAACAATTTTTCTATGCTTTCAGGTCGTCTGAAAAAAGCCACGGGCAATTCCAACCCGCCTTTGACCGTTTCGCGGAACACAGCCTTGACCGCCGCTTCATCGGGCTGCAAACCGGCCGTCCGCATATTGTCAAATACGCGTTCGCGATCCTCACGGCGCAGATAATAAACCGCGCAGCCCAACACGCCCGCCAATGCGTGCAGCAGGCGCAGCGGCATGGCGGCGAAGAGTTTGAAGAAAAAGGTAATCAGAATATACATAAAGGTATACCAAAGAAAGGTGGTCGGATTGTATAGCCGAATACGCAGGCAGTCGATACCTCGTTGACTGCCTGCACGCCGTTGCCATCAAGATGCACCTTCAAATCAAATAACAAAATTGATAGTAACTGTTGTAAAATTTTTACAGACTAAAAACGTACCGATAAGACTTTCCCTAAAACTTCGTTAATATTCCAAAACAGCCAACCACTATCAATACAAATACCGAAGAACAGTTTTATTTTTATATTTAATTGTTTTATAAATATTTTTTATAAAACCCTAATTCTATACTTCTGCTGTTTTTATTTTCATATAGATTAAGCCTGTTTTTCATTTCTAAAAAATCGTCCCTTTTACCCATTTTAAAATACTTCGGGATTTGCCCAAACAACAATTATTTACGGCAAATTTAAACGCATATGCTCTCTTTTGCACCTGAATGCGGTACACTTACAAACATAAGCATTTGAAATTTCTTAGAAATATAAAAAGAATCACAATCATATTCTTTTTGTAATACTCCTCAAATCAAGCTAACGAATAGAAAGGCATACATCATGGAAACCAAACGTCTCTCTTCCCTTCTCAAACTCATCGCCAACCCCGAACGCATGACCATTTTGTTCATGCTGATGGACAGCGAACGCAGCATCGCCGAATTATCCGAAACGCTCGGACAACCTGCAACCGCCGTTTCCAACCATCTCGCGCGCCTGCGTTCCGAAGGTCTGATCGATTTCACCCGCTACCACCGCATCATCGAATACCGGCTGGTATCCGAAGAAGCCGCCGTCATCCTCGATACGTTGCGCCATTTGGAAAACCGTAAAGCCGCCTAAAGGCTGTTGAGCCTTGTTTTCTCAAACGGATTTTTGTTTCAAAACCGGCAGCCGCCGAAATTCCCTGATGTTACAATAGCGTCCCGTTTACCCAACAAAAGCGGTTTTCATGAACCGCTTTTGTTTTGTCCTTATTTTGCCCGAAAAGCCCGAAACGCTTTTCAGACGACCCTCACACACGGAATCCGCATGAAAATCACCACTTGGAACGTCAATTCCCTCAACGTGCGCCTGCCGCAGGTGCAAAACTGGCTTGCCGACCATCAGCCCGATATCCTCGTCTTGCAAGAACTCAAGCTCGACCAAGACAAATTTCCTGCTGCCGCCCTGCAAATGATGGGCTGGCACAGCGTTTGGAGCGGACAAAAAACCTACAACGGCGTCGCCATCATCAGCCGCAGCGAACCGCAAGACGTGCACGTCGGCCTGCCTGCCCTACCCGACGACCCGCAACGCCGCCTCATCGCCGCAACCGTCAACGGCGTGCGCGTCATCAATGTCTATTGCGTCAACGGCGAAGCCCTCGACAGCCCGAAATTCCAATATAAAGAACAATGGTTTGCCGCATTGACTGAATTTGTCCGCGACGAAATGACCCGCCACGAAAAACTGGTCTTGCTCGGCGACTTCAATATCGCGCCCGCCGATGCCGACTGCTACGATCCTGAAAAATGGCATGAAAAAATCCACTGCTCATCCATCGAAAGACAGTGGTTCAAAAATCTGTTGGATTTGGGCTTGACCGACAGCCTGCGCCAAATCCACCCCGAAGGCGCGTTTTACACTTGGTTTGACTATCGCGGCGCGATGTTCCAACGCAAACTCGGACTGCGCATCGACCACCAACTCATCAGCCCCGCCCTGTCTGCCGTGCTGAAAGACGTTTATGTCGATTTGGACGCGCGCGCGCAAGAACGCCCGAGCGACCATGCGCCGGTCGTGGCTGAATTTGATTTGTAAGGCGTAATCTTAAAAAAAGGTCGTCTGAAAACCAAAAATTGGGTTTTCAGACGACCTTTTTTAAATTCCGGGCTGTATTGGCGTGTACGGGTTTGACGTTTGTTTTTTTATCATTCAAACCACCAAAACTCTTATTCAATATGTCGCCTGATGCCCAAAGTCAGCCTGTCTAAACCTGCCAAATCTTGTCGGGTTTCAATCTCCGTAAAACCATTTTCCGACAAAATCTGCCGTACTGCCCCACCTTGGTTATATCCATGTTCCAACAGCAACCACCCGCCCTCTTTCAAAAATTCAGGCGCACGCTGTGCCAGCTCCCGAATACAGGTCAAGCCGTCGGCAAAATCGGTCAATGCCGTTTGAGGCTCAAAGCGCAAATCTCCTTGATTCAAATGGCTGTCATCTGCCTCAATATAAGGAGGGTTGGAAACAATAATATCGAAACGATATTTGTCTTCAGACGACGTTTTATCTGTATCGAACCATGATCCTGATGCAAACTCAACTGCTGCACCTAAATTTTCTGCGTTTCGACGGGCAACAACCAAAGCCTGCCTGCTAATATCAGACGCGCGTACTTCTGCGTCCTTCCGTTCCAATGCCACCGTAACGGCAACCGCTCCGCTACCGGTACCCAAATCCCAAACCCGTCCGTTTTTCGGAAGATGTTCGATAACCGCTTCAACCAAATGCTCGGTTTCCGGACGGGGAATCAAAACATCAGGGCAGACTTCAAACCAACGGCCATAAAACTCTCGACCACCCATGATATAAGCCATTGGTTCACCATTCAGACGACGCTCCACCAAACTCTCTAGCCGTACGAAAACATCTGCCGGAATCGCTTCTGCTCCCTGCGTTATTAATTGAACACGGCTGTAACCTCCTGCCTTTTGCAAAAGCATACGTGCCTCTATGCGCGGTAGTGGAGACTGCCGTATCCAGTCATCTAATGTCATCACTCTTTTTTCATTCATTTCCATCTCATCATCCATCAACTCTGCCTGCTAAAAACAAACATAAAATACTTCCAAGATTTCCTTGAATTTACCAACATTTAATTTTCCAAGTAGCTTTTTTTGTTCACCAAGCAACAGGATTAAGACGGGAAACATAACAATGCTGGAAGCTTTGTGAGGATTTCCCTATAGAAGATGTCGTTTGATGAAAAAACACAAAAATTATTGAAGGTCGTCCCCCTTATACTGCTTCAAAATTCCTACACATTTATCCTATACCCTATACATTTTCTTATATTTAGTAAATGAACATATCTAATAAAAAGCAACCAGGAAACAGTACAAGCATCATAATTAAACGCTAAACGTTCTTAAACCACTATTTTCCTTGAGTAACCAAGGATTAGGCTGTGTATTCCTGATTGGAAAATTTTCTATAAATAAGGATGCGTCGTATTTAAAACATCATAAAAGCTAAGAGGTCGTCTGAAATATTTCAGACGACCTCTTAGTGAATAAGGCAAAAGCCTGAAACAATCAGGCTTTTATATTTGGCTCCCCGACCTGGGCTCGAACCAGGGACCTGCGGATTAACAGTCCGTCGCTCTACCGACTGAGCTATCGGGGAAAGATTTTGGATTATAGAGAAAGAAGTAACTTACGTCAACACTATTTTAAAAATACAATGGTGTAAGTTCCCAAAATACAGATAAATACCGGAATTTATAGAATTTCAGCAATATGCTTCGCAGCACGCTTGGCATCCAACAAAATCAAGCCCAGCTTACCGCTTTCTCTTGCCATCAAAGCCAAAACAGCGTTTTCTCCTGCCTGACTCAGCAAAATATAACCTGTCTTCCCTTTCACCATAACCTGATCAAGCTCACCACAAGCCAACTCATGGACGGAGCGGTTACCCAATGCCAGCAATGTTGCTGACATTGCACCAACACGGTCTGCATTTAAATGCGACGGCAGCATAGTTGCAATAGGCAAACCGTCAGTAGAAATAACGGCTGAAGCAGTAATATCAGGAGAGGTATTATTCAAATCGCTCAATACAGAAATCAATAATTGTTGCATACATATTCCATTCTAAAATAATAATCGGTATCTAGTGTGTTAACGGCTTCCATAGCGGTGGTATAAAACTTTGACCAAGGTTACAAATGCCTCCTTGTTCAAATCAGGCATACCGCCGATAACCAAAATCAACTTGGTATTACCGATATATAAGGGGAAGAAAGTCAACTCACTTTGTCCTGAAGGATCGCAAATACCCCATGCATTATTATTAATATGCAGATTATTACGGATTAATAGGCGATGGCTGCTGTCCATCTTTGTCACTTCACTGGCCAAAAGCCCCAACTCTTCGGCAGCCTCGTGATGGAAATTCGCATTTGCAAAATACAATCCGTTCTCGTCTGCCAATAATGCCTTACCTGAGCTTGAAAGTTGCTCCAATACAGAAGGCAATTGCTCGTCAGTAAGATGCATATCCTCATTACTGGCATTTTCATCACCATACAAAAACTCAAGGCGTTGTAGGCGGTACAGCAAATTCAAAGCGGTATTGATATCACTGGTATCTGCCCATGCCAAAATTTTCTCACTGCTGATAACCTCTGTCGGGCTTGCTTTCAACAAACTATATAACAAAGTGCGGCTGGCACTGGGAGTATCACTCGTCACCGCATAATATGCCCCTGCCGGTGTAACTTTAGGATATAAATTTGATTGTAAAGAAAGAGTCGATTCCATTTATTTTATACCTCTAAACCCGGGTCGATTGAGAACAACATTGCACTTACCAATTGTTTTACATCATCTTCTCTTCGAGCATCAATCTCAAATACCGGCACATTAAAATTGTTTTGAGCCAAGTATTTCTGATAAACGTCAACGCTTGGCAGTGATCGAATATCCATCTTGGTGACACCGACAACCAGCGGGGCTTTTTTCAATAATTCACGGAAAGCCTCTAAGAAAAATTGCAGGTCTTTTAGTGGGTTAGTACGGGTATTATCCAAAAGTAGAACCAAACCCATACTACCTTGACTTAAAATCTCCCACATAAAATTAAAGCGTTCCTGCCCCGGTGTACCATAAAGGTGGACCTTCACCTCTTCATCCAAATGAATAACTCCATAATCCATTGCTACAGTAGTATAACCTTTTCGCACCAATGTCATATCGGAAGCTGATGCGTCCGTTTGCACAGGAGGTTCATCCGACAAAGCTGAAATAGCTGTTGTTTTACCCACTCCGACCGGACCGGTAAAGATAATCTTATTTTCCTTCATTACATGTCCTTCTTATCGTTTTCCCAATAACTTACGCATCAATCGTTGCAGCAGTCCGCGTGGCTGTTCTTGCGACGGTCCTGCAATCTTCTCAGCATCTTTTACCATCTGACTATCAGGCACATTGCTATTTACATCAACTTGTTCGGAAACATTAGTCTGATTGTGTGCGTATTCAGTGTCCGTTGCCAAGAAACCGGTTACGGAGGTAGCTGCAAGATAATTCAATATATCAGGCATCTCCAACGGCATAACCTTATAGAGGATATTCAGATTAACCGATGTTTTAGTTAGAAAGGCAGATAACCTCATAGATTCAGGGACTGGAGCCAGCCTGGTCAGATTGGGCCAGCGTTTCAATGTAAAAATAGTTTGAGGGGTCATCGGATAAATCAGACGACCTTGTGCAGTCCAAATCGCCATCTGCCACAGACAAGACATAATGGTAACTTTGGCTTTCTCCTTCCATTGAGGATTATCAGGTACTACTTTGCATACCACAGAAAGATTATCATCTTTACAAAGCCCCTCCAAATCATGCGCATTAACAGTCAACAAAACACGCTGAATACTTGGGAAAACTATCAATACCGGCTTGCCCTCATGTAAAACGGCAATATCCTGATGGCCTTGACTAGCGAACTTCAATGCTCCCAACAATCCTTTATTCGGATTAAACCGTTTGATTGTTGCTTTTCGCCCTTCTGTACTACCATTACCCTGAGTATTTTGTTTTGCTGCCTCACTATCAGCAGGATTAAAAACATTGCCACCTTGAGCCAAACTTCTCAATACAGGAAACAAGGTATCAAATTTGACCGGTTTAGGGAGATATGGCGTTTCCACGGAAGGTTCTTGTGAGCAAAACATCGCAACTGGAATATCGGAATATTCGGTTTTTAACGTTTTCCAAGTCTCAATACCGTCAGCCGTATCTGTATCTACCAGAACCAAATCCGGCTTTTCAGCAGAATCCGTACCGATAATTTGATAATTCGTCGTATTGTGCATTTTGAAAGCCATACGGAATACAGCTTCCTGCTGCTCATTCATATCACGAAGCATAACCCGTATGGTTTTAATTTTAGGTAACAGATTGTCCATAGATGGTACTCTCTAAATGTTATTTTATTTTTTTGAATATTGATTTACGCGTTGAAGCAAACGGCTCATAGCCAAAATAACCTCTTCCGGCAAACTGACAACGCGTTCACGCAAGATGCGTAAGAAATGTTCCAAACGTGCCCAGTCTTCAACTCTTTCGTAAAGATCAAACAACATGATATATAGCTGAGACTCTTGCGGATATTGCAGTACAGCCTGCTCCAAAGTATCAACAGCCAAATCTAACTGACCATACATCAATAGCGACTCGACTTCTTTTAGAGCCTCATCAGCAGGTGAAGAATTCATGCTGATAACGGACGAGTCTTTTTGTACCAAATCTCGGTATTTTGCCTTCATTTGCAAAGAAGTAGGTTGCAAATAACCTCTGGCCAAACCGATTTCTTTTACGCGGTTCTCATTTGGTCCCTTTTCCAAATCATCAAAAACCTCATGATAGCCTAGACTATATCCCCAGCCGAGCATACGTTCTTTCACTTGGCGGCCATATTGGCCGAGTGAGTGATAAAGCTTCCACAAATGTTGCGCAAACTGACCAATTTCTTCATTTTGGTAGTCCAATTTCAAAGCATCAATAATTAAGCTGGCAGGTTTAGAAGAGGTTTGAATAGCACGGTTGTATTGTTGTACGGCCGTTTTATAATCAACCTTATCCTTCAAAATTTTCGCACCATGCTCAGGCTTAACAAACCCAATAACTGCACCCATTTCCTCAGGGGTGATGTCATTAAATTCTTTTTTTCCCAACACGATTAAAGAACGTTTTGAAGCTTGAGAAGTTGGAGAAGTGTGCTGCACATCATCTGAAGAAGTTGAATCCGATTCTGAAGAATCTTCAATTCCTGAAGGTTCGCCAATTCTGCGCTCAATTTCCTGCAAGCTCCATCCCAAACGTTCCTCCGCCAAAACCCGCAGGCGCAAGTGCGTCGGCTCAGTCATTAAACCGATCTTAACGTATTCAGCCAAGCTCTCTTCAGGCAAAACCAATCCGTGTTTTTCCAAAGCATCAGCCAACATATCGATATTACCGACACGGAGACTCAGCCCGATTAATTCATGAACCAGCTTTTCGGGAGCTCCATCACCTAATCCGTTCAGATACCCGGCTAAAGACTCCGCAGCCTTGCTTTCATAACCGAACTGTTTGTACACCTGATATTCAGTCAGAGGATCAACTTCCTGGGCAGATACTGATGCTGTTGAGCCAGAGGTCTCTCCACCACCCCATTCCCAATCTTGCTGTTCAGTATTAGAAACGGATTGATTGACCTGATCCATCCAATCAGGAGTGAGAGCATCCTCATCTTTTTGATTTGATTTGTTATGATGTATTGATGATTTGGCAACCTTAGTTGTTTTTTTATGTGTCGTTCCGCTTTGTTTGAAGCGGATAAACAGCAATACAACCAACAAAAGCGCCAACAATACGATTAAAAGTGAATAATCCAAGAACACCTCCCGTTACTGTGGAGCAGCAAACAAACTATATTTTATATTCATATCCAGCAACCATCAAAATTGCCGAATCATCTTATTTTCTGAGTAAATTATGATAACATGATTCAACCGATAATTACATAAAAAACCATTTTGCAAATACCTATATACTATTTTCCAAATCGAAGACACCTATAGATTCGACATGCGAAGTCTGTGCAAACATATTCATTACCCCTGCCAATTTCAGCTTATAGCCCTTATTTACCAGCACTTCCGCATCTCTGGCAAAGGTTGCCGGATTGCAAGAAACATATACTATCCTTACCGGCAAATACGGAGCATGTAGTGATTTGACAACAGCATAGGCACCGCCTCTCGGGGGATCAAGCAACATCTTGTCGAATTGACCCCATGACGCTACCACAACCTCATCTGTTTCAAACAAATCCGCTTCAAAGAAGGATACCCTATCGGAACAACCGTTAGCCGAAGCATTGTTTCGTGCTCGCTTAACCAACGAACCTTCACCTTCGATTCCAACTACCTCAGCCCCGCTTTTTGCCATAGGAATACTGAAGTTTCCAAGCCCGCAAAACAAATCTGCAATACGCTCGTTTTTCTGAATATCTAGAAGTTTCAAAGCCCTGCCAACCATCACTCCATTTAAGCCTGCATTAATCTGGGTAAAATCCCCGGGTTTGTACGGCATTTCAACCTCAAACTCAGGTAAAGCATATCCCAAAGGCTGACAATCTTTCGGATAGAATGGCTGGGCCTCCTGTCTTCGGGCTTGCAGCCAAATCTGCCACTGTTTTTTCTCATGACCGAATATCGTATCAAACCATTTTTCAAGTTGTCTCAATTTTTGACTAGGCGGTTTTTTTCCGGAACAAATGTTCAAAACCGTTAGTTTTTCGCTATTAAAAAACTCAATGAATAGCAAATCCAAATCTATCAAACTTTGCAACATTTGCTTTATTTTTGGCAACTTCTCAGAAATATGAGCCGGCAACACCATACATGAATCGACATCAATCACTTCATGACTCTTTTTTGCCTTAAAACCGATTTTCAGACGACCACCTGCATCCTTTGAAATACTCAGTCTGGCACGCTCCCGATAATGCCATGGTGTTCCATATATAGCTGGGAGAATCTGCTTGGGTCGGATTTTGCCGATGCGTTCCAACTGCTCTTCCATAATGCGTTGTTTAAATGCAATCTGGGCTGTCGAATCAATGTGCTGTATTGAACAACCACCGCATGTATCAAAATACCTACACTTCGGCTCAACTCGATTTTCCGAATATCGGGTAATGTCAATGACCCGTGCTTCATCAAATTGTTTTTTCGAACGGATGATTTCAAACCGCACCCGCTCACCCGGTATCGCTCCTTCAATAAACAATGCCTTACCATTAACGCGCGCGACACCTCTTCCTTCATAATCCAAAGAAAAAATATCCGCCTCGCTCTCATATTGCCTGTTATCTGTCCGCATCTTCATCAAGAAAATCCATTTTGCCCGACAGGGCACATTTTGTTTGCAAAAACGCATATTCTCGCACAAAACCAAAAAGATTCAGGTATGATTGCCCGAAATATTTCCTCCCCCCCTTTTTAAATTTTAAAACATGAAAAAAATTCTCTTCAGTACAAGCCTCGCGGCTCTGACCGCCTACGCAACTGCCAACACACCCGTTCCTGATGTTTCGCCCGTTTCACAAGGTCAACATGTTGTCATCAACATTCCGCAACAGCGTCTGTTCCTCTATACCGACGGACAACTAACAAAAATTTATCCTGTTGCTGTCGGCAAAGCCATGACCCAAACCAACCTTGGGGAACACAAAATCGGAGCCAAAGCTTTTAATCCTACTTGGCACATTCCGAAATCTATTCAGAAAGAACGCGGAGACGGCGTCAAATCCGTACCTCCCGGCCCCAATAATCCTCTGGGTCCTGTTTTTGTCCGTTTGGGCGACCCGAAATTCAGTTTGGGCATTCACGGCACGAACGCGCCTGCCAGCGTACCGGGTGTCCGCAGCCACGGTTGCGTGCGAATGAAATCTCCGGATGCGCTTGAGTTTGCAAAAACCATCGCAACCGGCGCCCCTGCTTCCGTCATTTACCAACTTGCCAGCCTCAACGAAGATGCCAATAAAAATCTTTGGCTGGCTGCATATCGCGATCCTTACAATAAAAAGAACCTCGATACCGATGCCCTGAAAAAAAGTATTGCCGCTTGGGCTAAGGCGCACAGCAAAACGATTAATGCCGCCCGTATCGATGCAATTTTGAAGGCGCGTACCGGGGCGGCAAACTGTTTGACCTGTGCTAAAGGCGTCAAATTGAAAACCCCGCTGAAATCCTTGGCATGGATGAGCGGCTCCAGTACCTTCAGCAAACCGAAAGTCATGCCGAAACCCACCCCTGTGAAAGATGAAGTATTGCCCGCCGGTTCTGAAATCGAAATAGATGCGGAAGATACTCCGACTCCGAAAGCAGCTTCGGCATACTCACCGAGAAAACCCAAAGCTGCCGAATACACCTCTCCACCGGCAGCTTCTACACCTTCCTATCCAAAATATGATCTGCCGGCAGACGGAGATCCTACTTCATTGCTGTTTTGAGTAGAGATTGCTCTATAACTGTTTAAAATAAAATAGGTTCCTCACCATTTATTCTGTATGAACAGGAATAACCATTAGGTGGTTTCCCTTTAAAGGTCGTCTGAAAACTTGTCTTCCATGTTTTCAGACGACTTTTCTTTTATATATGTCAGTACCGTTTCGTATTACTCATAGTGGCTGTTTCCACTATACATCACCGTTCCTCTATAATGGACAACAGTATTCGAACGAAGTCGATACCGGCAAATCTGCCCACATCTAAAAATTACTCTTGGAGAAATCTATGAATTCGAAAATCAAAGTCGGCGTTGTCGGTGCAACAGGCTACACCGGCGTAGAGCTTTTGCGGCTTCTCAGCAGTCATCCGAATATTGAAATTACAACGGTAACCAGCCGCAGCGAGTCAGGTAAAGCAGTTTCCGATTACTTTCCCAGTCTGAGGGGAATCTACGATCTGACCTTTCAAACACCCGAACACGCCGGTTTGGAAAAATGCGATATTGTCTTTTTCGCCACCCCAAATGGAATCGCCATGAACGATGCTCCTCGTCTTTTGGAAAAAGGTATCCGCATCGTCGACTTATCCGCTGACTTTCGTATACAGGATATTTCCACATGGGAACATTGGTACAAAATGAAGCACGCCAGCCCGGATATTGTTCCTCAAGCGGTGTACGGATTAAGTGAATTAAACCGAGATGCCATCGCATCTGCACAAATCGTTGCCAACCCCGGTTGTTATCCGACCTGCGTTTCACTGCCTTTACTCCCTCTGCTGAAAGAAGGTCGTCTGAAACCACATATGCCGCTGATTGCGGACTGTAAATCAGGCGTATCCGGCGCAGGTCGGAAAGCCAATACCGGCTCACTGCTTTGCGAAGCCGGAGATAATTTTAAAGCCTACGGCATTACGGGACACCGACACCAGCCCGAAATTCGGCAAACCATCGCCACATTGCAACCAGGAATTGCCGAACATTTCATCTTCGTTCCCCATCTGACACCCATGATCCGAGGTATGCACGCCACTTTATACCTTCATCTTGAGGACGGTTGCAATCCGGAAGCTGTTTTACGCGAATTTTATCGGGACAGCCCTTTTGTGGACATCATGCCGGCCGGCTCAACACCAGAAACCCGCAGCGTGCGCGGTGCGAACCTTTGCCGTATCAGCATCCAAAAATCTTCATCTGACAATGTATGGATCGCTCTGTCCGTCATCGACAACTTAGTTAAAGGGGCGGCAGGACAAGCTGTTCAGAATATGAATATCATGTTTGGCTTTGATGAAAAACTCGGTTTGATACAAACTCCACTCCTACCTTAATCATATAAAAGGTCGTCTGATAACTTTTCAGAACGTGTCCATTGTCTCAGCCTCTGCTGTAAACTATAGTGGATTAACTTTAAACCAGTACGGCGTTGCCTCGCCTTGCCGTACTATTTGTAATGTCTGCGGCTTCGTCGCCTTGTCCTGATTTAAATTTAATCCACTATATCGGCATGAACAGAAAAACCTACCCAAGCGATATCAGTCGCGAGCAATTTGCGCCTCTCCTTCCCCTGCTGGAAAGTGCCCGTAAACGCACAGCGCCACGCCAGGTGGACTTGTACGATGTCTTTTGTGCCATTCTCTACCTGCAACGCACTGGCTGCTCCTGGCGCGCTTTGCCGGGCGACTTCCCCAAATGGCGCACCGTGCATTCCCACTTCCAGAGATGGACCGAACCACGCGAGAGTGGCATCAGCATCCTTGAGGAAGCATTAAAAAAATCAGGTAGTTGCGGAGCGCCGCAAGCAGGGGCGCCATGAAGCAACTACTTTCCTGATTATTGATGCGCAGAGTGTGAAGAACACGGATACCGCCATGGAAAAAGGCTACGATGCGGACAAGAAGGTTAGCGGTATCAAGCGATATATAGCGGTTGACACGCAAGGTTTGCCGCATGCCCTTGCGGTAACGACGGCGGATGTTACGGATAGAAAAGGCTGCCTGGTGGCATTGGAACGTGGGCGGGATAACCTTGGTGCGATACAAAAAATCCTTGCTGACGGTGGTTACACGGGTAAGGCATTTGCTTCGTCGGTACAGGAGTTGATTGGTGCGGAGGTAGAGATTGCCAAACGAAACGAATTGCACCGTTTTGCAGTATTGCCGAAGCGATGGGTAGTAGAGCGCAGCTTTTCCTGGTTGGAAAAGAACAGGCGGCTTTGGAAAAACTGCGAGCGTAAGTTGAGTACCAGTCTGCAAATGGTAGCTTTGGCTTTCTTGGGAGTCCTGCTACGAAGACTATGAACACGCTCTCAGACGACCTTTTCTATTTTTGACCCATGCGACAATGAATATGCACGGCATATTTACTGGAATGCACATTACAAATACGGCTGCAAAGTCCGCTTTAAAATATCAATATCGCTAACTTCAGTAATATTGGCTTCCCCCAAACGGTTCAGCCCGATAAAACGCATCACGCCGCTACTGACCTTTTTGTCATGGCTCATATGGCTGATCCATTTTTCAAACGGAAATTTAGGCGGAAATGACGGCAATCCTGCAGCATCCATTAAAAAAGCGATTCGACGTGTATCCGCATCGGAAATTTTACCAAATTCTTCGGATAATCTACCTGCCAGCACACAACCCGCTGCTACTGCCTCACCATGCAACCATACTCCGTAACCCATTTCCGCCTCGATGGCGTGTCCGAAAGTATGGCCGAGATTAAGCCACGCGCGGATACCTTGTTCGGTTTCATCTTTGGCAACAATGTCGGCTTTCATTTTGCAGCAGTGATATACCGCCTGCGTCAATTTCTCTTGGTTTTGCACCATCAAATCCTCAATGTTTTGTTCCAACCACTCAAAGAAATCAACATCGCCAAGTGCACCATATTTAATAACTTCCGCCATACCTGCCGATAATTCTCGGCGCGGCAAGGTCTTCAATGTTTCCAAATCAGCCAAGACCGCCTGCGGTTGGTAAAACGCACCAATCATATTTTTTCCAAGCGGATGGTTGATGCCCGTCTTCCCACCTACGGATGAATCCACTTGACTTAACAGAGTTGTCGGGATTTGGATAAACGGCGCACCTCGTTGGTACGTGGCAGCGGCAAAGCCGACCATATCGCCGATTACCCCGCCACCCAATGCAATTAGTGTAGTTTTCCGTTCGGCCCTGTTTTCCATCAATCCGTCAAAAATAAGGTTCAATGTCTGCCAGTTTTTATATTTTTCGCCATCCGGCAAGATAATGCTGAAATGCCTGATACCGATTCTGTCCAAACTCATTTGAAGACTTTTCAGATATAAAGGCGCAACAGTTTCGTTGGTTATGATTGCGGCCGTTTTATTCAAATAAGGCTTGAGTAAACTATCAGCCTGACCGATAAGGTCATACCCGATAAAAATAGGATATTGATGAGACGGAGTTTGAACAGTCAAAGTACGCATAGGAGAAGACTCCTTATCAAAATAAATCATGTGGGAACAACGCAAAATAATATACGCTTGCCGCTCTGTTGAAAACTGACTAGATAAAGAACGTTTTATCAAGCAAAACCAATAGGGCTGCAAACATATAACTAAAGGTCGTCTGAAACCATTTTTATTACATTTCAGACGACCTAATCAACAAAGACAACACTTTTAATCATCATATTCAATGAATTGTCGCTCATCCAAACATTCAACCAATTTTCGAAGGGTTTTAGCACAACTCTCCGACTCTATAACGATATGCGCGGTCTCACGATAAATCGGATCTCGAACCGTATACAATTCACGTAATTTCTTTAAAGGATCGTCCGTTTTTAAAAGCGGGCGGCTGCTATCATAACGTGTACGCTCTAACAGCACTTCAGGTAATGCATGCAAATAAACCACCGTACCATGCTCACGCAGGCAACGTCGGTTTTCTTCACGCAAAACCGAGCCACCTCCCGTCGATAACACAATGCCGTTTAATGCCGACAGCTTTTTCAGCATCAAAGTCTCACGGTGTCGGAATCCTCCCTCTCCCTCCATCTCGAAAATAGTGGAAATAGAAACACCTGATGCTGAGCAAATTTCCAAATCACTATCATAAAACGGGCAGTCGTACATTTGAGCAAACTGCCTTCCCAGCGTTGTTTTTCCTGCCCCCATCAATCCGATAAGAATTAAATTACCATTGAGCTTTTCCATGAAGGTGTTCATCCGATACAAGATTTATGAATACTGCCAGGCATGCGTTGGCACTTATTTATACTTAGTTTTCCGACAATACCGATTATATCGTGTTTAACCCTGCTTACCTAAGACCATGGATGGTATTAAAGATTACGTGATGTTTTCAGACGACCTATTTATAGTAATAGCAGCTTTGCCCCACTCATTTGTCACAAACAATTTAGAATGAAAGTAGCCTCAGTGTATAAAAACCCAATCTCTCGCTCTGCAAGTCTAGATTGAACTCATCAGGGAATAGAAATACATCATCGAATATAGCTATCACCATTTATGGATATTTCACCATATTCCTTCCAAAATAAACAAAAAGAGACCTTTGCAAAAAAGCCTTTCCCCCAACAGCCGAAACCCAAACACAGGTTTTCGTCTATTTCCGCCCCTAATTGCTCCTGATTTTACCCAAATACCCCCTTAATCCTCCCCGGATACCCCATAATCAGGCATCCGGGCCGCCTTTTAGGCGGCAACAGGCACACTTAGCCTGTTGGCCGCTTTCAACAGGTTTAAACACATCGCCTTCAGATGGCTTTGCGCACTCACTTTGAGCAGACCAAAATAGGCTGCCCGGGCGTAGCGGAATTTACGGTGCAGCGTACCGAAGCCTTGTTCGACCACATAACGGGTCTTCGACGAATATCGGTTACGCTTTGTTTGATTTTCCGTCAGCGGACGGTTGCGGCAGGCTTTGCGCATAATGCCGTCTAACAACTGATGCTCTTTCAGATGTTGCCGGTTTTCCTTACTGTCGTAGCCTTTGTCGGCATAGACGGTCGTACCTTCGGCAATGCCTTCCAACAAAGGGGACAGATGGTTGCACTCATGGGTATTGGCAGGAGTGATGTGCAGTTTCTCGATATATAGTCAATTAAAAATAAAATAGTACAATACTCAACTTTGAAGGTCTAACCATGGCATACTCTGCGGACTTAAGAAACAAAGCTTTAAACTATTACGAACAATGCAAAAACATCAGCCAAACCGCAGCAACGTTTAACTTGTCAAGAAACACGCTTTACCTGTGGATTCGCCTTAAAAAACAAACAGGCAGCCTAAAACATCAAGTTACCGGTCTAAATGCCGTCAAATTGGATAGGCAAAAACTGGCTCAATATGTTGGGCAACACCCGGATGCCTATCTGCATGAAATCGCCAAACATTTTGATTGTACGCCAGCCGCCGTTTGCTATGCACTCAAACAGATGGGGATGACGCGCAAAAAAAGACCACCACTTACAAAGAACAAGACCCGGCCAAAGTAACGCATTATTTGACACAGCTGGCCGAATTTTCCGACTACCAACGTGTTTATTTGGATGAAACAGGATTTGACCGCTACCTGTTCCGTCCCTATGCCCGCAGCCTGAAAGGGCAAATAGTGAAAGCGCAGATAAGTGGAAAAAGATACCGACGCTTATCTCTGGTGTCCGCACAAGTCGGCAACCGGCTGATTGCTCCGATGGTTTATCAAAATACGATGACCGGAGTCTTTTTTGAAGCGTGGTTTCAGCAATGCCTACTGCCCGCATTGACTCAAAAATCGGTGATTATTTTAGATAATGCGCGATTTCACCGTATGGGTGTCTTACGGGAAATGGCGGAAAAATGGGGACATAAGGTATTGCCTCTTGCACCTTATTCACCTGAGCTCAACCCGATTGAGAAGGTGTGGGCGAATATTAAGCGGTATCTGCGAACCGTATTGTCTGATTACGCCCGATTTGACGATGCGCTACTGTCCTATTTTGATTTTAATTGACTATAGCCTTCCTCATCGGTACGGGTATGTTGTTTGTAACCGAGTTTGTAGAGGCCGTTTTTCTTTGTCCAACGGGCATCTTTGTCCTTACTCGGTGTGGTTTGTCCGCTGACTTGTCCTTCCTCGTCGACTTCTATGGCCTGACGCTGTTTGCTGCCGGCAGTCTGAATAATGGTGGCATCAATGACGGCGGCGGATGCCTTCTCTAATTTTAGGTTTTTTTCGGCCAGTTGTCGGTTAATCAGTTCCAGCAATTCGGACAGGGTGTCGTCTTGCGCCAGCCAGTTGCGGTAGCGGCATAAGGTGCTGTAATCGGGGATGCTCAGTTCGTCAAAACGGCAAAACAGGTTGAAATCGATGCGGGTGATGAGGCTGTGTTCGAGTTCGGGATCGGAGAGGCTGTGCCATTGTCCGAGCAGGACGGCTTTGAACATGGACAACAGGGGATAGGCGGGACGTCCACGGTGGTCTCTAAGGTAACGGGTTCTTTGACGGTTCAGGTATTGTTCGATCGGTTGCCAATCAATCACCTGATCCAACTTCAATAGTGGGAAGCGGTCGATGTGTTTGGCGATCATGGCTTGTGCGGTTTGCTGGAAGAAGGTGCTCATGGAAAATCCCCTAAATGTCTTGATGGGAATTTAGGGGATTTTGGGGAATTTTGCAAAGGTCTCCAAACATTAATTAAAGTTTAGATAAATCAACAGCCTAATAAACGGATATCAAATGAAGCATACCCTGATCATTCACATAGATAAAAACATTATTTTTTCTAAATACATATATTGAAGAGTTCTTCTCACATAGCCAATTGTACTTTTCAGCAAAATTTAGCCAGTCATCAATACCGGAAAAATCTGAAAACAAATCATTTAAAACTACAGATTTGGCATTTTTGTTCTCAAAATTTATCTGCATACAGATTATTTTTTTATTTTCTAACGAGAACATTATATTTTCATAATTATCTAAAAATATTTTTGATTTTTTAGAAATCCTCATAGGGTTTAATACAAAACCTTTGATTTCTTGGCAAATATCTTCTTGATCATCCCCTACATGAAGCTTACCAATCCTTCCGCTTTCAACAACATCACTAACTAAATACAGTTCACATCGATTCATCACCACTTCCTCACACACAAATTTAGTCTTATACCCACTAACCTTTTTAATTGGCAACCTTATTTATACCGATATCAGGAATTTTCTATTCTTCTAATAAACCCAGGTCGTCTGAAATTTTTCAGACGACCTTTTCACGACCTTTTTTGAATACCAAACAATACATATAAAATTTATTAAACAGGGGTATATCTAGGCAAAGAATTTATAGTTAATTAAAATCAAAATAGGACAGTAACGCATCGTCAAATCGGGCGTAATCAGACAATACGGTTCGCAGATACCGCTTAATATTCGCCCACACCTTCTCAATCGGATTGAGCTCAGGTGAATAAGGTGCAAGAGGCAATACCTTATGTCCCCATTTTTCCGCCATTTCCCGTAAAACACCCATACGGTGAAATCGCGCATTATCTAAAATAATCACCGATTTTTGAGTCAATGCAGGCAGTAGGCATTGCTGAAACCACGCTTCAAAAAAGACCCCGGTCATCGTATTTTGATAAACCATCGGAGCAATCAGCCGGTTGCCGACTTGTGCGGACACCAGAGATAAGCGTCGGTATCTTTTTCCACTTATCTGCGCTTTCACTATTTGCCCTTTCAGGCTGCGGGCATAGGGACGGAACAGGTAGCGGTCAAATCCTGTTTCATCCAAATAAACACGTTGGTAGTCGGAAAATTCGGCCAGCTGTGTCAAATAATGCGTTACTTTGGCCGGGTCTTGTTCTTTGTAAGTGGTGGTCTTTTTTTGCGCGTCATCCCCATCTGTTTGAGTGCATAGCAAACGGCGGCTGGCGTACAATCAAAATGTTTGGCGATTTCATGCAGATAGGCATCCGGGTGTTGCCCAACATATTGAGCCAGTTTTTGCCTATCCAATTTGACGGCATTTAGACCGGTAACTTGATGTTTTAGGCTGCCTGTTTGTTTTTTAAGGCGAATCCACAGGTAAAGCGTGTTTCTTGACAAGTTAAACGTTGCTGCGGTTTGGCTGATGTTTTTGCATTGTTCGTAATAGTTTAAAGCTTTGTTTCTTAAGTCCGCAGAGTATGCCATGGTTAGACCTTCAAAGTTGAGTATTGTACTATTTTATTTTTAATTGACTATAAATTTTGCTAACAGACTATTTTTGCAAAGATCTCAAAAAACCCTAAAACTCCCTACCTACTTCGTATCAATTAAAAAAGGCATATACCCTTCCAAGCATACGCCTTTTCCAATTTTAGTAGCGGAGATTGCTGCCTACACCATCCATAATTCGCGGAGTGATGAAAACCAGCAATTCACGACGTTCTTCTTTTTTCGCACGGGACTTGAACAAATTACCCACCACTGGCAAATCGCCCAATAATGGTACTTTGTTAATCGTATCGCTATTATCTTCTTCGTAGATGCCACCAACGATCAACGTACCACCATCTTCCACCATTGCCTGAGTATTCAAGTTTTTAGTCTGAATACATTTCGTAATCAAAGAGTCCACTGTACAGTCTTGCGGTGTATCCTTGGTAATTTTTACAGTCATGATAACTTGACCATCAGGCGTTACATTCGGCGTTACCGTTAAGCCCAGCACGGCTTTTTTGAACGATACCGAGGTTGCACCACTGGAAGATGCCTCCTGATACGGAATTTCAGTACCAGACTCAATAGTAGCTTCTCTACGGTCTTGTGTCAGGACACGCGGATTAGAAATGGTCTTACTTTTACCGGTAGCTTCCGAAGCAGAAATTTCCAAACCTAATGCACCCGATGACAAAGCTCGCACCAAAGCAATATTATTAGTCGCCGCTGCCGCAGGCAGGCTAATATTCGGTTGCAAAGACCATGTACGGTAATTTGCATCACCTCGCAAAACAGCCGAATTAGTATTATGGTTATCTTGCGCATTACTCCAAGAGTTACCCCAAGCGTTGCGTCCTTTGGAACCTGCGACACCGAATTTCACGCCCAAATCACGCGAAAAACCGTCTTTTGCTTCAACGATACGGGCTTCAACCATAACTTGACGAGTCGGTACATCCAATTCCTCAATCAACTTACGGAATTTTTCTACAACATTTCGATTATCCGTAATAATCAAAGTATTCGTTGCAGGATCAATCAGCGCACTGCCACGGCCGCTCAACAAGGTATTTCTACCATTGGAGTTTCCACTATTGTTGTCGTCCAAACGCAAAATTTTCCGGAACTCTTCTACATTCTTATACTTCAATTGGAAAGTTTGGGAATATAAAGGCCCCAGTTCGGCAATCTCTTTCTCCGCCTGCAAGAAAGCCTTATCTTTAGCCAACAATTCATCACGAGGTGCGATATTGATAATATTGCCTTGTCGGCGCATATCCAAATTACGCGCCTGCATAACCAAATCCAAAGCCTGATCCCAAGGCACATCTTTTAAAGAAAGTGTCATTTTGCCATTCACAGAATCACTGGCTACGATATTAACCCCTGACTCCTTCGCAAGGATTTGCAAAATGGTACGTACTTCAACATCTTGGAAGTCCAGGGAAATTTTACGGCCGCGGAAAGATTTGTTTGGATTTGCATTCAGCCCACTTGATTCCGTACTTGCGGACTTAGGCATTACTTCAAAAGCAAATTGACCATTTGCAGCTTTGGTATTGAAATCCCAATTACCATTATTGCGAATAATGAGTTGAGCATCATTTCCAATACGTTTTAACGTAATATTTTTAACCGGTGTACTGAAATCGGCAACATCCAAACTGCGTTGCGCTTGTGTCGGCAACGGATAATTTTTCAGAGTAATAATAACCCGATCACGTTGTTGCTTCACTTCAGGTTTTCCTGTGAAATCAGGCGCATTCAATTCCACAATACCTGAGTTATGTGCACCCTTCCTGAAGTCAATATTAGCTGAATTTACCGTTTGTTTAACTGCTTCAGACGAGCCTGCCTTCTGACGTGCATTTGCATTATTTGAAATAGCCGTAGAAGTTGTGGTTCGATCAGATGATTCTGTAACGAATACCCATACTTCATTACCATGGACTTCGGTATTATATTGCGCCGCTTTATTCAATCCCAAAACAATGCGAGATCGGTCATTATTCTGAGCCGCAGTAATTTGATTTAACAAAGGATCCGCGTATTCCAATACAGGTTGAGCCAATTGAATATTTGTTTTGGTAAAATCCAAGGCAATTCGGGACGGAGTGGATGTAACAAAGCCGCTCGGGCTAATCACATCCCGGTCAAAACGGATTTTGATAATTTTTTGACTATCCGGCAAAGTTGATACATTAATATCAGTAATATTACCAGCCAATGCAATTTGTGCTGCTGCAATCATACTGATGCCGGCAAATAATTTCGTCATATTCTTAGTTTTCATGAAGTGAGACCCCTTAAATTAGTTTGAATTCGTTGCTGAAGCATTACTGGCATCATTTGAACTATTTTCAGCATTATTGCTTAATGGCAATTCCGCCTTTCGATAAATCCAATTGCCCGAACTATCCTCAACCAACTCTGTCAAAACAATCAAATCATCAGTAATGCTTTGGATTTTTCCATAATTTTGTCCGATATAGTTCCCCGGATAAACTGTATAGACATGTCCATTTACATCAATAAAACCGACAGTTTTACTGCCATTGCTCAGCATCCCTACGTACCGCATATTTTCTAAACTGAATGCTTCCAATGCTTCTTTTGGGCGATTGGGATTTGGAGCGTTGCTACCTTTAGGTGCATTATCCAACCGTCGAAAATCGAATGCATTTAAACCACTGTAAGCTGGTGGATTATAAACAGCCGGAGGGTTCACTACCGGAGCCTCAAATGGAATGATATGAGACTTAGCATCCTGACGTGTCTTAGTCATCCACTCATTCAAATCGTCATATGCCGGTGTACACCCCGTCAATGACAGGATACTTGTAAGTAAGAAAATTTTATTTTTCATGATTTTCCTATCATTTATTATTTTTGTTCAGAATTGGCTTGGCCATTTTCTGAATTCCCCTGTGCCTGACTCTGCTGAGTGGCAAGTTCTGCTGCTACTTCATCTGCTGGGCGGGCTTTATACGTCGTCGCAATTGCTCTGAGTATCAAAGTATCGTTTTTAATATCTTTGCTATTTTTACCATCTGAGACATGCGATATTTTTAACGACTCTAATGTAATAATCCGCGACAACCCACCAACATCTCTAGCAAATTGATTAATCTGATTATATTTGCCCGTAATCGATATTTCATACGGCAACTTCTGTATCGGCCCATCATTGACTGGAACCTGTGGAATTACACTATCTAAACGAAGGCCGTTTGCTGAACCTGCCTGGTGCAATTCTTGAATCAAAGTAGGAATTTCAGCATCAGTCGGCAGCTGTTTTAACAAGATGTCAAATGAAGAACGAATAGAGGCTAATTCGGCTTTCAAGTTATCTAAACTTGCAGCCTCAATGCTCTTTTTCGTATATGTTTCCTTTAACTCGACTTCCCTTTCCTCTTGGGTTGAGAGTGTTTCCAGCTGTTCACGAAATACTGCTGCATAACCAACAGCCAATACTCCTGCAATCGCTAACGCAGCTAATACAAACTTTGCAGCAGGATTCAACAAATATAAATTCTGAATATCCAAATTTTTTACTTTAGCTGAGGCCATTTACTTTTCCTCCCCGTTCTGTGCTTTCGTCGAATCATCATTAATTACTTCTCTCTCCGACTTGACTGGAATACTCGAGGAACCAATCATAGATTTAATATTGAACTCTTGATAATTATCAATTTTCTTAATTTCCAAGAGTTCTGGCTGCATAAAAATACCTGTACTTGGCAAAGACCGCATAAACATGGCAATTTTATTATCGCTAATCGCTCGGCCTGTAATCTTATAAGAGGTCGGATTTTCTGCATCAAGAGATGTGATATAAGTATTATCTGGAATAACCACATTCAAACTGTCGATGATATATGCAGCTTGGGAGCGTTTTTCTTGCAACTCCTCGACTTTTTGCTTTTTAGCCAAGAAGTTTTCTTTTTCCTGCTGTAATTTTTTTATTTCTCCTAAATCATTATCTAACTTGGTAATTTCTGCTTCCAAAAATGCATTCCTACTTTCTTGATCACTAATAGCATTATTGATCGCTAAATAAGCTATTGCAGATAAACCAACTCCTATTAATAACGAAGAAAGCATCAAAATTTTAAATTGCTGTCTTTTACGTTGCTTAATTTCTTCTCTATATGGAAGAAGGTTAATTTTAATTAATTCAGTCATATTACAATCCCCTTAATGCTAATCCAAATGCAAGTGTCAAAGCAGAAGCATCAACTTGTAACTGTGACAAATCGACCTTACCACCTCGCTCCACATATGTAACTGGTTGAATACATTGTGTCGCTGTATTTGTCTGCGAAAAAATGCTTTCAGCCAAACCAGTCTGTTGTGATGCAGAACCAGTTAATAAAATATGCTTCACATTCGAAAAAGCATCTGTCGGCTGTGTGGTGTAATAAAACTGTAGTACTCTTTGCACTTCCTGAGCCACTTGAACATTGAAGCGGTCTGCGATTTGTGTTTGATAATCAGTTGGCTTGCTCGTAGATACCATCATTTGAGCAGCTTTTTCTTCTGTAACCTGATATGTACGTTGAATCAACTGGTTCAATTGCTCAGTACTTACAGGCATTTCCTGCTTGTATAGAATTTGCCCATTCTGAATAATCAGCGCATACATCTGTGTTGCATAAATCCCAAATATAGCAACTTTTTCATTTGTTAATTCAGGAGCGTACTGGTTAATCCAAAATACGAAGGCATTATGCTGCGCCAATAAATCTAAATCTAACGCCGATAAGGACAATCCCGCCCCCTCAAACATTTCGATCATAGGCTCAACATCATCCTTACGCGCTGCAACCGTCAAAATCTGCTGCCCTGCTGGAATAACAGACGCACCTACGACCTGATAATCATAGTTTATTTCATCGATAGGCCCGATCGAGGAGATTTCAGATTCTGCAAATTCATCCAAATCCAACTCAGTATCTTTTTGTGAATAAACCACTTGCTCGATCGTCGCCAATCCTTGAGGGATAGCTGCAATAATATTCTTGCAAGAACTGCGTAATTGCGAATATGCATGTTGCAAATAAGTAACAAGCTGGTCGTAATCTTGAATTTTGTTACCTTTTACAATATTTTTAGGTAATTTAGTAATAACGTATTTTTCCAACTGAATTTGGTTTAAACTACGCCCTGACAGCTGAACCATCTTGATGGCATGCTGACTAATATCGATGCCGATGGAAGAACGGTTGCTTAACCCTGAAGAGGACTTTCCAGCCTTACCAGTTGTATTTTTAGGGTTTTTTGACAAGCCAATCATAAGATTTCCCTGTATTATTAGGAGTGAGTAACTGTTTCGATATCCGTAAAGGACTTCCTCTTTACACGAGAAATGCCGTGTTTTATAGAAATCGATATCTATTTTACTTTATTTAATACCAATAATGGCAAAATTATTACCTAGTCATGATTAAAAAGATTATAACAACCTGTATCGGTTTGATGTTAGGCCTAGCAATTTTTACTACTGGATTGATTGCTATAGCAATTTTAGTAACCTACCCCAAACTCCCCCCCTTAGACTCCTTACAACACTACCAACCCAAAATGCCATTGACCATTTACTCGGCAGACGGGCAAATTATTGGCGTCTATGGTGAGCAACGGCGTGAATTTACCAAAATCAACGACTTCCCCGATATTCTCAAGAACGCGGTTATTGCCGCAGAAGACAAACGCTTTTACGAACATTGGGGCGTAGATGTTTGGGGCATTGCCCGAGCAGCGATTAGTAATATCGTTGCGGGAGGCGTTCAATCTGGTGCAAGCACTATTACGCAACAGGTTGCCAAAAACTTCTATTTAAGCAGTGAACGTACATTTACCCGAAAATTTAATGAAGCACTTTTAGCCTATAAAATTGAACAATCCTTGAGCAAGGATAAGATTTTAGAGCTTTACTTCAACCAAATTTACTTGGGGCAGCGTGCTTACGGGTTTGCTTCGGCAGCGCAGATTTATTTCAACAAAAATGTTAAGGATTTGACTTTGGCCGAGGCTGCCATGCTGGCCGGCCTACCTAAGGCTCCTTCTGCATATAATCCCATTGTGAATCCTGAACGCGCCAAACTGCGGCAAACTTATATCCTGAATAATATGCTGGAAGAAGGGATGATTACGTCTCAGCAACGTGACGACGCATTAAAAGAAGAATTACATTATGAGCGATTTGTACAAAAAATTGATCAAAACGCGTTGTATGTAGCAGAAATGGTTCGTCAAGAACTATATGAAAAATATGGCGAAGAAGCCTACACTCAAGGTTTTCACGTTTATACAACCGTAAATACCGCAAATCAGCGTGTTGCTACCGAAGCATTGCGCAAAGTCTTAAGAAACTTTGACCGAGGCAGCAGTTACAGAGGAGCGGAAAATTATATTGACCTCAGCAAAACAGATGATGTTGAAGAAACAGTCAGCCAATATTTATCTACTTTATATACTGTGGATAAAATGGTTCCTGCGGTTGTATTGGAAGCTTCCCGGAAAGCAGTACAAATCCAACTACCCAATGGCCGTAAAATGACTCTTGACGCTAAATCGTTAGGTTTTGCAGCCAAAGCGGTTAATAATGAAAAAATGGGAGAAGACCGTATTCGACGCGGCTCTGTCATCAGAGTGAAAAATATTGGTAATGGCTGGACTGTTGTACAAGAACCTTTATTGCAAGGTGCATTAGTATCTTTAGATGCCAAAACCGGGGCTGTTCAAGCATTAGTTGGTGGCTATGACTATCATAGCAAAACTTTTAACCGAGCAACTCAGGCCATGCGCCAACCTGGTTCAACATTCAAGCCTTTTGTATATTCCGCTGCATTAGCTAAAGGCATGACAGCCTCAACCATGATCAATGATGCCCCAATATCCCTACCAGGAAAAGGAGCAAATGGTAGCGTGTGGTCACCCAAAAATTCAGATGGGCGTTATTCTGGTTATATTACATTGCGCCAAGCATTAACCGCATCGAAAAATATGGTTTCTATCCGCATCCTGATGTCTATCGGAATTGGATATACCCAGCAATATGCCCAACGTTTTGGTTTCAAACCGTCTGAACTTCCCGCAAGTTTATCAATGGCTTTAGGTACTGGAGAAACCACTCCACTCCGTATTGCAGAAGCATATAGTGTTTTTGCTAATGGCGGATATAAAATCTCAGCTTATGTGATTGACAAAATCTACGATAGCCAAGGTCGTCTGAAAGCACAGATGCAACCCTTAATTGCCGGAGAAAATGCTCCTCAGGCGATTGACCCTCGAAACGCATATATCATGTATAAAATTATGCAAGATGTAGTTCGTGCAGGTACTGCTCGAGGTGCATCAGCATTAGGTCGAAGCGATATTGCCGGAAAAACCGGAACAACCAATGACAACAAAGATGCATGGTTTGTCGGTTTCAATCCTAAAGTGGTAACTGCTGTTTATGTTGGTTTTGACAAGCCCCGCAGCATGGGGCGTGCCGGCTACGGTGGTACGATTGCAGTTCCAGTCTGGGTAGATTATATGCGTTACGCCCTCAAAGGCACTGAAAACAAAGGCATGAAGGCACCTGAAGGCATAGTTTCTAATGGTGGTGAGTATTATATGAAGGAACGACTGACTACCAGCTCCGATTTAGCCTTAGAAAACGGTGGAGTAGCACCACACCCGACCACTCAACCATCTAGACGTACTCGTCAACCTTCTGACAATAATATGTCTGATACCCAAAACTCTAGCCGCCCTGGGCGCCAAGAGTTACAAGAAGAACCGGTTTTGCCAAGCAATACCGGCAATAATAAACAGTTAGACTCCTTATTCTAAAATCAAAATTTTAAATTACTGAAAATAAAGCGGTCTTGTCATTAAAGTAGCAAGGCCGCTTTATTTTAAGGATAATATTTAGATAGATTAAAGAGCCCTACTTGATACAATCAAGCCCCATCAGACTCATAAGAATCTGCTATTTAAAAAATGATATTTGCTTTCTAAACCCCACCTTCTAATTAATACATACCGAGACCTTTGCAAAATTCCCCAAAATCCCCTAAATTCCCACCAAGACATTTAGGGGATTTCCCATGAGCACCTTCTTCCGGCAAACCGCACAAGCCATGATTGCCAAACACATCGACCGCTTCCCACTATTGAAGTTGGATCAGGTGATTGATTGGCAGCCTATCGAACAGTACCTGAATCGTCAAAGAACCCGTTACCTTAGAGACCACCGCGGCCGTCCCGCCTATCCCCTGTTGTCCATGTTCAAAGCCGTCCTGCTCGGACAATGGCACAGCCTCTCCGATCCCGAACTCGAACACAGCCTCATCACCCGCATCGATTTCAACCTGTTTTGCCGTTTTGACGAACTGAGCATCCCCGATTACAGCACCTTATGCCGCTACCGCAACTGGCTGGCGCAAGACGACACCCTGTCCGAATTGCTGGAACTGATTAACCGACAACTGGCCGAAAAAAACCTAAAAGTAGAGAAAGCATCCGCCGCCGTCATTGACGCCACCATTATTCAGACCGCCGGCAGCAAACAGCGTCAGGCCATAGAAGTCGACGAGGAAGGACAAGTCAGCGGCCAAACCACACCGAGTAAGGATAAAGATGCCCGCTGGACAAAGAAAAACGGCCTCTACAAACTCGGTTACAAACAACATACCCGTACCGATGAGGAAGGCTATATCGAGAAACTGCACATCACCCCCGCCAATACCCATGAGTGCAACCATCTGTCCCCTTTGTTGGAAGGCATTGCCGAAGGTACGACCGTCTATGCCGACAAAGGCTATGACAGTAAGGAAAACCGGCAACATCTGAAAGAGCATCAGTTGTTAGACGGCATTATGCGCAAAGCCTGCCGCAACCGTCCACTGACGGAAGCGCAAACCAAACGTAACCGATATTTGTCGAAGACCCGTTATGTGGTCGAACAAAGCTTTGGGACGCTGCACCGTAAATTCCGCTACGCCCGGGCAGCCTATTTCGGACTGATTAAAGTGAGTGCACAAAGCCATCTGAAGGCGATGTGTTTAAACCTGTTGAAAGCGGCTAACAGGCTAAGTTTGCCTGTTGCCGCCTAAAAGGCGGCCCGGATGCCTGATTATGGGGTATCCGGGGAGGATTAAGGGGGTATTTGGGTAAAATCGGTGAATATTTGAAACGAAAACAGCCGAAAATCTGTGTTGGGGTTTCGGTTGTTTGGGGAAAGGCTTTTTTGCAAAGGTCTCATACCGTACGCCAACAAACCAATGGCTGCTCAGAATATCTTATTCGACACCAATAAAATCAACCAGATACCTAATATTTTTATCTTTTACTTTGACCTTCACTCAACCCCAAAAAATAATTTTCATATCTTTCAAAAAGTTATCTTAATTTTAAAAATTTGTTATTGATAATAATTACTATTATTATATAATACCAATTACTCGGATGCCGTCCTGCTTCGAGTCATTAAACAACGATCCCCCTCTTCATTTTCCTATCTTATCGGAGTGCGCATATACGAGACATACTGTTCCCCTTATATCAGATACTCAAAACCGAAAAACACAAAACCCGCTGCTTTTAAGTAACGGGTTTTGTGTTTTTCTCAAGCAAAACATGATTTGAAACCTAGTCATCGCTCCTAAACAATCTATCCCTATGGTTCAAATACACCAAAGGGAAAACTAATATAGTACGTTGGTTGAGGATCATATTGGCATTTCTATAAAACTGTCTTTACATTCCCTAGTTTTTACCAATCCACTTATACTCTATTAGCAATCAAGAGAAAACAAAAATGGCAGCTTGATTAACAAGCTGCCATTAATTTCCTCAGCGTATCTTTTTACCTGTACTTTTTTTTGAGACATTCCGTCCCAAAGGTTCAAGCTTAAACCCTCCGCCCAATTGGGTATTTAAATTGCTCCATGCAATCAATGACTCAGCTTGATATTGTGCTTTCTGCATTTTTAATTGGAGAAGTTCGTTCTGTTTTTGCAGAGCAGATAGACCATTATCTAATCCCGCATTGACACGACTATTCGCATTACGGACTGTTCTTTCTGCAGTTTCCTGCATTTTTTCCCAAATGCTTTGTCGTTTCTGCATATTTTGATAATCAACAACCGCATCGGCAGCAGCACGCATGGCATTTAAAACAGTACGGTCATAAAGGGCTACCTGTTCATTATATTCGGCACGCCGCCCTGCCAACTTAGATTGTAATGCTCCTGAAGTAAAAATTGGCAGATTTAAGGCAGGAAGTACGCCGATCATACCCGATGTACGCCCTCGTACAACATTAAAAGCATCAATATGTGCCAGACCTGCCAAAACTTTGAGTTCTATATTGGGATAGAACTCAGCTTCTGTCGCTTTAACCGTATTGAACCGAGATTCCAACATAGCTTTTTGTGACGCAATATCCGGGCGGGAGCCCAATAAATCTGCATGGATTTTATTGATTGGAACAACAGGAACTGCTGCCATTTTTTCAGGCATATACAAAGATAAACCGTCAGGGGTTGTCCCGCTTAATATTGCTAAAGCATGACGCACTTTAGCAATTCGGCGCTCCAACTCCAGTTTTTCCAACTGCATACTTTGCTGTTGCATTTCAACCGGATAAAGCGATTCTGCAGAAGCCAGGCGGGCATTAATCCTTCTGCGTATCAGTTGCTGCATCTTGTCTGCAGTTTCCATACGCTCGGATAATAGATTTTGTTGTATTAACAACATCTGCCATGTGAAATATTGTGATGCAACCGCATTGGCGATATCAATACGCGTTTGATGAGCCTCGTATAGAATGGCCTTTCGCTTTCCTAATATTGATGCGGCCTGTTTCCGGTTTTTACCCCAGAAGTCAAACGACCAAGTACCCTGTAAAGCAGTATTTGCCAATAATAAGGTATGATCAGTATCAATATGACCAGATGAAGGCTTAGGGGCAACATATGCTCCCACCCCTCGCACGGACAACCCGATTTGCATTTTGCTTGCGGCTTCAGTGATTCCCAGCTGCGCTTGTGCTTGTTCGAAGCGCGCCTTAGCAATACGCAAATCGGGAGCATTACGGATAGAGAGTGCAACTAATTGGTTAAGTTTTGGGTCGTTCAGTTGCATCCACCACGCATCTTGAACCATGGCTGCAGACTTACCTTCAGATAGCCCGTAATTGGTAGGTTCTTCCAAAGGAGCCTGTTTACCGAATTGAGCGCAGGCAGAAAGTAGAATGGCGGTAGCGATACAGATTCCCTGTTTGTAGGGATTGGCTTTCATGGAATACTCCGTTTTATTATCGGTATCCGCCACATCCTGCATCCGCTTTATCAGCCCTCCAGCCGGCGCAGCAGCTTACCCAACAAATATTGCAACTGGTTGTAATCTTCATCGGTGAAATCTTTCCAAGCCTCTTGGCTCGTACTGGAAACCTGCGGCCATACTTTTTGGATAAAAACCTCACCTTCGGGGGTCAATTTTAGCACAATCTGACGGCGGTCCTGCTGGTTGATATAGCGTGCAACCCAGCCCCGGCTGACCATTTCGTCCGACAATCTGGTCGCGCTGGTACGGGTCAGATCCATCAAATCACTCAAGCGTGATGGTAAAATTTCACTGTTCGGGCTGACGTAAACCGCCATCAAGGCAAACCAGAGGTTTTCATTAATGCCATATACTTTCAGATTATCATTCAAATGCGAACTGAGGCGTTCGGTTACAACCCGCAACATCCGCCCTGCCCTAGTCTGCTGCTCGGAAAAATGAGGCAGGCGGTCAGATAGGGTTTTTAATGCCGTGGTCAAATCGGTTTGTGAAAAACTCATGGTTTATTCCTCTTAATTACCAACTTCAATCGCTGCGCCCTTCCGACGGAAGCAACGATGAAAAAATCATTGAATAAAAATACCAAATATTTATTTTATGTGAACATACTAATCTAATTGACTATTCTTCTGATGAAAATCTGACAATCGGTTAAAGTTAATAACGAGTGGTACTTTTTATGCATAAAACATTATTTTGCATTCGGGCGAACTACCAACTTTTGTCTTCCATCAAACCGACTCTTAGAACTTTCATATACCTGCTTAGTTCTTACCACATAGCCTCATTTACCCGCAGTTGACAGAAATAAGCTGAAAATAAAGCAATCATTTGAAAAATTACATTTTTAATCATTTTTTAAAATTGCGGTTACAATTCAAATCGTTTAATTGCAAATAGCTTCAGACGATCCCCGATGCTGCATAAAGGTTACACATCACCCCTGCCTTATATTACAATCCGCCTTTCGTGGTTCGAAAACCTCCCACATTAAAAAACTAAGGAAACCCTCATGTCCCGCAATACCGAAGAGCTGCAAGGCATCTCTCTTTTGGGCAATCAAAAAACCCAATATCCGACCGGCTATGCTCCCGAAATTCTTGAAGCATTCGACAACAAACATCCCGACAACGACTATTTCGTCAAGTTCGTCTGCCCCGAATTCACCAGCCTCTGCCCCATGACCGGGCAGCCCGACTTTGCCACCATCTACATCCGCTACATCCCACACATCAAAATGGTGGAAAGCAAATCCCTGAAACTCTACCTCTTCAGCTTCCGCAACCACGGCGATTTCCATGAAGACTGCGTCAACATCATCATGAAAGACCTGATTGCCCTGATGGATCCGAAATACATCGAAGTTTTCGGCGAATTCACACCGCGCGGCGGCATCGCCATTCATCCCTTTGCCAATTACGGCAAGGCAGGTACCGAGTTCGAAGCATTGGCACGCAAACGCCTGTTCGAACACGACAGCCAATAATCCATCCCCTTTTACGCATTTTCAGACGACCTTTTTCATGAGAAGGTCGTCTGAAAGCCTTTCCGAAAGATTTCCATGTACGAATTTACAACAGCGCAACAACAGAAGGCGCTCTTCTGGCTGGTGCTTTTCCATATCCTCATCATTGCCGCCAGCAACTACCTGGTGCAATTCCCCTTCCAAATTTTCGGCATCCACACCACTTGGGGCGCGTTTTCCTTCCCCTTCATCTTCCTTGCCACCGACCTGACTGTCCGCATTTTCGGTTCGCACTTGGCACGGCGGATTATCTTTTGGGTCATGTTCCCCGCCCTTTTGCTTTCCTACATCTTTTCCGTTTTGTTCCACGACGGCAGTTGGACAGGCTTAGGCGCGCTATCCGAATTCAATACCTTTGTCGGACGCATCGCCTTAGCCAGCTTTGCCGCTTACGCACTCGGACAAATCCTTGATATTTTTGTGTTCAACAAATTACGTCGTCTGAAAGCGTGGTGGATCGCCCCGACCGCATCAACCGTCATCGGCAACGCCCTGGATACATTGGTATTTTTCGCCATTGCCTTCTACGCAAGCAGCGATGAATTTATGGCGGCAAACTGGCAGGGCATCGCTTTTGTCGATTATCTGTTCAAACTCACCATCTGCACCCTCTTTTTCCTGCCGGCCTACGGTGTGATTTTGAATATCTTGACGAAGAAGCTGACGGCACTACATTCTGCTCCCCTCGCCAAACAGACGGTTTCTTTACAAGAAAACTGAAAGGAACGCTAAAAACTGCGTACCCGTATCAAAAAAAGGTCGTCTGAAACCTCAAATTCGGTTTGAAATGCATCCCAAAAGTTGGACATCCCCTCCAACTCACAAGGTGCAGTTTTTTATGAGCAAATATACATTACACTTCAAATACCAAGCCGTACTCCACTACCTGCATATACGCAGCCAACAGCGTACCGCAGACCACTACGGCATTTCCCGAACCCACCTAAGAACGTGTTCATTGTCTCAGCCTCTGCTGTAAACTATCGGCATGAACAGAAAAACCTACCCAAGCGATATCAGTCGCGAGCAATTTGCGCCTCTCCTTCCCCTGCTGGAAAGTGCCCGTAAACGCACAGCGCCACGCCAGGTGGACTTGTACGATGTCTTTTGTGCCATTCTCTACCTGCAACGCACTGGCTGCTCCTGGCGCGCTTTGCCGGGCGACTTCCCCAAATGGCGCACCGTGCATTCCTACTTCCAGAGATGGACCGAACCATGCGAGAGTGGCATCAGCATCCTTGAGGAAGCATTAAAAAAATCAGGTAGTTGCGGAGCGCCGCAAGCAGGGGCGCCATGAAGCAACTACTTTCCTGATTATTGATGCGCAGAGTGTGAAGAACACGGATACCGCCATGGAAAAAGGCTACGATGCGGGCAAGAAGGTTAGCGGTATCAAGCGACATATAGCGGTTGACACGCAAGGTTTGCCGCATGCCCTTGCGGTAACGACGGCGGATGTTACGGATAGAAAAGGCTGCCTGGTGGCATTGGAACGTGGGCGGGATAATCTTGGTGCGATACAAAAAATCCTTGCTGACGGTGGTTACACGGGTAAGGCATTTGCTTCGTCGGTACAGGAGTTGATTGGTGCGGAGGTAGAGATTGCCAAACGAAACGAATTGCACCGTTTTGCAGTATTGCCGAAGCGATGGGTAGTAGAGCGCAGCTTTTCCTGGTTGGAAAAGAACAGGCGGCTTTGGAAAAACTGCGAGCGTAAGTTGAGTACCAGTCTGCAAATGGTAGCTTTGGCTTTCTTGGGAGTCCTGCTACGAAGACTATGAACACGCTCTAAGACGATGGATACGCGCCTATCAAGAAGGCGGTATCGGCGCACTCGAACATCCCCAATCCAAAACCATGCCCCAACACCGCAAAAACCCCTTCATCACCGACAAACCCGACCACGAAAAAACACAGGCAGAACTTATCGAAGAGTTGTGCTATATGCGCGCAGAGGTCGCCTACCTAAAGGAGTTAAAAGCCCTCAGCCAAAACAGACCGCAAAGGACAAAGCCAAACCGTCCAAACACTGAGGGCGCAACACCCGCTCAAATACCTGCTGCACATCGCAAACCTGCCCAAAAGCAGCTTTTACTACCATCACCAAGACCGACCCGACCCCGACGCAGCCGACAAAGCCCTCCTTGTCGAAACCTACCGGCGGCATAAAGGACGCTACGGACAAAGGCGCATTGCCGCCGCTGTAGAAAATCGTCGCGTTGTTTACACAACAGGTTGAGAAAAATAAGCCTGTAAGACCTCAAACGGCGTATCGCCGTTCAAACTGCGGTGTGGCTTCACAGTGTTATAAAAATTAACAAAGCGGCACAACTCCTTTTGCCGATGTTCCGGACTCTCAAACGACTGTTTCTCATGCCACATCTCCATCAGGGTACGGATAACCCGCTCCGCCTTACCGTTGGTCTGCGGACGGGCAACCCGGGTAAACTTTTGACCAATCCCGTTCTCGTAACAGGCTACACCGAAAGCATGGTTGGCCGAGCCTTTGTATTCCGTACCGTTGTCGGAGTAAACGCACTCAATCAGGTATGGGCAGGGATCAATCAGGTGTTCGGTCAGAAACTTGGCGGCGCTGTCTGCGGTTTTGTCCGGCAAAATGGCGGCGTATAGCTCCCTTGAGAAATCGTCGATGGCGACAAACAGGTAATCCCGCTTATCGGTGGCTTTCTGCCCTTTGAGCAGCGGCAGCCGTTTGGTGTCGAGATGCACCAGCTCTCCGGGGTAGGATTTATTGTAGCGTTTGGCCTGCTTTTTGAGTTTTTCCTGAATGCTGCGTTCTACCTTGGCCAGGCGTTTCATTCCGTACTTTGCCTGTTTGAAACGGTTGTTGGTACTGGTTTGCGGTTTGAGCAGCTTGGCCCTTGCGGCTTTAAGGGCGCGGTAAATGGTGACGCGGCTGACTTGGTAGCGGCGTGCCAGGGAGGTGACGCTTTCCTTCCCCTGCGTGTAGGCCAGCCAAATGGCTTGTCGGTGGTGCGGGGGTGAGGCGGGTGTTTTTGTGCATGTTCATGTTTCAGTATTCTCCTGGAAATACTGTAAACAACGCTACTGGTTTCTACATTGAAAAAGCTGAGTCCTGTCGCATACAGAACTCAGCTTGCACAGAGCGCCTGAATAGGCTTTTATGAGTGTCCAAGATTTGGGGGCCAGTTCAGTTTCAGACGACCTTTTTTTTGATAACAAGTCTCTTATGGCAATCACACAACATAACACATGAAATAAAAATATTACCTGTCGCTCTTGCTCAAAAACAAATGTACTCCCTCCCCGCTATGAAGACATGTTTCAAAATGACAGCAAATACATATCTCTAAATCTCTCTCGCAGAAATACCGTCCTGATATGGTGGATTAAATTTAAATCAGGACAAGGCGACGAAGCCGCAGACAGTACAGATAGTACGGCAAGGTGAGGCAACGCCGTACTGGTTTAAAGTTAATCCACTATATCATTGAGATTCTGGCGTATTCTGTTATTTGCAATCCCTCCCAAAAAACTTTCCTCAAGCCATATGAACTGAAAAAAGTTTTCGTATTTATCCCAATGCAAAAGGTTGTCTGAAAACCTTAAACCTGGTTTTCAGACAACCTTTTAAGGCATACCCCAATACTATGGGCAGCCTGATTAATCCAACTGCGCCACAGAAACAGGCAACCCACGGATAGAGGCAAGTATGGTATTTGCCGATTTCTGCTGCTGACGGAATGCAGCCATATTGGTTGGCGTCAGCTTGGGTGTCGGCAGGGCAACCGTAGTCGGGTTGACAGGTTGACTGTTCACGCGTGCTTCATAGTGCAGGTGCGGACCGGTAGAACGTCCCGTCGTACCGACGAATCCGATCACTTCGCCTGCACGCACCACACCTTGGACAGGCGTAAACGCGCTCATATGCCCGTATAAGGTTTCAACGCCGTTAGAATGGCGGATCATAACGGTATTACCGTAGCCGCCCTTCCAGCCTTTGAAGGTAATCACGCCGTCAGCGGTCGCTTTAATCGGCGTACCGGAAGGGGCTGCGTAGTCAATACCGGTATGCATACGGACGGTATGTAAAACGGGGTGGACCCGGTAACCGAACGGGGATGAAATGCGCGTATAGACAACAGGCTCGATGTTGAAGCCCGCTTTTTGCTGGAGCGATTTGCCGCTTTGATCATAATAGCTGCCGCTCTCTTCGTCGCCTTTACCCTGGCTGTAATAATAGGCTTGATAGCTTTTACCGCCTTTGACAATTTCGGCTGCCAGGATATTGCCCGTACCCATTTGTTGTCCGCGGAAATACATGCTGTCATACAGCAATCGTATCACATCGCCTTCTTTCAAATCCTCCAAGCTCAGTACGTCGGAGAAAATTTCGCTCAGCGACTCGCGGATTTCGACAGGAATTTCCGCCTGCGCCATTGCACCGCGCGCGGAAGTGCGGACAACGACGGAACGCAGGGTCGGCATGGTCTTCATATCCACTTCCGATGTAGAAGCCTGCCATTTGCCTTTGACTTTTTCCAAAGCGACAAGATTACGCTCAAGCTCTTCATCCGTGAAAAACTGTACGTCGGTAACTTGTCCCGAAGCATCGATGCGGATATTGACAGACTGGTTGGCGCGCAAATGTTGCATATCGCGTTCCGCACTGTTTTTCGCCATGATTTGCTTGATGTCGGTTTGGGGGACCCCCATGCGGGTAAGCACATCGGCGAGTGAGTCGCCCTGCTGGACGACTTCTTGCGCCCAGTAACTGGACTGAAAATTGCCGGTTTCAATATAAACCGCCGGCAGCTCTTCAGAAACGCGCTCGACTTTAAATCCTTGATACTCGGGAACAGGTTCGGTTACTGCATAGGCAGTCATCGCGCCGGAAACGGGCAAAAGGATGCCCAACAGAGACCAGCGGATAGGTTTGTTGTGCCAAAATCGGCGCAATAAGGGAAATCGGGTTGTTTCGATCACGAATTATCCTTTTAATGCGGCGGTGCGGCTGTTTTATCAATCCGCACGGGCAATGTGATTTTTATTTAAAAGAAGACTGTCTGCTATTTATCCGTCTTTCAGACGACCTTTTTCATAGTCCGGCAAACAGCACAATGGGGAACCAAGGGCGTATTATCAAGGCTATTGTTTTGATTTACACCCGTTTTTTCTGAAATTTACGTCCGTAATTATATCACAATCGCGTATATTGCTTCAAACGTCCCATCCCATAGACATTTGGGAATGGTCGGCATTCTCCCTTAAAATGATGCTTTTTCCCAACCTGCCGCCCGCCATGAACCTGACCCTTGCCGTTCCGTCGCTGAACCGCCAAAGCGACGAATCCGTCCCATCTCTTACCCTGCCCGCCTTCAACCGTCTGCTGCGCTTCGGACATTTACACAAACAAGCAGTTGAAACATCAAAATTTTACGGGCGTTATTTATGGGACGGCAGTCTGCTCGAACACGCAAAAACTGCTGCAAACGTTCCACAGCAACAACCTGCCGCATTGGCTTCCCCGCTATGGCAGCAGATGGGTTTGCACCAAGTCAGCGTCGTTGGCGGCGAATATATCGGTATTGCTACTGACGAGGCAGATGAATTATGTCGCGAACTATCTGATTTTTATCAGGACGAGGGTTGGCGGTTCGTCCCCATTCGCCCCGATTTGTGGCTTGTCTTATTACCCAATCCGCAAGACTGGCAAATTAAGCCTGCATTGGATATTTACGGACAAATGGGGTCGTCTGAACAAGCATCAGGCAAAGATAGCGGACAATGGCTGGCCAAGCAGACAGAAATCCAAATGTGGCTGCACCAACACCCGATCAACAATATTCGCAACCAACTCGGAACACCGCCGATAAACGGTCTGTGGCTGTGGCATGATATTCAAGGGATGCAGCAATCATCCCCCCTATTCTCCGACAGCCCGTGGGCGCAATTTGCCTCCGGCCGCATAGATGCACCATACGACTTTCGCGCTTTTGCCTCTTGGATGCAAGAAACAGGAACAGACACAGCTGTCATTTTTATGGATGATTTAGCCGTTACCGGATCGACGGCGGACGTACTGGCCTATCAAGATATTTTGCAGGATTGGGAACAACGCTGGTTCGACCCGATTTGGCAGGCGCTACACACAGGTCGTCTGAAAAAACTGACCTTGACGACCGATGGGGAAAACGGCGGCGTATTAACACTCACACCCAAATCGCGTTGGAAATTTTGGCGGGCTGAAAAAACGTTTACAGGGATTTGGTAAATTGAATCGCAAAAGGTCGTCTGAAAAGTCGTGATGTCGCTCTAGATTTCAGAAGAAATCCAACTTCCATCATCCTTCCAGCCATGAATTTCAAATAAAACCAATTTATCCCTCATACAAGATATAAAAAGGTCGTCTGAAACCCTGTTTTGGATTTCAGACGACCTTTGCTTTTCTTCAGCTAAGAGCCGTTAGCTTACCACTGGTACAACGCACCTGCCCCGACACCGACGTGGCCGTCTGTGTTGGCAGAGAAGTTGCCTTTAACAACCCAGTTACCGCCGTCGCTCATCGCAGACACGCCGATTGCCATGGCGGATTGACCACCGTAGTAGCCGCTACCCACGCCGATACCGGTTGCACCCGGACGGGTTACTTGCGGAATCGAGCCTTGTGCAATCGCACCTGCCACGCCTGCATAGGCTTTTTTGCCGACGCGTTCGATGTTGTTTTGCAGGGCGTTACCCACGCCGGCGAGCTGGTTCAGGTTGACTGCATCGGTACCTTCTTTCGCCGGAGCGACGTTGGTGATGCGTTGTCCGCCGTTGTTCAGACCGATCGGGCTGAGGCTGACAGTATTCGCCGGATTATGGGCGGTCGGTGCAGCGATGCTGACACCTTGCGCGTTAACGGTTACACCGCCTGCGGTTACGCTGGCTACGTCGAGTTTATCGGCAGTAGCAACGTTGTACACGGTCTGTCCGCTGTTGCCGGTCGTTTGGTTAACGACGACATTCTTACCTGCGGTAACTTCGGTTTTCGCCGCTGTCGCTTGTGTCGCTACGTTAGCAATCGCCTGGTTGGTGTAATACAACTGGCTGCCGTTGATCGCATCGGTCGAATCCGCAGATACCACACCTGCCGCCACGCCTTGAACCTGACGGGTCTCGTCCGTGCCGTTGCCGACGGTGACGACACCGGCGACTTTGTTCGCGGCGGCAGCCGAACCTGCTTTGCCTGCCACGGCTTTGTCGTTCAGGCCGCCGTAGGTGTAGGCTTCGCCTTTGGCCGCATCAGCCGTATGGATGCCTTGGGTTTGGGCGCGGTCGCCGAGGTAGACGGAGTCGTTAACCGTGGCTTTGATGTTGCTGCCCAGTGCGTAGGCGTTGTCGGCGGATACGTTGTTGTTGTTACCGATGGAGTAAGAACTGTTGCCACTTACTACGGTCGGGTCACCGATGGCGCCGGAGTTTTTGCCGCTGACGATGTTGCCGGTACCGATGGCGATGGTGTTCTCGGCGTTGGCTTTGGCGCCTTTACCGATGGCGATGGCGTTGGTGCCTTTGGAGGCGGCTTGGAAGCCGACCGCCGTGGCGTAGGCGCCGCTCGCGCTGGAGTCTTCGCTGTTGCGTGCCTGTACGTCGGGGTTCACTTCGCCGTCGTTGGTATGGAAGAACTTGATGCCTTGTTCGTTCATACGGCCTACGGCTTCGATGACGTTGTTGGTCACGTACATGCCTTGGTCTTCGACGTTGTAGGTCACGAGGCTGTAACCGTTGGACTGGGCAATCTTGGTCTCGTTCGTGACGTTGGTCACGTTCGGATTGTTGCTGTTGTCCACCAGGGTAATGTTTTTGATATTACCCAAGCCTGCTTTGCCGTCTGCTTCGACTGACGGCGGTGCGGTGTTGACGTTGCCGCCGTTGCTGCCGATCAGTTCGTAAACCTGGTGCAGTTGTCCGCCGTTGACGGCATCAGTGCTGCCTGCGGCGACGGTGCCTGCGGCGACGCCGGTCACTTTCTTACCGCCTGCGTTGATGCCCTCGGCAGTGATGTTGACATCGCCTGCTTTCAGACCGTCTTTGCCCAACACCACTTTGTCGCCGACGTTGACGCCGCTGTTGTTCACAACCGTATCGCCTGCTTTGACGCTGTCGACTTTCAGGTCTTTGTTGAGGCCGACCTGAATGCCGTTCGCGCCTGCGGTGGTGGTGATGTTGACATCGCCTTTAACAGCGACGGTATCACCCAGTTTGTTGGCAACGGTCGTACCGCTGTCGCCTGCGAAGCTGATGCCTTTGTTGTCTACTGCGTCTTTCGCCGCTACGCCTTTGGCGATGTCGGCTTTGACGGCTTTAGACAGGTCAACCGCGTAGTCGGTTACGTTGTTGGCGTCTTTGTTGCCTTTGGTCACGACGATATTGTCGGAACCTGCGGAAACGCTCGCGCCGTCTGCGTTCACGGTGTAAACGGTTTGACCGTTCGCACCTTGTTTGCTGCTCACGCTGGCGATGTTGGTACCGGCTTCGACTTCTGTCTTAGCAGCAGCGGTCAGACGGTTCAACTGTCCAACATTTACTGCATCAGTATCTTTCTTGCCTTCAGCAACGTTACTGATGGCTTTGTTGCCTGCATTGATACCGTGGGCAGTGATGTTGACATCGCCTGCTTTCAGACCGTCTTTGCCCAGAGCCACTTTATCGCCGACTTTGACGCCGTCGTTGTTCACAACGGTATCGCCTGCGGTGAAGCTGTCGGCTTTCAGGTTAGGTGCGGTTGCCACGGTGTAAGTGGTACTGCCGTCGGCGTTTTGTTTAGGCGTAACAACGATGTTGTCGTTGCCGCTGTCCACTTTAGACGTGGCTTTCGCTGCGGCTGCTTTGAGCTGTGCAACGTTCACTGCGTCGGTGTCGGCTTCACCTGCGGCTACGTTGGCAATCTTGTTGCCGCCGTTGTTCAGACCGTCTTTGGTCAGGCTGACAGGTTTGCCTGCTTTGCCGTTGCCCACAGTCAGTCCGTTGTCGGTCAGAACGCTATCGCCAACAGTTACTTTGTCGAAGGAGACGTCGTCTGAAGTCGCTACGGTGATGTTCTTACCGTTGCGGCTGACTTTGACGTTTTTACCTTCTTTGAAGGTTACGGTGTCGCCTGCGCCGATTTTTTCAGACGAGGTTTCGTCGTTGGCGTTCAGGTTCCAGCCTTTGTCGGCAGTTTCTTTGACTGCGGCAATGGCGTCATGGACGTTGTCTTTGCCTGTACCGCCGATGTCGGTGGTGGTCACGTTGCCTTTGTTGTTGGCCGCGTTACCGCCGAGGATTTTCGCCAGGTTGGCTTGGGCTGCGTTCAACTGCTCTTCGCTTGCGGCTTGGCCTTTAGTGGCAAAGTCCGCACCGCCCAGGGTGGTGTTGCTCAGACCGGAAATCAGACCGGCGGTACCGTCGATTACGAGCGGTTTGTTGCCGTTGCCTGCTTTGCCGACGGTAATCTTGTCGGCCAGCGAGAAGCCGATGCCGTTTTCGTCGGCGCGGGTCAGGATGTTACCGTCGCCTTTGACGCTCAGGCTGTCACCCAGTTTCTTCGCACCGGTCGTGCCGTTGTCGGCGGCAAAGGTCAGACCTTTGTTGTCCACCGCGTCTTTTGCCGCGACGCCTTTGGCGATGTCGGCTTTGGCTTCGTCAGTCAAATCCAGCGCGTAATCGGTAACACCGTCGGCGTCTTTTGCACCTTCGCTGACTTTAACCGCACCGCCCGCCGCTTGGCTGAGGGTGGTCTTGTCGGCGTTAACCGTGTACTCGGTGTTGTTGCCGTCCACTTTTTCGCTGACGGTAACGTTCTTACCGGCAACGACGGTGGTGGTTTTTTCAGTGGCAGCGAGTTGTTCGTTCAGCTGGGCGACGTTGACGGCGTCAGTGTCGTCCGTACCTTTGGCTACGTTGGCAATCTTGTTGCCGCCGTTGTTCAGACCGGCAGTAGTCAGAGACACTTGGCTTGGCGAACCGTCCGCACCGATCTTCAGACCTTCGGTAGTCAAGACGCTGTTGCCTGCGATAACACTTTCGGCAACTACGCTGGTAGCTTCTACTGAATCAGCTTTGACATGAGCAAACTCAACGTCGTCTTCAGTCTCAACCGTCAGATCTTTGCCGCTGCGTTTCACTCGGATGTTCTTACCTTGTTTCACGGTCACGGTGTCGCCCGCAGCGATTTTCTCGCTGTCGGTCTCGTCGTTCGCTTTCAAGTTCCAGCCTTTGTCAGCAGTTTCTTTAACTGCGGCAATGGCTTCGTGGACGTTGTCTTTACCTGTACCACCAATGTTGTTGGTCGTTACGTTGCCGTTGTTGTTGGCTGCGTTGCCGCCCAAGATGGTTGCCAGGTTCACTTGGGTAGCATCCAGCTGCGCTTCGGTCGCTGCTTTGTTCGATCCTGCCAATGGGGCGCTGCCCAAGGTGGTGTTGGTCAGTCCGCTGACAATGCCTTCTTTACCGTCAATCACTACCGGTTTACCGCCGTTCGCTGCGTCTTTGCCGATGGTGACTTTCTCGGCCAGGCTGAAGTCGATCGCTTTGCCTGTACCGCTTGTGGTAACGATGTTCTTGTCTTTGCTTGTGTAGGTAACGGTATCGCCCAAGTTCACTTTTTCAGACGACCCGTTGTCCGCAACGATGTTCAGACCTTTGCTGACTTCTTCGCCTACTTTATCCAAAGCGTCTTGAACCGTGCCTACGGCTTCATGTTTCGTACCGTCTGCTTTAGTTACAGTAAAGACAGGAGCTTCAATCGCACCAGTAATCGGGTTGATGCTGCTATTCAACGCTTTGGCAATCGGGTTCAGCTGGCTGACGTTAACCGCATCAGTGTCTGCCACACCTTTGGCTACGTTGGCGATTTTGTTGCCGCCATTGTTCAGACCGGAAGTAGTCAGAGACACTTGGCTCGGAGAGCCGTCTGCACCAATCTTCAGACCGTCGGTAGTCAATACGCTGTTGCCTGCGATAACGCTTTCGGCAACCACGCTGGTAGCTTCTACTGAATCAGCTTTGACATGAGCAAACTCAACGTCGTCTTCAGTCTCAACCGTCAGATCTTTGCCGCTGCGTTTCACTCGGATGTTCTTACCTTGTTTCACGGTCACGGTGTCGCCCGCAGCGATTTTCTCGCTGTCGGTCTCGTCGTTCGCTTTCAAGTTCCAGCCTTTGTCAGCAGTTTCTTTAACTGCGGCAATGGCTTCGTGGACGTTGTCTTTACCTGTACCACCAATGTTGTTGGTCGTTACGTTGCCGTTGTTGTTGGCTGCGTTGCCGCCCAAGATGGTTGCCAGGTTCACTTGGGTAGCATCCAGCTGCGCTTCGGTCGCTGCTTTGTTCGATCCTGCCAATGGGGCGCTGCCCAAGGTGGTGTTGGTCAGTCCGCTGACAATGCCTTCTTTACCGTCAATCACTACCGGTTTACCGCCGTTCGCTGCGTCTTTGCCGATGGTGACTTTCTCGGCCAGGCTGAAGTCGATCGCTTTGCCTGTACCGCTTGTGGTAACGATGTTCTTGTCTTTGCTTGTGTAGGTAACGGTATCGCCCAAGTTCACTTTTTCAGACGACCCGTTGTCCGCAACGATGTTCAGACCTTTGCTGACTTCTTCGCCTACTTTATCCAAAGCGTCTTGAACCGTGCCTACGGCTTCATGTTTCGTACCGTCTGCTTTAGTTACAGTAAAGACAGGAGCTTCAATCGCACCAGTAATCGGGTTGATGCTGCTATTCAACGCTTTGGCAATCGGGTTCAGCTGGCTGACGTTAACCGCATCAGTGTCTGCCACACCTTTGGCTACGTTGGCGATTTTGTTGCCGCCATTGTTCAGACCGGAAGTAGTCAGAGACACTTGGCTCGGAGAGCCGTCTGCACCAATCTTCAGACCGTCGGTAGTCAATACGCTGTTGCCTGCGATAACGCTTTCGGCAACCACGCTGGTAGCTTCTACTGAATCAGCTTTGACATGAGCAAACTCAACGTCGTCTTCAGTCTCAACCGTCAGATCTTTGCCGCTGCGTTTCACTCGGATGTTCTTACCTTGTTTCACGGTCACGGTGTCGCCCGCAGCGATTTTCTCGCTGTCGGTCTCGTCGTTCGCTTTCAAGTTCCAGCCTTTGTCAGCAGTTTCTTTAACTGCGGCAATGGCTTCGTGGACGTTGTCTTTACCTGTACCACCAATGTTGTTGGTCGTTACGTTGCCGTTGTTGTTGGCTGCGTTGCCGCCCAAGATGGTTGCCAGGTTCACTTGGGTAGCATCCAGCTGCGCTTCGGTCGCTGCTTTGTTCGATCCTGCCAATGGGGCGCTGCCCAAGGTGGTGTTGGTCAGTCCGCTGACAATGCCTTCTTTACCGTCAATCACTACCGGTTTACCGCCGTTCGCTGCGTCTTTGCCGATGGTGACTTTCTCGGCCAGGCTGAAGTCGATCGCTTTGCCTGTACCGCTTGTGGTAACGATGTTCTTGTCTTTGCTTGTGTAGGTAACGGTATCGCCCAAGTTGACTTTTTCAGACGACCCGTTGTCCGCAATGATGTTCAGACCTTTGTTCAACTCTTTACCAACCTCGTTCAATGCGTCTTGAACGGTGTGTACAGGGGTACCCGCCGTACCGTCGGCATGATTGACGGTAAAGTTGGGCTCTGCGATAGAACCATCCGCACCAACAGTCGTATTCAGCGCTGTTGCCAACGGTTTGATTTGGCTGACATTCACTCCGTCGGTGTCTTCCGTACCTTTGGCTACGTTGGCAATCTTGTTGCCGCCGTTGTTCAGACCGGACTTGGTCAGGGATACGGGATTGGCTCCATTGGCAATGGTCAGACCGTCAGTCGTCAGTACGCTGTCGCCTGCGGTAACTTTAGGCGTGGTCAGTCCGGTAGTGGTCAGTTCGCTGTTGCCGACTGTCACTTTGTTGAATGCAACGTCGTCTTCAGTCTCAACCGTCAGCTCTTTACCGCTGCGTTTCACTCGGATGTTCTTACCTTGTTTCACGGTCACGGTGTCGCCCGCAGCGATTTTCTCGCTGTCGGTCTCTTCGTTTGCTTTCAGGTTCCAGCCTTTCTCGGCAGTTTCTTTAACTGACTTGATCGCGTCGTGAACGTTGTTTGCTCCAGTGTCACCAATGTTGTTGGTCGTTACGTTGCCGTTGTTGTTGGCTGCGTTGCCGCCCAAGATGGTTGCCAGGTTCACTTGGGTAGCATCCAGCTGGGCTTCGGTCGCGGCTTTGTTCGATCCGGCCAATGGGGCAGCACCCAATGTGGTGTTGCTCAGTCCGCTCACTGTGCCGGTCGTACCGTCAATGCTGACAGGTTTGCCACTGTCTTGGCCGATTTTAACGGTGTCGGCAAGTTTCAGTTGTACGCCGCCTTCAACGGTGTCGCTGACAATGTTGCTGTCGCCTTTGATGTTGACAGTGTCGCCCAGTGCGTATTTGTTGCTGCCTTCTGTACCGCCAACGTTGATGCCTTTGGCGATATTTTCGGCATTGGTGTTGGCTTTCTGATCAACTTTGTACAGTTGCGCTCCATTAACAGCATCGGTGCTGTCAGCCGCAAGTGTGCCTTCGGCAACTTTGGTGATTTTGTTACCGCCGTTGTTCAGACCGTTTTTAGTCAGGGATACGGAAGAGCCTGCCGTACCGTTGGAGATGGTCAAACCGCTTCCGTTCAACTCGCTGTCGCCTGCGGTTACTTTAGGCGTATTCAACCCTGCACCTGTCAACTCGCTGCCACCGACGGTAACTTTGTCAAAGGCCACTTCATTCGAAGTCGCTACGGTGATGTTTTTGCCGTCGCGGGTTACTTTGATGTTTTTGCCGTCTTTGAACGTTACCGTTTCGCCTGCTGCTACTTTTTCGGCAGTATCGCCGTTGGCTTGCAGATTCCAGCCTTTTTCAGCGGTTTCTTTGACGGATTTAATCGCATCGCTGACGGTAGTCTTGCCTGTTTCGCCGATGTCGGTAACCGTTACCGTACCGTTTTGGTTGGTTGAACCTGTACCCAAAACATTTGCCAGATTGGTCTGCGCGGCATTTATCTGCTCTTCAGTCGCGGCTTGGCCTTTGGCTGCAAAGTTTGTACCGCCCAAGGTTTTGTTGGTCAGTCCGCTTACCGTGCCGTTCGTACCATCGATAGTAACAGGATTGCCATCTGCCGCGTTTTTGCCGACGGTGACGGTATTGGCAAGGCTGAAATCGATTTCGTTGCTGCCTACAGTCGTAACGATATTTTTATCTTTGCTCGTGTAGGTAACGGTTTCGCCCAAATTGACTTTGTCTGCATTGCCGTTGTCTGCGGCAATGGTCAGGCCTTTATTCAACTCGTCGCTGACTTTATTCAAAGCATCTTGAACGGTATGTACAGCCGTGCCTGCCGTACCGTCAGCTTGTTTGACGGTAAAGCTCGGCTGTCCGACCGTACCGTCCGCACCGACGGTCGTGTTCAATGCGGCTGCAAGCGGTTTGATTTGCTCGACATTTGCCGCGTCGGTGTCTGCCGCACCTTTGGCTACTTTGGTGATCTTGTTGTTGCCGTTATCCAGACCGTTTTTAGTCAGGGAGACAGGGGCGTTTGCCGCACCGTTGGAGATGGTCAATCCGTTATCCTCCAGTACGCTATTGCCCGCAGTTACTTTAGGTGTAACCAATCCTGCAGTCGTCAGCGTGCTGTCGCCTGCTTTCAAGGTAGTGGCAGTTACGCTGGTCACCGTAATATCGTCATTCAGCTTGACGGTAACGTTGTCGTTGTCGGCGGAAGTGGTGATGTTATTGCCGCCTTTGATGCCGACGCGCTCACCCAGTTTTTTGCTTGAGGTCGAAGTGTTGCCGTCCGCATCAAAAGTCAGACCTTTGTCCGCCAACTCTTTAAGCTGTCCATAATTCACAGCATCATCTGCATTTTCACCTTTGGCAACTTTGGTGATTTTGTTGCCGCCGTTGTTCAAGCCGGACTTGGTCAGGGATACAGGATTGTCACCATTGGTAATTTTCAATCCATCACCGTTTAATACATTGTCGCCTGCGGTAACTTGCGGCGTGGTCAGTCCGGCTGTAGTCAGAACACTATTACCCGCTTTGAGTTTGTCGGCATTGACGGTTTGGACGGTGATTTCGTCTTTCAATTTGACTTTAATGCCGTCTGCTCCAGCTTCAGTAACGACGTTTTGGTCGTCGCCTTTAAGGTTGACGGTTTCACCCAGTTTGGCGGCATCGGTTGTTCCGTTGTTACCCGCAAATGCAACACCCTTGCTGTCAACAGCAGTTTTCGCATCCACACCTTTTTGAATCTCGGATTTGGCGGCATCTGTAAGGTCAAGTTCGTAGTTGGTGGTTTTGGTTTGGTTGCTGTTTATCACTTCAGTCGGGTTCAATGCCAACTTACCACCGTCAGCTTTTACGCTCACAGTAGTTTTATCGGCATGAACCGTATAAAGTGTCTCATTACCGGTAACTTGAGAAGCAACATGGGTATTGTCGCCTGCTGCTACGATGCTGGTTTTTTCGCTGTCGGCAACGGCTTTATTAATGGCATTGGCAACATCAGTTGCGGTAGCAAATGCATCGCCGGATGTTCCGGCATTTACCGTACCGCCAGTACCCGCTTTCAAGGTAGATTTATTGACATTGAACGCAATACCGTCAGCTTTGTTTTCAGCAGTCGTACCTGTACCGTCAACGAAGTTCAGCTTGGAATTAGCTTGATTCAGCGTCTTAGCATCTGTACCGTTGACGTGTACGCCGATGTTTTGCAATGCGCTGTCGGCTTTTTTCAAGGATTCTTTGGTTTTGTCTGACAAATCCAAACTGTAGGTAGTGACATTGGTGGTTGTATCTTCAGACGACCCCAGAGTCAGACCGTTGTCTGCGCCCGAGGCGGAAACAACTGTGCCTTTGGCATTGACGGTGTAAATCGCCTGACCGTCCGTACCTTCGGTTTTCTTCACTTCGGCAACGTTTGTACCTTTTTGAACCTCGGTTTTCGCGGCTTTAACTTGTTTGTAGCTTGCTGCGTCGGTATCTACTGCGCCGTCGGCAATGTTGGTAACTTTATTGCCACCGTTGTTCAGACCGTCTTTGGTCAGGGAAACAGGATTAGCACCGTTAGTAATGTTCAGACCGTTGCTGCCCAATACGCTGTCACCAACAGTTACTTTGTTGAACGCTACATCGTCCGCAGTCTCAATAGTCAGCTCTTTGCTGCTGCGTTTCACACGGATATTCTTACCTTGTTTCACAGTCACGGTGTCGTCGGGAGCAATTTTTTCGCTGCCGGCTTCTTCATTGACTTTGAGCTTCCAACCTTTTTCGGCAGTCTCTTTCACTGAATTGATCGCGTCGTGGATGTTGCCTGCACCGGTATTACCAATGTTGCTCATGGTAATACTGCCGTCTTCAGCCAACTTTGCATTACCACCCAATACGTCTTTAACGGTTTTGGCAGTATTACCCAAAACGTTTTGTACCGCGTACAGCTGGCTGCCGTTGATGGCATCGGTAGAAGTGTTAGAGATTTCGCCCGGGGCAACGTTTTTCAATTGGCGTTCGTAGTTTTTAGAACCAAAGGATACTTGGTCGCCTGGATTAACACTGTTGCCGCCTGCAAAACCTGAGTATTTCAGATTATTGACAGTAGCTTCGTTGACACTAGTTGCACCGGTTGTAGTCGTACTGCCCGCACCGATTGCCACAGAGTTGCCTTTTGTGGCTTTCGCGCCCATACCGAATGCGGCAGAGGCGACGCCTTCAGCGATCGTACCCGTACCAAAGGCTGTGGATAATTCGCCTATTGCCTGTGATTTAGTACCAATGGCTACCGCAGCTTCGCTTGAAGTCGTATGAGTATAACTGCCGGTTTCCATCACATCGCCGGTATAGTCTTGATAAACTTGTTTAACCGTTTTACCCATACCGGCCACAGTTTTCACTGCAACGGTATCCCAGTCGTCTGCACCGATGGCGATAGAAGAATTGCCTTTTGCATCTACATTGTTACCGATGGCAGTAGATTGATCACCCCATGCATTGGCATATGCACCGATAGCAACAGTTTGATTGGTATCTTGATTGGATGCGGACATTGCCGGATTGGTTGCAGAAGCGTGATAGCCGATAACGACAGAGCGTGAATTATTGGATTTCGCTTCTTCACCGATAACGATGGAGCTGTATTTCATGGCTTGGGCTTTGTTACCGATAGCGATGGCTGCGGCCTGTGCAGCATTGCTTTCACTGCCGATGGCAACGCCGTGTTCATGTGCATAAGCTTTCTGACCGACAGAAACTGCATTCTGACCGTTGCTCACACTCTCCAAACCAATTGCAATGGCACGCTCACCATTGGAATTCGCACTATTGCCGAACGCCAGAGAATTTACCTTCCATGCATTGCTTTGCTTGCCCAAAGCGATTGCCGACTCCCCTGATGCATTGGCGTTTGAGCCAACAGCTAATGCATCATCCGCATGAGCTTTCGCCTGAACACCTGTTGCGACGGAATTGGTACCTGTCGCCTGGGCACTAGAACCAAAGGCGATTGCCTTAATCGCTGTTGCTTTCGCTTCATCGCCCAATGCAACGGTATATCCGGCAGATGCGACAGTATTCCTACCTAAAGCCATTGCTTGGTTTTGCGAAGCATTTGCGTTGTTACCAAATGCAATAGTATTTTGACCCGTCGCTTTGGATTCATTGCCAAGGGCGACTGCATTATCATTTGTAGCTTGCGCGTTTCTACCTGCCGCCAAAGAGTTTTGGCCGAATGCATTAGCGTAATAACCAAACGCTGACGCACCCGATTTAGTCGCCTGGGCATACGGACCGACAGCAGAAGAAGAATCGTCTGTAGCATTTGCTCCGTCGCCGATCGCTACACTGGATTTGCCCGAGGCTTTGGAATTTTGACCGCCTGCAAAAGAATTCTGACCGAAGGCATTTGCAGCCTGACCGACCGCGGTCGCGTTCGTACCGCTGGCTTTACTTGCAGCACCCACAGCGACCGAGCCTTCGCCCGTGGTCGTACCGTTGACATTGGCAACAGAGCCTGTGGCTGCTTCGACGGAAGCCTTGTTACCGATTACCACCGCATTTTTCGCCGCCGCTTTGGTTTCGCTACCGACTGCGATGGCAGATTCAGCCGATGCCTGCGCCTTCAGACCTACCGCAGTTGTACCATTGGCAGTCGCAGAAGCATCTACGCCTGCAGCAAGCGCGTTGTCGCCTGTCGCACCGTCGTTGTTGTAGTTGCCTTTAGTTTGATCTTCGTTTTTGACGCTGTAAAAATGGGTTTGCGACGTACCGGTCAGCTTACCGTCAACAACCTTGATGGTTTTGTCGTCCACCTTAACGTCGTATTTGATTTTAGTATTGCCGTTTGCTTCGGTATCAACGGTAACGGTAGTTACATTGCCGTCGGCAAATTGCACGCTTTCTCCGGGCGTAACAATGCCCTTCGCCGTGCCTGCATTATCTTTGACGGCAAAGCCTTGGTTGACGTAAGTATTGAGATTGGTCAACGCATCAGCGACGTTCTTAGCAGGAGTTGCATTGAATTTGGCTGTACCATTACCTACCGTATTCGGTGTGTCACTACCTTTAAGCACGTCATAAGTCGGCAAGGTTACGAAAGAACCCTGATTGTTTGTCGGATCATTGCTGACAGCCGCACCACCTCCCAATGCATTGGCAACCGATTTGGCAATATTACCTGCCCCTACATGAAGTGCGTAAAGCTGGCTGCCGTTTATCGCATCGGTGGAAGTTGAGGTAATCGCGCCCGGCGCAACATGCTTGAGCTGACGTTCATAACCTGCCGAACCGAAAGAAACCTGCGAGCCGGTAGTGATATGTTCTGTTCCCGCAAAACCTCTGTAAGTGACACCATTAACTGTTGCTTCAGTCACAGCCGTTGCATCGGTACGTGTATGCGAACCCGCACCAATTGCGACGGATTTATTCTGACTGGCGGTTGCACCTACACCAAATGCCGCCGCACCCACGCCAGATGCGGACGTGCCTGAACCAAAAGCAGTTGATAACGTACCCTCAGCGAGTGCGGCTACACCAATAGCGACGGCGGCATCGCCGGCAGTTGTCCCTTTGAATGGATTTTTATAAGCCTCACCTTGTGCCTTCATTTCCACGCCGGTCAACTCTTGGTATACCTGATGGACCAGTTTATTTCCTGCTGCTGCAACTTGTTTGGTCCGTACGATATTCCAATCATCGCCACCGATAGCAATAGATGAATCCCCGGTTGCGCGAGTATTGTTACCAATAGAAGTGGATTGCGTACCCGAGGCAATGGCATCTGGACCAATAGCAACCGCTTGAGTCGCACCTATTGCTTTTGCAGTCCAACCGATAGCAAGACTTTGTTTTGTGGTTGCTTGCGCCAAGTTTGCACCTTCAGACTTACCAATGGCGATAGAATCCTCTCCTGTTGCCTGTACACCGTAGCCGATGGCAATAGCTCTTCCGTCATCCGTCTGAGTTTTCCCATCTGTACGTGGTGGCTTCACGCCTGAGGCAATCGTATTTACACCAATAGCAATCGAACCCTGTTTTGTTGCTTGTGCACCTTTACCAATAGCAACAGCTTCCACCCCCGTTGCTTGCGTATTTGCACCAACAGCGACCGTACTGATTTCCTTCGCTTGTGCTTCCGTACCCACAGCAATTGCATTGTTACCACGCACTGTTAAGTTACTACCCACACCGATGGCACCATTACCTTGAACACCTTGATTCGTCATTCTGGTCGAATCATTGTTACCAATCGCAATAGCACCTACTCCATTAACAGTAGTATCCGCACCAATCCCTATCGCCTTCGTTCCATCCGCACGGAGATTGACACCGATGGCAATAGCATTATTACCGTTAGAAATTGTTGTATGAGTCGAATTTGGACCAATTGCCAAACCACCATTGATTTTAGCTTGAGCATTATGACCGATAGACATGGAACCTGTTCCGTTTGCGGAAGTCGATCCTGTACCAATAGCAAGCACTGCTCCGCCCGCTACCGATCCTTCCGGAATAGTAGCCCAAGCCCCTTCGGAAAGTCCCAATAATGCCGCGCTCAACGCCGTCAGCCTAAATAAGGTTTTCAGACGACCTTCCTCTGAGGCGCGCACATCCCCTTCAGCACCTTCGCTGCTTGATTTGACACGTCCCTTCGCCAATTCGGAAGTAACGACGAAAGAGCCGATGGTACGGTTCCATACAACTTTGAAAATCTTATTCATAACAATCTCTCTTGGTTGGATTTATTAAAAAATATCAGATTGAATTCAAGCATATACAATCAAAACAAGACGTACTCCCCGCACTGTCCCGCCGCCAAATCTTCTTCTTCAGGCACACGCGGATTTTATGAGACAGGCATTCATTCATTTTGTTTATATATTATTGAAAATCAACCAGGTTGACGTTAATTGTCACTTAAGTACAATTTTTAGAACATATCTATATCGGTAGATATAGTATAGAAACTTCATCAAATTGCCGCTTATGCAAAATAAGCTCCGATAATCTTTAAGTTTCTCTTATTTTTTAACGCATATTTACTTTTATAAGTGGAATTATGTCTAAACCCTGCAATTCTCATGCCAAACTCTCATATTGCATTTATGGATATGTCGTTTAAGACGATATTTATATTTGAATGAAAATATAGAAAAAAATTTGAGACGCTGTTGCAACGGTATTGATTTGTAGAATTAATCCTTCGTCCTGCGCTTACCGCCTTCTATCGCAAGGAAAGAAATTGGCAGCAAGGGTGTGCGCCGGCCTGAGGAAATACAACTTCCCTTCCCCCCGCCAACTGCATTCGCGGGCATAGCCCAAGCTACATTCCGGTCTTTCAAACCCTCGACGACAGGCATGAGGAAAAACAATGCAAAAAGGTCGTCTGAAATATCCATAGCGGGTTTCGCTACTTTTCAGACGACCTTTTGAAGGTGGATTGCAATAAAGCTATAAAAAAGAATCAACGCCCCATTTCGTTCTGCATGGCGCGGATGCTTGCCTGCCTGTCGCTGACATCACGGGTCAGGCGGTTGATTTTTGCCTGATCCCCCTGACGGCGGGCGGCAGCAAGTTGGGATTGGGCGCGGGCGAGTGCGGCCTGCTCGTTGCGGACTTCTTTTTGAAGGATTTGCTTACGCGACATTTGGGGCTTCGCAGGTGCGGATACAACGGGCGCAGGAAGGATTTTGGCTTTGCGGTTCATCTCTGCGGCACGCGCTTTGACGGCTTTGGTATCCGGCTGGTTGCGCAGTTTCACATCCAGGCGGGGATTGGCGGCTTCTGCGGTGTTGGTTACGCTGCTTACTGCCGGACGCGGAAGGATTTTAATGTCGTCGATTTCGGGAGCTGCCTGACCGATGGCTTCTTTTAGGTTGACCGTTTCGGGAACAGCGCTGTCGGCTTCTTCGCTGCTGACGGTCGCGCTGCCGTCAACATGGGACATGGTACATTCGGCACCGGTTTTCTGGTTGGTAAAGACAATGCCGTTTGCGGTTTTGCAGATATAGGTAACGGGATTTGCGGATACGGCTGAGCTGCTGAGGCAGAGCGCAGCCGCAAGGATATAGGGTATCGGTTTCATGGCGGCCTCAAGATTTGCGGGAAGCGGGCATTATACTATGCTGCCGGTTAGAGAATTTCAACTTATCTTTCAAGAATGTTAAATTCAGCGATTTACAGAAAATAGGGGTCGTCTGAATTCTGTTTTTCAGCCGACCTTTTTTCCATATGCCTTCGGATAAAATTCGCACTACCGCTCAGAGGAGGCATTTCCTGCCGCCGCTTCCCACAACTCCCTCTTCTTCCCTGCCGTCAGTTTTTTGATGGCGATTTCCCGTTTCAGCGCCTCGCTTTTGGAGAGGTCGTCTGAAACGATACGCATCGCCGTCGGTTTGTTCAGCCGCGTGTATTTCGCGCCTTTGCCGGCGAGGTGGGCGGCGAACCGCTCTTGCGGGCGGTTGCTGATGCCGCAGTAAAGCGCACCGTTTTCGCACAAAATCAGGTAAACGCACCAATTTTCCGCGCTCATGCGTCTGCTTCCTTGGAGAAACTTTCCGTGAAGATACGGACGGCGGCTTCGGTTTTGGCGGACTGGACGCGGTAAGGCGTAACCAAATAGAGGCTGACCGGCGGCAGCGTCCATTCGGGCAAAACGGTTTTCAGACAACCTTGGGCGATTTTTTCCCGAACTTCGCCGCCCACTTGCAAAGACAAACCGAAACCGCTTTCGGTCAGGCTGCACACGGCGGCCAAATGCGTGCAGGCAATGCTGTCGGCGATGTCGAGAAAATAGCTTTCGCCGCCGTGTTGCAAGGTCGTGCGCACGGGCAGGAAGTGCAGCCAGCGGTGGGCGTGAAGCTGCGAGGGATGGGTGATGGGCGGATGGCGGTCGAGGTAATCGGGTGCGGCGCAAATGGTGTACGGCCAGGTAACGAGATGGCGCGCGACCAGATTGGGATCGTCCAAAGCGCGGTCGCCGCCGCGTATGGCGATGTCGGTCTGATTGTGTTGCAGGTCGTCCAAAGTATCGCTGAAATTGAGGACGGGTCGGATTTTGGGAAACTCGGTTTGCAATCGTGAAAACGCCGTCTGAAAAGCGTGGGAACTAATGACGCTGGACGTTAGGGAGATACGCAATTCGCCGACAGGTTCGGTTTTCAGATTGTCGATAACGGTACGCGTATCGGCGAGGGTAGCGGCGAGGCGGCGGCAGTATTCGCCCAAAGCGCGGCCGGCATCGGTCGGCGCAAGGCTGCGCGTGCTGCGGTTTAACAGCTTGATGCCGTGCAGGGTTTCGAGGCGGTTGATGTGCTGGCTGACGGCAGACGGGGTCATGCCCAGTGCGGCAGCGGCGGCGTTCATGCTGCCGTGTTCGAGGACGGCGGCGAAAACGAGTAGGGGTTTGATGTCTTGCATTCTATTTCTATTATTTAGTTCAACTTCACAATCATAACAGCAAAACAGGGATTATCAAGCGTTTCAGACGACCTTACAATGCGTTCACCTAATTAATCACATCTCAACAAGGAGTCAAACATGAAAATCGCAGTCATCGGTGCAACAGGTTATGTCGGCAACGCAGTGGTTCAAGAATTGGCAGGTCGCGGTCATGAAGTGACCGCTTTCGCGCGCAATACTGATAAAGTGTTCCAGGCGCAAAATGTTGCCGCCGTCTCCGCAGACGTGAACGCGGCAGATTTTGCCGACAAGCTGGCAGGCTTTGACGCCGTGGTCAGCGCGTTCAATCCCGGCTGGACTAATCCCAATATCGGCGCGGATTTTACACGCGGCGCAAACAGCATCGTCGAAGCGGCAAAAACGGCGCAAGTGCCGTATCTCTTAATCGTTGGCGGCGCAGGCAGCCTGTATGTTGCACCTGATTTGCAAGTTGTCGATACGCCCGACTTCCCCAAAGCCATTTACGACGGCGCCAATGCCGCACGCCATTTATTGACCGCACTCCTGCCGCGCCGAGATGTGAACTGGTCTTTCGTTTCCCCTCCGGCACGACTGGGCGCGGACGGCGGGTTCAGCGAAGACAAAACCGGCAAATACCGCTTGGGCAAAGACGATTTGCTGATGGACGGTGAAATTCCGGCAGGCATCAGCGTGGCGGATTTGGCAGTCGCCATCGCCGACGACGCGGAAAACAAAACGCATTTGTTTGAACGCTTTACCGTTGCCGCCGCTTAACCGCCGTCTAGGGCAAAGGTCGTCTGAAAACCTTGGAAATCAGGTTTTCAGACGACCTTTTTAATTTTAGACCGTGCCTTATGAAATCCTTAAGCTTGGTTAATTTACGAAAATATTTTGGAATCCATCACCTATCACTCATTTGTATTTACGATGCAAATTTTTATAACTAGAGAAATAATACACATTAAAAACAACAAGATTTATTGCATTGCGTCATTATTGTTTTATAATATATGCATATTTTACACATGCCATCGTATTTACCTATGCCATATTTTGCATGAAGCGTAAAACTTTTTTTTCCTCTTTTACTCTAAACTTGCGAACAGCTCTACCTCTTTACCTGCCCGCCTCCCACAGGCAGGCACGACGCGAATCCAATAAGGTCGCGTCTATTTGTTTTCCATCACATGAGACCTATCATGAAAAATACCACCATTCAGAAATTTGCAGATAAAACCGCCAAAATCGGTATCGTCGGCTTGGGCTACGTCGGCCTGCCTCTGATGCTCCGTTATGTGGACATCGGTTATCAGGTTTTGGGCTTCGACATCGACAAAACCAAAGTCGACAAACTCAACAACGGCGAGACCTACATCGAGCATATTCCTGCCGAGAAAATCGCCGCCGCTTCAAACAGCCTGTTTGAAGCCACCACCGACTTCTCCCGCATCGGCGAAGTGGAAGCCGTGATTTTGTGCGTACCGACTCCGTTGAACAAATACCGCGAGCCGGATATGAGCTTTGTTATCGACACTACCGACGCGGTGAAACCTTACCTTCGCGCCGGTCAAGTGCTGTCTTTGGAATCCACCACCTACCCCGGCACGACCGAAGAAGAATTGCTGCCGCGTGTTGAAGAAGGCGGCTTGAAAGTCGGTAAAGACGTGTTCTTGGTGTACTCTCCGGAACGCGAAGACCCGGGCAACCCGAATTTTGAAACCCGTACCATCCCGAAAGTCATCGGCGGTCATACCCCTGCTTGTTTGGAAGTCGGTATCGCGCTGTACCAGCCTGCCATCGACAAAGTCGTACCGGTAAGCTCCACCAAAGCCGCCGAGCTGACCAAGCTTCTGGAAAACATCCACCGCGCCGTGAACATCGGCTTGGTGAACGAGATGAAAATCGTCGCCGACAAAATGGATGTCGATATTCACGAAGTCATCGCCGCCGCGGCAACCAAACCGTTCGGCTTCGTCGCCTACTATCCCGGTCCGGGCTTGGGCGGTCACTGCATCCCCATCGACCCGTTCTACCTGACTTGGAAAGCGCGCGAATACGGCGTGAACACCCGCTTCATCGAGTTGGCAGGCGAAGTGAACTCCCACATGCCCGACTACGTCATCAGCAAAGTGGGCCTGGCTTTGAACGAACACAACCGTTCCATCAAAGACAGCAAAATCTTGGTTTTGGGTATCGCCTACAAGAAAAACGTGGACGACATGCGCGAAAGTCCGTCTGTGGAAGTGATGGACCGCCTGCACAAATTGGGTGCAAACATTTCCTACTCTGACCCGCACGTGCTTGAATTCCCATACATCCCCGGCCACCACTACTTCGACCTGAAGAGCGAGCCGCTGACGCCGGAAACCATAGCGAAATACGACTGCGTGGTGCTGACGACCGACCATGACAAGTTTGACTACGACATGATTGCCGAACACGCCAAACTGATTGTCGATACGCGTGGCAAGTTCCCTGCGAAAAACCCGAAAGTCGTGAAAGCGTAACACCTTTGATGATTGAGGCGGACTGCTTGCCGACAGCTCTCGGCAGGCAGTCGGCTTTCTTAGACCGTTTGTTTTCAGACGACCTAAGAAAGCCCTTATTTATATGATGCTGCTGCGTTTTCAGGTCGTCTGAAAATCTTGGCGGCAACAAACCCCACCTATTTATGAATATAAGAAAAATACTCGGTTATGCCTTAGGCCCGATAGGCAGCGCGGCTTTCGGCATCCTCTCGCTTCCGCTGATTTCATGGTACTACCCTGCGGAAGACATCGGCCGTATCGTCTTACTGCAAACCATCTCCGGTCTGGCCATCCTGATTTTGGGGCTGGGTTTGGATCAGGCGTATATCCGCGAATATTACGCCGCTAAAGATAAAGCGTCCCTGTTTAAATCCATCAGCCTGTCGCCGTTCGTTTTGACGACTGTCGTGATTTTGGCGGTGCTTGTATGGAATACGGCTTGGCCGGCAGATTTGATTTTTGATTTGCCAGATAAAACCTTGGGCTTGCTGTTTTTAATTTTCCTGCTGACCTGCCTGTTTGCGCGGTTTCTCTCCCTAATACTGAGGATGCAGGAAAAAGCCGTCGCCTTTTCTCTCAGCCAGCTGACACCGAAATTCCTGATTTTGGCGTTGGTTTTGTTATTCGTTTTCAGCGGTGTCGAAACTGATACCGTCAGTCTTGTCCTTGCCTACACCGTGGCGCAAGTATTGACTGTCGCCGTTTTGACATACCAAACCAGACATGAACTGCGCGCTGCTGCGCGCGCTCCTTGGTCGTCTGAAACCCATCATGCAAGCCTGCGCTACGGTTTGCCCTTGGCATTCGGGAATTTGGCTTATTGGGGATTGACCTCAATCGATCGTTTTGCGCTCAAACAGTGGGCGGGTTTGAATGAGCTTGGCATTTACTCGATGGCGGTCAGCTTCGGCGCGGTTGCCCTGATTTTTCAAAGCGTATTCTCAACCATTTGGGCGCCTTTGGTGTTCAAATGGGTGGAAGACAAAACCCATTTGGATAAAATCGGCGGCATCACCCTTTCGATGACCGAATTAATCAGTGCGATGATTTGTTTTATCGGCATTTTCTCGCCCGTCGTTACTTGGATATTGCCCGACAAATACGCTCCGGTACAGTTTTTGCTGCTCTCATGCATGTTGTATCCGCTGTTTTATACGCTTACGGAAGTCAGCGGTATCGGATTGAACGTTGTCAAACGAACTTGGTTAATTACAGCAGTCAACATTGTCGCTTTTGCCATCAATTTCAGTCTGCTGTCGCTACTGGTTCCCCATTTGGGGGCGCGTGGTGCAGCCATAGCGAGCGCAATATCGTTTTGGGTGTTTTGCATCATCAAAACCGAATTTTCATCTAGGGTGTGGCGTCCTCTGCCGCGGCTGAAAATTTATACCAATACCGCTTTGAGCGTACTGCTTTGCCTGAGCTACACCTATTTCGGCACAAAGGAAAATTATCCGTTGTTCGCCTTGCTTTGGCTGGCAGGACTCTCCTATCTGATATGGCGTCGCAAGTCGTCCCTTATTTCGGCAGCAGCTGCTGTCAAGAGTCGTCTGAAAAGATAATCCGAAGGAAGCGGCAGTTTTCAGACGGACACAAAACCATCGGAACTGAAACTTTTCGACCGATATACCGCCCAATACATTACCGACGCATTCAGTCGGATTCTGCGGTCAGACAAATTGTTTCTGCATATAATAATATTTCCGAAACCGTCCCACCTCAGGAAACAAAGTGAAACTCAAAACACAGACTTTATACATTACGCTGATATACACGATTTCAACCGCCTATATGCTGGGGCCGATGCTGTCGTACAAAGCCGGTATTCCGCGTATCGACAACCCCCTGACCATCCTGCTGCTGCCTACCGCCCTACTGATTTTTGCGTTAGAGTCCAAACGGTTCAACGGCAAAGCAGGCAGGATGTTGGCAGCGCTTGCCATCATGTGCGGTTGGGGCGGCATCCATCTGTTTATTACCACGCTGGATTCGGTCAGGATTATGGATACGTTTTTCTTCCTGTCCCTACCCAGCCTGTTTTATCTGCTGTACCTGGTATTGAGCCGACATGAAAATCCGATGGCGTTTATCCGCCACCTGCTGCTTTTTTTCTGCGCATTTATCATCATCCCGCCCGCTGTGGAGATTTTGACCGGCATCCAATTCGTTCAAGCAGATGAAGTATTGGCCATTGATGCGGGGATTATTAAGGGTTTCTTCTTTAACCCTAACAACTTAGGCACGACCGCCCTCTGTTTTGCGCCTGCCGTTTTAGTATTTTTCAATATTGATGTCAGTAAAAAAGAATACTTGCTCGGCTTGATACTTTTTTTATGTTTGGGCGTAGTCATTTTTGCCAGCGCGTCGCGTACCGCTACCCTGTGTTACATCATTTTGTTTATCCTGAACTTGATTTACCGTAACAACGGGCTGTTTACGCTGATGACCATAGGTGTTACAGGCGCAGGATTGTCGATGATTCCGAAACAGTACATTGCCGATTTCCTGCTCTCCCTGCACGGTAATGCCTTTTTGGAAAATATTTCCTCACGCCTGTATTTGTTCCTGTTTGATTTGGAAAGCGACAATTCGGTCGGCTACCGTCAGGAAATCTATAACTATTTCTGGGAACATCCGCCATTCCTGCTGTTGGGCTATGGTCCGAAAAAATTCCAAGAATATTTCGGCGGCCACTTGAGCGACAGCCTGGCGTTTGAAAACCCGCACAGCTTCCTTATCGAGCTATACCTCGGTTTCGGTCTGATTTCGCTGACGGCTTTTTTGTTCTATGCCGCATACTATTTCTTCTGCGTCGCCGCAGGCAGGAATATGAAAAGCAAGCAGCGCGTCATTGGGTTGGCAGCAATGGGATTGTTCCTTTTGGCAGGTTTTATCCCGTCCACCATTTTTCGTATGCCCTTCATCTGGCTGCCCTGCTTTTTGATTTTCCTATACAGCGTCCTGCCGCAACGCGATACGGCGTATAACGCGTACCGATACACCCCTTGATAGAAAACACGATATGAAAAAAATTGTTTTGACTACTTCCATGTCCGGCCTCGGCGGCACTGAAAACGCGACCTTCCGCTTAGGACGGTTGCTCAGGCAGCGCGGCCACGAGGTTGTCCTTGCCTCTTCCGATGGCCCGCTCATCAAAGAAGCCCAAGCCTTGGGCATCCAATGGCGTCCTATTGATTTTTATCAGGGCGGCATCTTGGGCTACATCAAGGGCATGTTCGCCTACATGAAGATGTTGAAACAGGAAAAACCCGACATCGTCCACTGCCAAATGGCGCGCATCGTTCCCGCCTGTGCCATCGCGGCGAAAATCTCTTCGCCGAAAACCAAAGTGTTCTACCATGCGCGCGGTTTGGATGCCGAAACTTATCCGAAAATCGCCAAACTTTTCGACAAACTGGGCGTATACATCATCGGCAACTGCAGACACGAACAGGAAAAACTCATCCGCCACGGCTTCCCCGCCAACCGCATCACTTACACCTACAACGCCCTGCACAAAGCCGATTACGTTCCTGAAAAAACCGCCAAAGACTACGTCATGCTCGGTACGCTGTCGCGCTTGGACACCGTCCGCGCCGTGCATGTGATGTTGGACATCTTTAAGAAAATGGTCGACCGCGATATGCCCGTACGCCTGAACGTAGCGGGCATAGGCGAAGAGATGGACAATCTGAAAGCGCAAGCGAAGCGTCTGGGCATAGACGATAAAGTCAACTTCCTCGGCGGCGTACGCGATTTGACCGGCTATTTCAAAGACGTGGATATTTTGGTGAACACGCCGCACTGTATCGGCGACCACGGCGCAGGTGTCGGCAACAACATCCTTGAAGCCGGCCTCTACGACACGCCCGTCGTGACCTACAACATGGGCGGCATTTCCGAAATGGTCATTACCGGCGAAACCGGATACTGTTTCCCCTTCGGCGAAGACGAAGCCTTTATCGAAGCCGTCGATCAACTCATCAAGCAGCCCGAGTTACGCGAAAAGATGGGCAAAGCCCTGCATAAACACGTTGAGACCTTGTGTTCCGATGATGAAATCTATCGCACCACAATGGCCGCTTACGATATGTGAGGTCGTCTGAAAATATGAACATCACCATCGTCGCCCCCTACTGTTCGCTGCCGTCCGAGCCGCATTTCAACCGCTTCTGGTATCTTGCCGAGCTGTTGTCGCAGTCTCATGACGTGCTGCTGATTACCAGCAATTTCAAACACTACGACAAATCTTTCAGACGACCTGAAGATGCCGAATCTGCCTCGCAAGGTCGTCTGAAAGTCATGCTGCTGGAAGAGAGCGGCTACGGCAAAAACGTCTCGCTGGACCGCGTCAAAAGCCATCATGTGTTCGTCAAACATTTTGAGCAATGGCTGAACAACTGCCGCCCGGGCGAGCAAGACGTCGTCTTTTCCGCCTACCCGCTGATTGCCACCAATCTGCTCTTGGGTGAACACAAAGCGCGTTTGGGCTACAAGCTGATTATCGACGTGCAGGACGTATGGCCGGAATCCTTCTCCTCGGTCGTGCCGTTTTTGAAAAAAATCCCGCACAACCTGCTCCCCTTCTCCTCCCGCGCCAACCGTGCCTACCGCTACGCCGACGCGCTGGTCGCCGTATCTCAGACCTACCTCGACCGCGCCAAAGAAGCCAATCCGAACGTACCCGGCGAAGTCGTCTATATCGGCGCGGATTTTCCGAAACTCGATGCCGCGCCGGCAAAAGACTTCGGCGACGACAAAACCCGTTTCTTCTATTTGGGTACGCTCAGTTACAGCTATGACGTGGAAACCGTGTGCAAAGGCGTTCGGAAACTGTTGGACGACGGCGAAAATGTAGAGCTGCACATCATGGGCGGCGGCCCCGATTTGGACAGGCTCAAACAATACGCCTGCGACGGTATTAAGTTTTACGGCTACATCCCCTACGCCGAAATGATGTCGGTCGCCAAGGGCTGCGACATCTCGGTCAACGCCATCCATTCCTACGCCATGCAGTCGATTACCAACAAACTGTCCGACTACATGGCATTGCAAAAACCGATTTTAAACAGCCAGGTCAACGACGAAGTTGCCGAAGTCCTCACCCTGCTGCCGCACGCGGACTACCGTTCCGGCGACGTGGACAGCTTCGTCCAAGCCGCCAAAGACATTCTGGCGCGCAAAAACGACCCCGTTCAATCCGACGAAATCGTCCGCCGCTTCAAGCGCGACGTGGCGTATCAAAAAATCGTCAACCTGATTGAAAGATTAGCCCATGAGTAAATTCTTCAAACGCCTGTTTGACATCATCGCCTCCGCCTCAGGACTGATTTTCCTCTCGCCCGTATTTTTGATTTTGATATACCTCATCCGCAAAAACTTGGGCGAACCCGTGTTCTTCACCCAAGAGCGTCCGGGCAAAGACGGCAAACCGTTCAAAATGATCAAATTCCGCTCCATGCGCGACGCGGTCGACAAAGACGGCAACCCGCTGCCCGACAGTGAGCGGCTGACCCCTTTCGGCAAGAAACTGCGTGCGACGAGCCTGGACGAACTTCCTGAGCTTTGGAACGTTCTAAAAGGAGAGATGAGCCTGGTCGGCCCAAGACCGCTGTTGATGAGCTACCTGCCGCTTTACAACGAATTTCAAAACCGCCGCCACGAAATGAGGCCCGGCGTTACCGGTTGGGCGCAGGTCAACGGGCGCAACGCGCTTTCGTGGGACGAAAAGTTCGCACACGATATTTGGTATATCGACCATTACAGTTTTTGGCTGGATATGAAAATCCTGTTTTTGACGGTCAAAAAAGTCTTTATCAAAGAAGGCATTTCGGCTGAGGGAGAAGCCACTATGCCGTATTTCACAGGGAATGACTCAGATGAAAAAAAATAACGTACTTATCCTTTCCGCAGGAAGACGAGTTGAATTGGTACAGGATTTTCAAACCGAAGCCGCCAAGTTTTCAGACGATGTCAAGATTTTGACGACGGACTTGGTACCACGTATGTCTTCCGCCTGCCACGTTTCGGACGGTTCGTTCGAAGTGCCGCTGATCAGTTCGGATTCGTATATCGACAGCATCTTCGATCTGGCGGTACGAGAAAACATCGGTTTAATCATCCCCACCATAGACACCGAACTGCAAAAACTGGCAAACGAACGCGGCCGCTTCGAAGCGGCAGGTATCCACATCATCGTTTCCGATGCGGACTTTATTGCGCGATGCCGCGATAAACGTAAAACCGCCGACCTGTTTGCCCGCTACGGCATACGCTCGCCCGAAATTTACGACCGCGAGAAGTTGGTTTTCCCTTGCTTCGCCAAACCTTACGACGGCAGCCGCGCCATCGGCGCCAAACGGATTGACACACCAGCCGATCTGACACCTGAAGTATTGGCAGATCCCAAATTAATGTTCTGCCAGCTTATCGACATCGAAAACGAATTTTTCGAGTTTACCGTCGATATGTATTACGACCATGAAGGTCGTCTGAAATGCGCCATCCCGCGAAAACGCTTGGAAGTGCGTACCGGCGAAGTCAGCAAAGGCATTACCCGCAAAAACAGCCTCTACCAAACACTGCTGGAAAAAATGGCGGTATTGGAAGGCGCGCGCGGCTGCATTACGGCGCAATTCTTCTGCAACGAAGAAACCGGCGAATTCTACGGCGTGGAAATCAACCCCCGCTTCGGCGGCGGCTTCCCGCTGACGTATGCCGCAGGCGGCAATTACCCAGGCTGGCTGATGCACGAATACTTCCGCAACGAAGAAATCCCGTTTTCAGACGACTGGGAAAACAACCTCATCATGCTGCGCTACGATGCCAAGGTCTTGGTTCATGAAAACGATTAATCCCGAAACCGCCGTCATTGTCTTCGACTTGGACGATACGCTGTACTCGGAATACGAATACAAGCTCTCCGGCATCCGTGCGATCGTCGATACCGTCGCCGCCCTGTATCCCGATTGGGATTCAGACGACCTATGGCGCAGTATCGACCCCGACGGCAAAGACTGGCTGGACAAGTTGTGCCGCCACTGCGGTTTCAACGAATCGGAAAAACAGGTTCTTCTGTGGCAATACCGGCTGCACCGCCCGACGCTGACGCCGTATGCCCCGCATGATTTCCTGTCCGAGCTGACCGCGCCCTTCGCCGCACGCGCACTGATTACCGACGGCAGAAGCCTGACCCAACGCTTGAAACTGGAAGCCTTGGGGCTGTATTCCCTGTTTGACGACATCCTCGTCTCCGAAGCCTGCGCTTCGGAAAAGCCCGACGGCAAACGCTTCCGCTATTTACAAGACAAATATGCCGGCAAGGCAGACTGTTTCATCTACATCGGCGACAACCTTTCCAAAGACTTCATCGCGCCGAACGCTTTGGGCTGGATTACCATAGGCTTGCGTCCCTCCGGGCGTAATATCCACATTCACCCGCCTGGAAGTTTTAGTACAGAATATCATCCCGCTTTTTGGATTGACTCCCTTCAAGATTTAGCTTCCCTAATCAATTCAAGCATTTAGCCATTACATAATCAAACGTACACTCACAATGCCAAAAGGACTATTTCATGACAAAAATATTATTCATGGGACGTAAACGGCTTTCCGCCAACCTGCTCCGGCTCTTATCTTCACAAAACGGCATCGAAATCGTCGGCGTACTGACCGACAGCCACCTGCAAGGCTCACCGACGGCTGCCGCCGCCAAAGAATTGGGCTTGCCGCTCTACACTTTCGACACCGCCTTGGAAGCAATGAAAGAAGGTCGTCTGAAATACGACTTGGGTTTGTCCGTACTCTACTGGCGCAAACTGCGCGACGAATTCCTGACCGTCCCGCGCTTGGGTACGATCAACTTCCACCCGGCCCTGTTGCCCGAATACAAAGGCACGGGCGGCTACAACCTTGCCATCATGGACGAATTGTCCGAATGGGGCAGCACCGCCCACTACGTCGATGCCTCCATCGACACCGGCGAAATCATCGAAGTGGACCGCTTCCCCATTGATTCTTCTGCCGAAACCGCCCAATCGCTCGAACGCAAGACCATGCAGGCATTGGAGCCGTTCGCACAACGCATTATCGCCCGCGCCGTCGAAGCGCAAGCCAAATTGCCGACCACGCCCAACATCGGCGGCCGCTACGTCAGCCGTGATGAAATGGAAGCGATGAAGCAAATCCATGACGGCGACGATGTCGAGAAAAAAATCCGCGCGTTCTGGTTCCCGCCTTACGACGGCGCATACGTCGAAATCGACGGTCAAAAATACACCTTGATCAACCGCCAACTGCTGGAAGAAGTCGCCCCCAAAGACTCCACCAGCCTTTTCGCAGGAAAAGCCAATGCTTAACACATCCCTCTCCCCGTGGCCGAGCTTCACCCAAGAAGAAGCCGATGCCGTTTCCAAAGTCCTGCTGTCCAACAAAGTCAACTACTGGACAGGCACCGAATGCCGCGAATTTGAAAAAGAATTCGCCGCCTTCGCTAGCACGCAATACGCCGTCGCCCTTTCCAACGGCACACTGGCGCTTGATGTTGCGCTTAAAGCAATGGGCATCGGCGCAGGCGACGATGTCATCGTTACCTCACGCACCTTCCTCGCCTCCGCTTCCTGCATCGTTACCGCAGGCGCAAACCCCGTGTTCGCCGACGTGGATTTAAACAGCCAAAATATCAGCGCGGAAACCATCAAAGCCGTGCTGACGCCGAATACCAAAGCCATCATCGTCGTCCACCTCGCCGGTATGCCTGCCGAAATGGACGGCATCATGGACTTGGCAAAAGAACATGATTTATGGGTTATCGAAGACTGCGCCCAAGCGCACGGCGCGAAATACAAAGGCAAATCCGTCGGCTCCATCGGACACGTCGGCGCATGGTCGTTCTGCCAAGACAAAATCATGACCACCGGCGGCGAAGGCGGCATGGTCACCACCAACGACAAAGAGCTGTGGAGCAAAATGTGGTCGTACAAAGACCACGGCAAAAGCTATGACGCTGTGTACCACCGCGAACACGCCCCCGGCTTCCGCTGGCTGCACGAAAGCTTCGGCACCAACTGGCGCATGATGGAAATGCAGGCAGTCATCGGCCGCATCCAGCTCAAACGTATGCCCGAATGGACGGCGCGCCGCCAAGCGCATGCCGCCAAGCTGGCAGAAAGTTTGGGCAAATTCAAAAGCATCCGTCTGATTGAAGTCGCCGACTACATCGAACACGCGCAATACAAGTTCTACGCCTTCGTCAAACCCGAACACCTCAAAGAAGGCTGGACGCGCGACCGCATCGTCAGCGAACTGAACGCGCGCAAAGTCCCCTGCTATCAAGGCAGCTGCTCCGAAGTCTATTTGGAAAAAGCCTTCGACAACACGCCGTGGCGGCCGAAAGAGCGGCTGAAAAACGCCGTCGAACTGGGCGACACCAGCCTGATGTTCTTGGTGCATCCGACGCTGACCGACGACGAAATCGCGTTCTGCAAAGAACACATCGAAGCTGTGTTGGCAGAAGCCACAGCATAAAGTACAAACCGCCGCGCCCGTATCATCGGGACGGCGGCGGTTTACCGCTTCAGCCGAATAAAAAAGGGAACCGGCAAGCAGCCGACACATACGGAAAACCAATGCTCCGTAGCAACAAACGTCTTTTCAGACGACCTTCGTATGGCTGAGGTCGTCTGAAACCCTGTCCGACAACATTACTCAGAATATACCAAAATGAATTTGGAAACCCTGTTATCCCTGCCCCGCAACGTCAAAAAAACCTTCTTCGTCATCCATGATATTTTGATGGTTTTTATCGCCTTTTGGTTTGCACAAAGCCTTAAAGCCCAATATTCCGACGAATGGGCAAGCATGGCGAACTGGCTTGCCTTCGGCTCGACTGCTTTTTTGACCATCGCGCTGTTTGTCAAACTGGGGCTGTACCGAGCCGTTACCCGCTTCGTCAGTACCCGCGTCCTGACCGCTGCCGCATTCGGCAGCCTGATTTCAGCCGTCTTGTTCTGCCTGACTACCCTGATTTTTGAGCGCAAGCTGCACCTTGCCCTGCCCGTCGTTTATTTCTTGCTGCTGGTCGTCTGTATTACCAGTTCGCGCATGATTCTGCGTGCCATCCTGACCGACCGCCACAAAAAACAAATGGTGCCCGTCATCATTTACGGAGCAGGACAATCCGGCCGCCAACTGTTGGAAGCCATCAAACAGGTCAACGAATATTCCGCTGTCGCCTTTGTGGACGACAACCCCAAAATCCGCCGCACCGTCATCTACGACCTGACCGTCTATGGTCCTGAAGACATCCAATCGCTCATCGACCGCTACGGTGTGGAAAAAATCCTGCTCGCCATCCCCAGCTCCACTCAGGAAGAACGCCGCCGCATCATCCAAAGCCTCGAAAAATACAAATGCGAAGTACTGACCATCCCCGGCATGAAAGACTTGGTGGACGGCAAAATCAAAGTCAGCGCGCTGAAAAAAATCTCCGTCGTCGATTTACTCGGCCGCGACCCCGTCGCCCCCCGCCCCGAACTCATGGGTGCGGACATTACCGGCAAAACCGTAATGGTAACAGGTGCGGGCGGGTCCATCGGCTCCGAACTCTGCCGCCAAATCCTGAAATGCCGCCCGTCCAAATTACTGCTGTTCGAACTGTCCGAGTTCTCCCTGTACAGCATAGACAAAGAATTGCGCGAAACTCAGGCAGCTGCCGGCAGTCAAATCGAAGTCGTCCCCCTGCTCGGTTCCGTGCAAAACAAAGAACGCCTGATCAGCGTCATGACCGCGTACGGCGTTGAAACCGTCTATCACGCCGCCGCCTACAAACACGTCCCCATGGTCGAGTTCAACACCATCGAAGGCATTCGCAACAACGTCTTCGGCACGCTCTTGTGCGCGCAGGCCGCCGTCGAATCCGGAGTCAGCACCTTCGTGCTCATCTCCACCGACAAAGCCGTACGCCCGACCAACACCATGGGCGCCAGCAAACGCATGGCGGAACTCTGCCTGCAGGCACTCGCCGCCGAACCCGGCCAACAGACCCGCTTCTGTATGGTGCGTTTTGGCAACGTTTTAGGCTCCTCCGGCTCCGTCGTCCCCGTGTTTGAAAAACAAATCGCCGAAGGCGGCCCCATCACCCTGACCCACCAAGACATCACCCGCTACTTCATGACCATCCCCGAAGCCGCCCAACTCGTCATTCAAGCGGGCGCGATGGGCAAAGGCGGCGACGTATTCGTGTTGGATATGGGCGAATCTGTTAAAATCATTGACTTAGCCAAACAAATGATTACGCTTAGCGGCCTGAAATTGAAAGATGCCCAACATCCCGACGGCGATATCGAAATTAAAATTACAGGACTGCGTCCGGGCGAAAAACTTTACGAAGAGTTGCTCATCGGAGACGAAGTGCAAAAAACCACTCATCCCCGAATTATGACCGCCAGCGAAGTAATGCTGCCATGGGCGCAATTAAATGACATAATTATGCGTATGGACTTAGCGTGCTCAAATTCAGACCAACAAACCCTGCGCGCCCTGCTGCTTGAAGCCCCTGCCGGCTTTAATCCCAAAGACGATATTTGCGATTTGGTTTGGCAGCAGACACATTAAACACCCTACCGATAAAGTAAGATACCCTACAAAAAAGGTCGTCTGAGAGTTTTCGGACGATCCCGATGATAAGATTGACAAGGATACCGACATGAAAAAACAGCTTGCCTTTATCAGCCTGTCGCTGATGGCACTGACCGCCTGCAACAGCACTACCGTCATACCCGGCTCCACCATCAACACACGCAACAAAGCCATCATTTACGATAATGACGAAACCGTAGCAGACACCAAATTCGACAAGCGAGTTGCCATCTATCCGATTACCTTCGGCCTCGTTGAAAAAATGCGCAAACCGCCGGTGTTGTCGCAAACCAACGCAGCCCTCGAACACAGCAGAGCCGCCTACCGATACCATATCGGCAAAGGCGACGTATTGAACATCATGGTCTGGGCGCACACCGACCTCAACTCCCCCGTCCAACAAAGCAGTCCGCAAAGCAACCAAGTCAGCCGAGGCGCCTGGGTGGACGAAAGCGGCTACATCACCTACCCGCTGGTCGGCAAAATCCAAGCGCAAGGCAAAACCATAGACGAGCTGCAAAACATCCTGACAAGTCGTCTGAAACGCTATCTTAAAAACCCCCAAGTTACCATCAACGTAACCGAATTCCGCTCGCAACGCATTTCCATTTCCGGAGCTGTCGGACAAGCCGGACAACTGCCGATTACCAACGTCCCCATGACCATCCTCGATGCCGTCAATCAAGCGGGCGGCGTGGCGCAAAACGCAGACACCCACAACGTCAAATGGACGCACAACGGCGTTGACCGCACCATCTCCCTGCAAAACATCATGCAGTACGGCGATATGTCGCAAAACCACCTCTTAAGCAATGGCGACATCGTTTACATCCCCAACAACAGCAACAGCAAAGTATACATCATGGGCGAAGTCGGCCGCCAAGCCACCCTGCCTATCGACAATCACGGCTTAAATATCACACAGGCACTGGGTGAGGCCGGGGGGATGAACCAAACCCAAGCCGATGCAACCGGCGTATTCGTCATCCGCCGCGCGCCTGAAGACGCAGTCAAACCTATCCACATTTACCAACTTAACCTGAAAGACGCGACTGCTTACGCATTGGGTAACGACTTTGACCTTCGCCCCAACGACATCGTTTATGTAACTGCCGCACCGGTTACCCGTTGGAACCGCGTAGTGTCTCAATTAACCAGTTTCGTAACCAACGTCAACTCTATCGACAACACATTCAAATAACCTGACAGCCTGACAGCAGCCGTTGTCAGGCAAATAGTGGTTCGGGTACGAATCGTCTGAATGGTGCATGAACAAAATTACCATCCGGACCGAAAAATATCCGACCGCAAACTGTTTTATAATGATTTGACCCTACAAGAAAAAAATACCGCTTCCCTTATGTTTCAAAATATTTTAGTAGTATGTATGGGCAACATCTGCCGTTCTCCGACAGCAGAACGTATTTTGCAGAAAAAACTGCCCAACCACCGTATCAGTTCTGCCGGCATTAACGCATTGGCAGGAAAAGATGCAGACTTCCAAGCCATTAAAACCGCCCTCAAACACGGCGTTATCGTCGCAGGACATACCGCCCGCCAACTCACACCCAAAATGTGCGACGAAGCGGATTTGATTTTGGTCATGGAGCTGGCACATATCGACATGGTTGCCGACATCCAGCCGTCTGCGCGCAGTAAAGCCTTTTTGCTTGCCCAATGGCTGCCGAAAAAAAATATACCCGACCCATTCAAACAAAGCAGTGAAATGTTCGAAGCGGTCTTCCTACAAATCGAACAAGCCGCCAATACATGGGCGGATAAACTGAGCGGACAGGCAGAGCAATAATCTCCATCCTCCGCACAACAGAACCCGTTTTAAGAAGAAAGTCCACTGATGTACAAACAATATCCCTCATCAGCCCCTGCCGGCAACGACGAAATCGACTTCGGCCAACAAATGCAAAGCCTGTGGCAAAACAAAAACAAAATCGCCGCCGCAATCTTGGCAGGCGGATTGGCAGGTGCCGTAATCGGTTTGGCCTCCACCCCGCTCTATCGTGCCGACGCCATGTTGGAAATCGAAACCAAACAAAACCAGATTCTAACCGAAATCAACAATATGCTTTCCAACGAACCTGCACCGTCCGAAGCAGAAGTGGAGCTCGTTCAATCTCGTTTGGTATTGGGCAAAACCGTTGAAGACCTGCAACTTGATCAAGAAATCAAAGCCACCTACTTCCCGATTTTCGGGAATATGGTGCACAACCTCAGTAGCAGCGACGACCCGATGTTAAAAATCGGCGCGTTCACCGTTTCTGAGGACTGGATCAACAAACCCTTCAAACTGACTGTCAAAGACAGCAAAACCTACCTGCTGACACTCCCTGACGGTACGACTAAAGAAGGCCATGTCGGTGCGCCCCTTAAAATCAATAACGAAACCGTTCTAAAAGTCGACCGCATTCTTGCTGAGGCAGATCAAGATTTCGAGCTGACCAAATTCTCCAAACTCAGTGCTATCGAAAATCTGAAAAACAAGCTCTCGGTCATCAGTAAAGGTAAAACCAGCCCCATCATCAACCTTTCCTATACCGATACTGATCCTAAAAAAACCAGCACTATTCTCAACAGCATCGCTGACAATTACGTCTCCCAAAACCGCGAACGCGATGTTCAAGTCGCTTCCAGCGGCTTGGCGTTCATCAGCGAAGAATTGCCTCGTCTGAAAGAAACCTTGCAAGATGCGGAAAACAAACTCAACGCCTACCGCGAACGATCCGGTTCTCTAGACATTCCGCTTGAGTCCAAAGGCGCGCTTGAAAGCCTGACCAGCATCGAAACCCAAATCACCCTGCTCAAAACCGAAGAAGCAGGTTTGGCAGAACTATACACTCCGGAGCACCCTTCCTATAAAGCCGTTTTGGACAAATTGGCGGTACTCGAACGCGCCAAGAGCAAAATCAACCAGCAAATCGCCGGCCTGCCCAACACCCAGCAGGAAGTCATCCGCCTGACCCGCGACGTAGAAACCAACCAAGCGACCTACGTCCAACTCTTGGCGAAACAACAAGAACTCAACATCATGAAAGCCAGTGCGCAAGGCAACGTCCGTGTCGTTGACCATGCCTACACGCCGGAAAAGCCGATTGCCCCCCGCAAAGCCGTTATCACAGCGTTGGGCGCGCTTGCCGCAGGCGCACTTGCCTCCATGTGGTTCCTACTGCAAGGCCGCATGCGCCGCGGCATTACGTCGTCTGAAGAAATCGAAGCCCTCGATCTCGAAGTTTCGGCACTTATCCCGCATTCAAAAACCCAGCAAAAACGCGACCTTATCAAACGCAAGTTCAAATCGCTCAAAGGACGTTCCACCTATCTTTTGGCAAACGAAGACAGTACCGACATCGCCGTCGAAGCCATCCGCGCCCTGCGTACCAACATTTACTTCTCCATGCTGGACGCCCGCAATAATATCCTCATGATTACCGGTGCGGCTCCGGAAGCAGGTAAATCCTTCATTTCCGCCAACCTTGCCACCGTGATGGCGCAGTCCGGCAAACGCGTCCTGCTGATTGATACCGATATGCGCAAAGGTTATCTGGATCAGTTGCTGAACGTAACACCTGAATTCGGCCTGTCCGACATTTTGTCTGGAGAAGTTTCCCCTGCCCAAGCCGTTATCCAAACCAATATCCCCAACCTGCACCTCATCAGTGCCGGCAGCTATCCTAAAAATCCGTCCGAACTACTGATGGACAACCGTTTCAAAGAACTGTTGTCAAACGCGCAAAAACGTTACGATTACGTCATCATCGACACCCCGCCCGTTTTGGCGGTAACCGATGCCGTCGTTGTCGGACAACATGCAGGCACAGTCCTACTGGTCAGCCGCTACGGCAATACGACTACCAAAGAGCTGGCTATCAGTGCGGAACGCCTGCGTCAAAACAAAATCACCATCAAAGGCGTTATCCTCAATGGCATGAAACGCGAGGCTAACAGCACTTACGACTACTACTATTCTTACATCACGCCTACCGAAGGCAAAAAAACCGCCAAAAAAACTACGTCAGAAAAACCAAAAGCCTGACGATAGGTAAGGTTTGTCATCAAAAAAGGTCGTCTGAAAATTTTCAGACGACCTTTTTATCATCAACACAGTCAATTCAAAGAAAAGCCCCAATTCCATCATTTTTGCCATAGCCTGGCATAAGCAGGGTGCAACGCCGATATGGGTATTTTCGATTCTGCTGAATCGGTCTCAAACCAAATCATTTTTTCACAGGCAACGCGCCCTCGCTATATTTTGCAATAAATATCAGCAAGGCACCATACTGCCATCAGAATTTACTTAACGGCTTTTCAGACGACGTTGCCAATACCTTTGTAAAACTGCCGTTCAGCCCATCAGCCAAACCACCAAATGCACCATGCTCGGCCCGATGATGACCATAAACAGCCCCGCCAAAATCATGGTCAGGCTCGCCATCACGCCTTCGGTTTCGTGGCGTTGTCCGGCGCGGGAAGTACCGAAGCCGTGGGCGGCGTTGCCCAGTGCGACGCCGTTGGCGGTGTGGAAGCGGATGCGGGTGAACGCTAAAAACAAATCGCCGAATATCATGCCGACGAAGCCGGTGATGATGGTGAACAGTGATACCAGTGACGCCGAGCCGTGGATTTCACTTGCCAATACGACGGCAAACGGCGTGGAAATCGAGCGCGCCATCAGGCTGTTGGTCACTTCGCTGTCGAAGTGGAACATATTGCCCATCAAAAACGCGCTGGCCACGCCGACGAACATGCCGACCAAAATCGCTATCGACAGGATGGGAAGCTGGCGGCGGATGACTTCGCGGTTTTCATAAATCGGAATGGCAAAAGCGACCGTTACCGGCGTGAGCAGGAAAACGATGCCTTGCGTGTATTTGTGGTAAGTGTCGTAGGAAATGCCCAAAAGCAGCATCAGGACGATGGTGCTGACCGAAACGGTCACGACGGGCGAGAAAATCATCAGCGGTTTTTTGCGGTAGATTTTTTTCGCCACAAAATAGGCGAAGCAGGTCCAAGCGAAGCAGGCGAGCGCGGCGTAATCCATTTTTGTTCCCTATCAGGCATGCAGTTTTTTATACAGGCGGCGTTTCCAGCGGTAGCAGAAATTCAGCGTCAACGCCGTGCTGATCATCACCAGCGCAGTGCCGACCGCAATCGTCAGCACGAGCTGCCAGCCTTCCGACATCAGCAAATCGCGGTACTGCAACACGGATACCATAATCGGGATGAAGAAGAACACCAGTTCGCCCAACACCCATTTGGCGCCGCGCTCGACCATGCCGGTTTTAATTACGCCCAAACCCAGCAGCGCAAGCATTAAAAACAGCCCCAATACGCCCGAAGAAACAGGCAGATGGGCAAAGCGCACCATCAAATCAGACACCAGCCACACCAAGCCGACTACGGCAAGCTGCAAGGTCGTCTGAAAAAATCGCGTCAGTGTATCCATAAGGTTTATCCATCCGTAATCCAAAACGAAGGCTTGATTATAAGGATGCGGTTTGCGCATAATATGAATTATCCGCACCAAAATCATGCATGAGAGGAATAATGGACTTCAAAAGCCTGCACTGTTTCGCCGAACTCGTGCGCCTGCAAAGTTTTTCCGCCGCCGCATCCGCGCTCAACCTGACCCAGCCCACCGTCAGCAAAACCATACAGGCATTGGAAGAAGAACTGGGCGTGCCGCTGCTGGTTAAAGAAAACGGCCGCAAAAAACGCCAGGTCGCCACCACGCCCATCGGCGAAGAAGTGTACCGCCACGCGCTGAACCTCCTGCACGAACGCGACCTGCTGCTCGCCCGCATCGACGGCTACCGCCACATCAAAAGCGGCACGCTGCGGCTGGGTTTGGCACTGCTCGGCAGCGACCTGCTCAGCAACGCCCTGTTCCGCTTCCGCCGCCAATGGCCCGGCATCGAACTGACCTTCCTCGAACAAGGTTCGCTCGCCATCGAACAATCCCTGCGCAACAATGAACTCGACGCCGGACAATTGCTCGCCCCCGTCCACGAAGACTTCGACAGCATTACCCTCTGCGACTACCCGCTCGTCGTCCTCATGCCGCGCGCCCACGCCCGCCATGCCGCCCTCAGCCTCAAAAGCCTGCAACACGAACCTTTTATCCTGTTCGGCTCAGGATTTTCCCTCAACGAAACCATCCAAACCGCCTGCCGCAGCCAAGGCTTCACCCCCAACGTCGTCTGCCGCACCGGACAATGGGACCTGCTCGCCGACATGGTGGCGCACCATATGGGCATCGCCCTTCTGCCCGAATACTACGCCCGCAAAATCAACCCCGACACCTTCGCCGCCGTCCCGCTGACCGAACCCGAAATCCGCTGGCAACTGACGATGGCCTGGAAAAAACACCAGCGCCCTACCCCCGCGCTCAGGGCTTGGCTGGACATCGTCAGGGAAGAGTTCAGGAAATAGAAAAGAATTAAAAATATGCGCCCCTGATGGAGCGCAATATATAAGGTCGTCTGAAAACGGTTTTCAGACGATCTCATCGGGAAAATCTACGGAACAAAAAGATAAGGCAAACCACTTCGGCAATCAAAAGAAAGAAATAGTGCCAGATTGAAGAAGCAGTATATACACTGATTATCCGCTGTATCTCTGCGTGTGCGAAAACCATAAAAACCCAGCCCATACATAATGCTGCCGCCTTCAACCACCTGTTTTTGATGATGTAGTTTCCAAATCCGAAACACAGGAAAGCCGATGTTGCCACAACAAATCCGTAAAACATATCGCCTTCCGACGGTAAACTGCCGATAGGGGGAATTAAAACAGAAAATGTCTGTTCCTTCATTTCTACGTCAAACGATGCTGTCTGCACATCATTTCTAGCAAACACTCTAAGAGAGACAAACCAAACCTAAAGTAAAAGGTCGTCTGAAAAACCAAAATCAGATTTTCAGACGATATCTTTGCGCTTTTCCGTCTATAACGCTTCACCAAAATGTCACTATAATCCCCCCCATTTTTTCTGTTACGTCGTCTGAAAATGTCTGAACCCATCTCCGATCGTAAAATCAAATTCGCCTTAGTCGGTTGCGGCCGTATTTCCAACAACCATTTCGGTTCTTTTGAAGTGTTGCAAGAAGATTGCGAACTCGTTGCCGTGTGCGACATTGATCCTGCCGTGCTTGAGGCGGCGGTCAAGCGCACCGGTGCGAAAGGCTATGCCTGCTATACGGACATGCTTGCCGAAACCGATGCCGACGTAATCGTCATCACCACGCCTTCCGGTTTGCATCCCGAACAGGCAGTTGAGGCGTTGGAAGCGGGTTTTCACGTCGTTACCGAAAAGCCGATGGCAACCTGCTTTACGGACGGCGAGCGCATGGTTCAAGCTGCCGACAAAGCGGGCAAACGCTTGTTTGTGGTGAAACAAAACCGCCTCAACGCCACGCTGCAACTACTCAAACGCGCGGTCACGGAACAACGCTTCGGCAAAATCTATATGGTGCATTTGAATGTTTTTTGGACGCGCCCGCAGTCGTATTACGACCAAGGAGGCGGTTGGCGCGGCACTTGGAAGCTGGACGGCGGCGCGTTCATGAATCAGGCTAGCCACTACGTCGATTTGATGGAATGGCTCATCGGCCCGGTGACGGAAGTGCAGGCGATGATTGCGACCCACCGCAAAATTGAAGCCGAAGACACGGGCGTGATGAACCTCCGTTGGCGCGACGGCACGCTCGGTTCGATGGCGGTAACCATGTGTACCTATCCGAAAAACCTCGAAGGCTCGATTACCATTTTGGGCGAAACCGGCACGGTACGCATCGGCGGCATGGCGGTGAACGAAATTCAGGAATGGAATTTTGCCGACGAGCGCGATTACGACGAACAAGTCAAAACCGCCAATTACGAAACCACGTCGGTGTACGGTTTCGGGCATCCGCTATATTATCGCAATGTTGTCGATGTGTTGCGCGGCAAGGCCGATCCTGTTGTCGATGGGCGCGAAGGCTTGAAATCGCTGGAGCTGATTAACACCGCCTACCTTTCTGCACACAACCGTCAAACGGTTTCGATGCCGCTGGTGTTGCAATCTTTGCGAACGTTTGACCATTCTGATTGTCCGAAAGGAAGCCCCTCCCATACTCAATCAAAGGAATCATCATGATACTGACCCGCGAACAAGCCCTCGAAATTTTCAAACGCCGCGTTTCCGTCCGCTATTACGACCCCGTGCGCAAAATCAGTGCCGAAGATTTTACCGCCATCCTTGACTTCGGACGGCTTTCGCCCAGCTCCGTCGGCTGCGAGCCGTGGCAGTTTGTGGTCGTGCAAAACGCGGCATTGCGCGAAAAAATCAAACCCTTCGCCTGGGGGATGCAGGCTTCCATTTCGGATGCCAGCCACGTCGTTTTCCTGTTGGCTCGAAAACACGCCCGCTACGACAGCCCCGCTTTTGAAGAATTGATGGACAGACGCGGTCTGACTGCCGAAGAACGGGCGGGCGCATTTGAACGCTACCGCCGTTTCCAAACCCACGATATGCCCATCGCCGACGACGAACGCGCCCTGTTTGACTGGGCAAGCAAGCAAACCTACATCGCGCTGGGCAATATGCTCACCGGCGCGGCGATGCTCGGCATCGATTCTTGCGCTATCGAAGGCATGGAGTATGCCGCAGTAGAAAAAATCCTTGCCGAAGCCGGATTGCTCGACCCTGAACATTACGGCTTGTCCGTCGCCGCAACCTTCGGCTACCGTGTGCGCGACATCACCCCGAAACCGCGCCGCGATGCGTCGGAAACGGTGATTTGGGCGGAGTAATGCCGATTAAGTTTAAAGGCCTGGACAGCAATCACAGTATCGTTTCAAACAGATACTTTTGCAAGCCGTCAAAGCAAATCCTGTGATTTCTGTTTCTCTCAAAAAATAAAAAAGGTCGTCTGAAATCTGTTTCAGACGACCTTTTCGATATTGATCGGAATATTTAACGGATTTTCAGCGTACTCAATCCGATTAGCACCAAGACGATGGTGATAATCCAGAAACGGACGACGACTTGGGTTTCTTTCCAGCCTTTTTGTTCGTAGTGGTGGTGGATAGGCGCCATCAGGAAGATGCGTTTTTTGGTTCTCTTATACCAGCCGACCTGAAGCATAACGGACACGGCTTCGACGACGAACAGACCGCCCATGATGACGAGGACAAACTCTTGGCGGACGATGACGGCAACGGTACCGAGTGCCGCACCCAGAGCCAACGCGCCGACGTCGCCCATAAAGACTTGCGCAGGATAGGCGTTGAACCACAAAAATCCGAGACATGCGCCGCACATGGCGGTACAGAAAATCACGACTTCGTTCGCGCCTGCGACATAAGGCAGTTGCAGGTATTGGGCGAATTGCGAGTGTCCGCTGGCATAGGCGAAGATGGCGAGGCCGGCGGCAACGAGGACGACGGGGAAGGCGGCAAGCCCGTCAAGACCGTCAGTGAGGTTGACGGCGTTGGAAGTGCCGACGATGGTCAGATAGGTCAGAACGACGAAACCGACCACGCCCAGCGGCAAGGCAACTTGTTTGAAGAAGGGAACGATCAGGATGTTGTTGGAGCTATTGGACGCAAGGTAAAACAGGGCAAGCGCGGCGATAATGGCGACGCTCGACTGCCAAACCATTTTGAATTTGGGAGAAACGCCGTTGGGGTCTTTATAGACAACTTTGCGCCAGTCGTCGTAAAAACCGAGCGCGCCCGTGGCGAGCAATACGCCCAAGAGAATCCAAATATACGGGTTTGCCCAGTTGCCCCACAAGATTGTGGACACGGTGATTGCGGTCAGAATCAGCGAGCCGCCCATCGTCGGCGTACCGTTTTTGATGAGATGGGTTTGCGGCCCGTCGGTGCGCACTGCCTGCCCGACTTTTAATTGCGTCAGTTTGCGGATGGTCCATGGACCGAGCAGCAGGGAAAACGCCAAGGCGGTCAAGGCTGCCATGACGGCGCGGAATGTGGTGTATTGAAAGACATTCAGACCGGACAACCAGTTACTGAAATGTGCAAGCCATAAAAACATGGGGCTTCCTTTTGTTTTTGTTGTTACATTGGGCTTATCGCCCGTTTTAAAGTTTGGTTTTTGGGTCGTCTGAAAAAAGTTTCAGACGACCTTTGTAGATTATCAAGCAGGTTATGACAGTCAGGGCTTAATGAAGTTCACTTTATATTCAGGTTTTTAGGGAACTTTTATCCGTTATCCAGACCGCTGGCGGTGTTATGGAGCGGAGGCGGCGTTCGCGTCTTTCTCAATCACGCAAATCGGATCATTTCCCGGATGCTTGCCGCCGCCCAAGTCCAGACAAAGGTCCTCATAAAGATACGCCTGCGTCCGCATTCCGGCATAAAACGCGCCAATTAACGCGGCAATCAGCAATAAGGCTTTCACAAAGCCGCGACTTTTCATTTTCAGACGGCCTCTTTATCCATCAACGCCTCGACCACTTCTTCCATCTTCATAAAGCGCGAACCTTTCACCAATACGGTGGCGCGTTCGGGCAAATTGTGGCTCAACACTTGAATCAACGGGTCTTTGGCGGCGAACCACAAACCGTCCGCGCCAAACGTTTCCGCCGCTTCGACGCTGTTGTCGCCGACAAAATAAGCCGCTTCGATGCCTTGGTCGCGGGCGTACGCGCCGACTTCGGCGTGCATGGCGGCGGCTTCGTCCTCGCCCAGTTCGCCCATATCGCCCATCACGAAAATACGCGGCGAAGGCATACGCGCCAACACGTCAATCGCAGCTTTCATGCTGTCGGGGTTCGCGTTGTACGTATCGTCAATCAGGGTCGCGCCTTTGATGCCGGCTTTGACGTTCAGACGACCTTTGATATTGCTGAAGCCTTTCAAACCTTCCGCCACATCGTTCAAACTCAAACCAGCCGCCAAAGCCAACGCGGCGGCAGCGGCGGCGTTGTGGATATTGTGGCGGCCGGGAACGGGCAGCACCACGGCTGCGCGCTCGTTGCCGCACACCAAATCAAATTCGCACGATAAAGGTTTCAGCACGATATTTTCCGCGTGGACATTGCCGCTATCGACGCCGAAAGTCTGTTGCTGATGACCTTGGGAGGTCGTCTGAAACACGGCGGCGTGTTCGTCTTCGCACGGAATCAAAGCCAATCCGTTTTCGCCCAAGCCTTGATAAATCTCGCTTTTCGCCTTGGCAATATCGTTCGTGCCGTCAAAACCGCAGCCGACATGGGCGCGCAGGGCGTTGTTGACCAAAGCGGCATCGGGTTTGGCGATTTGCGTCAAAACTGCCAGTTCGCCGAAATGGTTCATGCCCATTTCGATCACGGCATAGCGGTGTTTTTCGTTTAATTTCAACAAAGTCAGCGGAAGGCCGATATGGTTGTTGAAGTTGCCCGCCGTCGCCAACACGGCATCATCGCCGAAACGGCGGCGCAATACCGCAGCCAGCATTTCCTTCACCGTCGTCTTGCCGCCCGAGCCGGTAATGCCGAACACAAACGGGTTCACATTCCCGCGCCACGCCTTCGCCAGCGTTTGCAATGCGGCAAGCGTGTCATCGACTTTCAACGCGCCGTCCATTGCAGCGCAATCTTCGCGCGAAACCACAACCGCCGCCGCACCCGCAGCCAATACGTCTTCAACAAAATCATGTGCGTCAAACCGCTCGCCCGCCAATGCGAAAAACACATCGCCCGCGCGGATGTCGCGGCTGTCGGTTACGATGCGCGACACGGGTTTGTTTTCAGACGGCGTTGGAAGGTTGAGGGTTTGGCAGATGAAATTTAGGTCTAGTGGTTTCATGGTTTCTTTCGTTTGTTTTTTTCAAACAGGCATTTTGTTGCAAAGGCATTTTACACTTTGGCAGAAGGCAGCAACTCTTCGACGAGCACCTTTAAAGCACGCCTTCCTTCTCGATTTCTGGTACTGGGATGAGGTGCTCGGTAACATATTATTTCCTTATTACCTTCAAAAGAAAATTTTTCCAGTTTTCCCTTATTCAAGCCGTTTATGCCTTGATCCGAGCCGGACAAATCAGGAAAGCACTCCCTCCGCGCCGCTACGCCGCCGTCTCCGCTCACGAAAAGAATAATCTGTGGCTTTAAAATTTCAATTTGGGCACGTAACAATTTACAGGAAAGTGTTTTTATATCTTCGAACCAATCCGAATGTTTAGGATGTTTAGTTTTATAGTCCACCGCAAAAATATTAGCCCACAAGATGCCCTCATTCCCACTTCGCTTGGCAACCTTGCGGACGAAATTGAAAAATGTTGCTCCTTTTGTGTTTCTTTTTAAATCCCCAGTCAAATTCCGCCAAATAAAATCTTTGCTTAACGACATCAGTTGCCTTACATTTTCGGCATGATATTCATCAAATTTCTTGCTATCGTACCAACTTCGTGTTTCTCGACCGACAATCAGAATTTTATGTTCTGCGCTTTCATAATGCTCAGGGACAAAGCCCAAATGGATATTGGATAATTTATTGTCTTTATTGCTAATTGCACGCAATAAGTTCTGATGTTCCGGTTTGTTTAAAATCTCTACATACTTATTCAGCAATACTTCTTGTAAATCATTCACTTGACGTATTCCTGTACTATTGAAACCGATTTTCCCACACTCAGCTACCGATTTTTCCGTACTCCTGATAATCGGAGAAACACAATACGATGGTTTTACCGTTTTTACGGTAAGGATGGCAGAGGCTGTAATGACCATCTTCCGCTTCATAGCGCATTTCCTGGGTTTGTCCGGCAAATACTTTTTGCAGGTATTCGCGCCCCTTCAAATCCGGGGAATAGACATAGTCCGTTTTCTTGACCGCCACTTTCTCACCATTTCGATTCACGACGAAATTATCGCTACCTTCTGCATTCTGATTGGCGGCAGGCACGACTTCTTCACTCAGGGTAAGGCGGGTGGAGTCGGCTGAAAAAGCCAGATAAACCGGTTTGTTGCCGATCTTATCCGGCACGATAACCATAGCAGCGTTGAACGAAGAATCGTCTTTAGCCATCAAATCCAAGATTTCCGACGTTTTTCTGATATACGCCAAGTCAAAACGGTAATCGGCCAACGCATCGAGTTGAGCAGAATTGTCTTTGACGATGCGCTCCGACGATTGGATTAAGATATCCCGTTTTTGTTGAATAGTCAGGTAATTGCCGCCGAACAGCAGCGCTGCCAAAATAGGAAATACCGCCAACAGCAGATATACGGTTTTCCTGCCGCCACGGACTTCTTCTTCCTGCCCGCGCTCGGCAATACGGGTCAGATTCAACATGATGTTCAGCATCAGCGTACCGCCCATCACAGCAAAAATCCCTAGAATACTCATCAGGAAAATTTCTGTAATGTGTTCACGGAACACCTTGAGTCCGAAAACTTGAATCAATATCAGCGCGAACACCCAGTACACCAGCAGTGTCACTGCCACCATACCGATAATATTCGTTGCCTTGACCAATTTTTTTGCGTTCATTGCCTCACTCTTTTTTCAGACGACCTATTTGTCCTGATTAATCAGCAGATAGGGATTGATCGCTCCGTTTGGCAAATACACGCCGTAATGCAGGTGCGCCGGCGTAGTTTTGGCATTGCCGGTTTTGCCGACATAGCCGATGACCTGTCCTTCTTTCACACGTTCATACAGGCGGACGTTGGCGAATTTGTTGAGGTGGGCATAATAGTGCCATGCGCCCGGCCCTTGGATGCCGATGACCTTGCCACCCAATCGGTTGCGCCCGATTTTGGTTACAATACCGGGCGTCGTACTGCGTATCGGCGTGTTTTTCTTAGCGAAAATATCCACGCCCTCATGTCTGCGCCCCTGACTGCGCGCTGCGCCCCAAGTATCGTCAAAACGCTTGCCTTTAACAGGATTGGGCAGGCTTTGCGCCGTTGGCGGTTCTTTCGCCCTCAGCTCAGCAATTTCGGCGTTCGGGCGTGGCAGTTGTTTGGTGGTACAGCCCGCAAATAAAATCATGGCTGCACTGATTAAAAGGGGTTTTGTCGGCATTTTCAGCATCAAATCGGTCTCCTCGTTTTTCAGACGACCTTTAAAATTCCAAATCGGGGTCGTCTGAAACAACTGTGATGGGTTTAATGGCTGACGTGCCGTAATGCGTGTGTCGTGTTGCTTTTATTGTAGAGGATAAACGTTTTCAGACGACCTTGATGGCCTTCAGGTCGTCTGAAAACTTTGGTACTCGTTGTTATATCCGCTCTGCCAAGGCTTTTTCTGCAACTTCAAAGTCAGAAAAATGATGCTTCACACCCTGCATGTCCTGATAGTTTTCATGTCCTTTACCGGCAATCAGGATGATGTCGTTTGCGGCGGCACGTTCGACTGCGTAACGAATGGCAGCGGCGCGGTCGGCTTCGACGCATTCGGGCGCGGGCACGGCGGGCAGGATATCGTTGATGATGTCTTGCGGATTTTCCAAACGCGGGTTGTCGCTGGTGACGACGACTTTATCCGCGCCCTGTACGGCTGCCGCGCCCATCAGCGGGCGTTTACCGCGATCGCGGTTGCCGCCACAGCCGAATACGCACCACAAAGCCGCGCCCTGTGGTTTGATTTCCTGCAAAGTGGAGAGTGCTTTTTCTAATGCGTCGGGCGTGTGGGCGTAATCGACAACGACCAAGGGCTTGCCGCTGTTCATGATGCAGTCCATGCGGCCTGAGGCGGGACGGATTTTTGCCAGCACATCCAATACTTTATCAAGCGGATAGCCGTTGGCACAAAGCAAGGCGATGCAGGCGGCAAGGTTTTGTGCATTGAACCGTCCGAGCAGGCGTGTGCGGCAGCGGCCTTCGCCCCATGGCGTTTGGAATACGGCTTCCATGCCATCTGAAGAAGCGGTGAAATGAACAATACGGATGTCGGCGTGTTCGCTGAAGCCGTAGCCGTAAACGATCAAATCGGGGCAGTCTTTTTTCAGACGACCTACGAGTTCTGCGCCGTATTCATCATCTACGTTGATGACGGCGTGTTTCAAGCCGTGCCAGTAAAACAGGCGTGACTTAATGGCGCCATAGGCTTCCATCGTACCGTGATAGTCGAGGTGGTCTCGGGTGAGGTTAGTGAAGATTGCACTGCGGAATGGCACGCCGTTGACGCGCGATTGGTCAAGGCCGTGGCTGGAGACTTCCATCGCGGCGGCTGTTGCGCCTTGTTGACGGAAACGGTAGAGCAGGGTTTGGACATCGACGGGGGCGGGGGTGGTGTGCGTGGTTTCTTCCAATGCGCCCCAAAAGCCGTTGCCGACCGTGCCGATAATGGCGGTTTTTTCGCCCAACAAATCGGCGGCTTGCGCCAGCCATTGTGTGATGGAGGTTTTGCCGTTGGTGCCGGTTACGCCCCAGACTTTGAGGTCGTCTGAAACGTTGCCGTAAACTTGCGCCGCCAACATGCCGGCACGGTGTTTCAAATCTTTGATGCCTTGATTGGGGACTTTCCATTCGGGATTCCACGCAAATTTGCCGTCGTCGTCCCAAAAAACAAAAGCCGCGCCGTTGGCAATGGCAGCGGGGATATAACTGCGGCCGTCTGTATATTCGCCCTGACAGGCAACGAAAATATCACCTTGTTTAATTTGACGGCTGTCTGAATGCAACAAACGCCCTGCTGCGTTTGCACACAGCAGAGGCGGAAAGTTGGTTTCAGCTAAAGGGGTTAACTTGCTGAACATAAAATAATCTCGTTGATACTCGGATTAAGACGGTGTTTTGACGGCTGCAACATTGGTCAGAGGCTTGGTAGGGGAAACGCCCAAGATATTCAAGCTGCCGCCCATGACTTGTTTGAAGACCGGACCTGCCACTACGCCGCCGTAGTAACCATTGGCAGTCGGTTCGTCAATGGTTACCGCCACAATCACGCGGGGATTTTTGGCAGGGGCAAAACCGATGAAAGTTGCGACGTGTTTGTTATCAACGTAACGTCCGTTGACCAACTTACGCGCCGTACCGGTTTTCGCGCCGACGTCGAAACCATCTACCGCACCTGCTGTACCCGTACCACCGGGCTCGGTTACAGAAACCATCAAATCACGAACTTCACGCGCGGTCGAAGCTTTAATGACGCGTTTGCCTTTGGGCGCAACCGCCTGTTTCTCAAAGCTGACCGGCAACAATTCGCCGTCGTGTGTCAACATGGTATAAGCACGCGCCAATTGCAGCAGGCTCAACTGCAAGCCGTAACCGAAAGACATGGTTGCCTGTTCAATCGGCTGCCATCTGCGCCAGCTTCTCAAAAGACCGGCCGTCTCACCGGGGAAACCGGAGTGCATCCGCACGCCCACACCCAAATCATGATAAAAATCATACATTTCTTTAGGCGTGAATTTTGCAGACAGTTTGCTGGTACCGACGTTGGAAGATTTTTGCATAATGCCGCGCACATCCAAAGTAGGATACACATGGGTATCGCGTACGGTAGCGGGACCGATTTTATAAGGCATGGTGTTAAAACGATCAGCCACACCGACTTTGCCGGAATCCAATGCTTTGGCAATCGTAAACGGCTTCATGGCAGAACCCGGCTCAATCATATCGGTAACGGCTCGATTGCGGCGCTGTTCGCTATCGGCGCTGCCTGGTTGGTTGGGATCATAGGCAGGGCTGTTAACTAAAGCCAAGATTTCGCCGGTTTGCGCATCCAATACTACCACCGTACCTGCTTTGGCTTTGTGATAAGCCACTGCTTTATTCAGCTCATCATAGGCAAGTGTTTGAATACGTTGATCCAAAGACAAAACCATGTCCTGCCCGTTTTTCGGATCGCTGTTGCGCGGAGAATCCAAACTATCGACGATATTGCCTTTATTGTCGCGCAAAACCACTTTCGCGCCGTCAGCACCATGCAGACTGTCTTCTCGCGACAATTCCAAGCCTTCCTGTCCTTTGCCGTCGATATTGGTGAAACCGATAACGTGTGCGAACAGGTTACCCATCGGATAATGGCGTTTCAGCTCTTTTTGGAATGCCAAGCCTTTAATGCCCAAAGCTTTAATTTCTTCCGCTTTTTCTTGGCTGAGTTGACGCTTCAGATAAATAAAATCTTTATCTTTTTTCACCAATTTTTCCTGCAATGCCTCAACAGGCAACTCAACAATAGCCGCCAACTTAGCCATCTGTTCGGCAGTCGGCATTTCTTCCATACCGGAAGGCATGGCATACAAAGATTCAGTCGGTGCACTCAACGCCAAAGTCGCACCGTTACGGTCCGTAATCATGCCGCGCGACGCAGGTAAAGTCAGGGTACGGACAAAACGCTGATCGCCCTGATTTTTCAAAAATTCATGCTGCGTGGTTTGCAAATAGATGCCGCGAGCCAGCAGTCCGACAAACGCAGCCGCAATCAGCCACAACACCAAAGAAATCCGCCCATCACTGGTGATGGGTTTTTTAGCTTTGGCTGCCTTGGGCAGCATGCTCGGTTTATATTCGTTTTTAATCAACATCTTAACATCTCAATTCATAATCACCCGAACCGTGTCTTTATCTAACGGCACCAATTTGCAGTACCGGATAAGCCGGCTATATTATTTTTTTCGTTCCACCATCACGGTATTATCAGCGCCGGGCGGTTTGAGGCGTTGCTTCTCAGCCGCCACCTTAATCAGCTTGTGGTTCGCCAGCCGCGCCTGATCCAATTTCAAGCGTGCATAGTCCTGATCAAGCTTAATTTCCTGCTTTTGCGCTTTATCCAAAGCGATGAAGTGCAAACGTGATTGGTCTTGCACAGTGACCACCGCAAAAGCAGATACCGATACCAAGACCAACAAAAGGATATTTAATTTATTCATTGTTTTCAGACGACCTCAATCTGTTTGTTCCGAGGACACCTGCCCCACATAATGCTTATTCTGCAATCTCACCGCCCGTCCGCTCTGCCACGCGTAAAACTGCGCTGCGCGCCCGCGGATTGGAGGCGGTTTCCTCAACACCCGGCTTTATCGCCTTTCCCACTGCCTTTAACGGCGGCAGAGGCAAATCCGCTTCTTTTACTGCCGCCCAGCGCGGCAAAGGAGGATGTTGCGAATACTTTTTGACAAACTGTTTCACGATGCGGTCTTCAAGCGAATGAAACGCGATAACCGCCAAACGCCCGCCCTGTTTCAGACGACTCATCACTTGCGGCAGAACCGCCTCTACCTCTTCGAGCTCGCGGTTAATAAAGATGCGAACTGCCTGGAAGGTGCGCGTCGCAGGGTCTTGCCCTCGCTCACGAGTACGGACGTTTTGCGCCACGAGCTGCGCCAGCTTGCGGGTTGTATCGATCGGACTTTCTGTCCGTTGCGTAACAATGGCGCGCGCAATCTGGCGACTAAACCGCTCTTCACCATAATTCTTGATAACCTCGTGCAAATCCTGTTCTGATGCTGTTGCAATCCATTCTGCAGCGGACATTCCCCGCGTCGGATCCATGCGCATATCCAAAGGTGCATCAAAACGGAAACTGAAACCCCGTGCGCCATCATCTATCTGCGGGGACGAAATCCCCAAATCAAACAACGCACCATCTATTTCTTCAATACCCAGCTTATCCAGGGTCGTCTGAAAACTGGAAAACCCGTCATGGACTACCGTAACGCGCCCATCCTGCTCGGCCAGCTTTTGCGCCGCCTCAATCGCTTGCGGGTCTTTATCAAACACAATCAGACGACCTTGACTGCCCAGACGGGACAAAATCAATCGGGAGTGCCCTCCCCTGCCGAACGTCCCATCTACATAAATACCGTCTTCACGAACCGCCAGAGCATCAACCGCCTCGTTTAACAAAACGGTGATATGTTGATATTCAGCATTACTCACAATTGCAAATCCGTCTGACTTAATTGGAATGCCAACTCTTCAGGATCATCATCCAAAGCCTGAGTCATTTCAGCTTCCCATTGATCACGGCCCCACAATTCCAAACGATTGGCGCGACCGACCAAGGTAACGTCTTTTTCAAAATCCACCCGTTTGCGCAGATTGGCAGGAATCAGTACGCGGCCGGCGCTGTCCCATTCCAGCGTATCCGCATTGTGCAGCAGAAGATTTTGATAACGCTGCAACATCGGATTTCCTGCCGTTTTCAGGTGCAAAAGCTGCTCGGCAACCTTTGCCCATTCAGCCTCCGGATACATCAGCAATTTTTGACGGGAATCCAAAGTAACCACAATCGACGGCGTATAATGGCGCAGCAAAATATCGCGGAACTTGGCAGGAATTGCCAACCGCCCTTTGCTGTCAATACTCAATTCGTGAGCGCCACCAAACACAATTTCGTCCTATCGGTTTAAATCGGAATTTTTTGGGCAATGCAGACACTTTTACCCACATCGCCCCACTAGCCCACACTATAAAAAATTTTAACGCCTCGGTCAAATCGCCCTACTCTAAAATCCCAGTACATATGCAACAACAAAATCATTAAAAAACAGTATTTTAACCAAACAAACAAACAAGCCGAACCACCCATTTTACCTGATTTGGTTTTTAAAAACACAATATGTAGTATTAAAAATCACATTTAAACACAATATATGGTATAAAAAAATGAAAAAACGCCCCTTTTCCGTTCACGTTATAATAGACAAATAAATTCACAAATTTTACATTATCTAACGGTTATGAAGGCACACCTCCCCTCCCCTCCCCTCCCCTACCGCGCAAGCCTCAAGTTCCAAACTATTTGAAATCATCACACAGGAAATAAAAGCCCAAAATAACTGGGTTCCTTTCTCACGATTCATGGAGCTTGCACTCTACACACCCGAATACGGTTACTACACCGGAGGCAGCCATAAAATCGGTACAGACGGTGATTTCATTACCGCCCCCACCCTCACCCCATTGTTCGGACAAACCCTCGTCCGACAACTTGCCGAACTTCTCCCGCAAACCGCCGGCAACATCTACGAATTCGGTGCAGGCACAGGACATCTCGCCACCACCTTATTAAAGAGCCTTTCAGACGACCTCAAGCATTACTACATCATCGAGCTCTCCCCCGAGCTTGCCGAACGCCAACGCCAATTCATCGCCGAACAGACCACTCCGCAACTGACACAAAAAGTCATACACCTGACCGAACTGCCCGAATCCTTCGACGGCATCATCATTGGCAACGAAGTCCTCGATGCCATGCCTGTTGAAATCATCCGCCGCACTCAAAACACCTTTCAACACATCGGCGTCTCCATCACCCCAGACGGACAGCTTGAACAAAGCCCGCGACCATTGAAACAACCCGACCTCCTCCAGTTAGCCGCCACCTATTTTCCCGAAACCGAACACCCCTACACCAGCGAGCTACACCCCGCCCAATACGCCTTTATTCTCACCCTCGCGCAAAAAATCACACGCGGCGGCATGATATTTATCGACTACGGTTTTGACGCCGCCCAGTATTACCACCCGCAACGCGACGAAGGCACACTCATCGCCCACTACCGCCACCACACCGTTCACGACCCGTTTTTCCATATCGGCCTGACTGATCTGACCGCACACGTCAACTTTACCGATATTGCCCAAGCAGGCACCGACGGCGGGCTAGACCTCATCGGCTACCTGCCCCAGTCCCATTTCCTATTCAACCTAGGCATTACCGACCTATTGGCACAAACCGCCCCTCCAGGCACGGCAGACTACCTCCGTACCAGCACCTCCGTACAAAAACTGACCGACCAGCACGAAATGGGCGAACTCTTCAAAGTCATCGCCTTTGGCAAAAACATCGATATCGACTGGACAGGTTTCCGCTTCGGCGACATCTGCCACAAACTTTGAAATCCCCTACCTCAAACCATCCTCCAAACACACAGGTCGTCTGAAACACAGTTTCAGACGACCTCATCCATGTTTTATTCCATTAAAAAACAAAAACAAAACATAAAGTACAAAATAAAACTTGCCAAAAACTCAAAACAACATATAATAGCGACTTCACGAAACGGCGAATTAGCTCAGTCGGTTAGAGCAGAGGAATCATAATCCTTGTGTCCGGGGTTCGAGTCCCTGATTCGCCACCAAATTTCGGGGGTATAGCTCAGTTGGTAGAGCGCTTGCATGGCATGCAAGAGGTCAGCGGTTCGATCCCGCTTACCTCCACCAGATAAAAAAGACCTTGTTTAAAACAAGGTCTTTTTTATCTTGCATATTTGTTATATAGTCAAATGGATAAACATACAATAGAATTGAGCCTCCTTTATCCTGAGGATATATTCATTCACAAATACCTACATTTTCAAACTCTCCATCCTAAACCATCTGCTGCTTTATCATACTTTCAAACAAAACCGATCCCTTTTTAAATACCCGGGTAAAATTATTAGTGTCTTTAATATTAAACTTGAAACTTAAATGCGCCGTGAATGTCTATCTTTAATCGGTTAACCTACTCAGCAGGATGCAGATTTATGTCGATAACTGTTTCACTCATCGTCCCAGTCTATAATGGCGGAAAATTTGCGGCAGGTTTGTGCCGTCATTTTGCAGGTCTGCATAAGGCTGTCGAAGGGATAGAATTTATTGTTGTAAACGACGGTTCTACCGATGATACATCGGCTCAGTTCAGGCAGTTTTTCAATGAACATCCCGAATTGCAGGCGCAGTTGATTGATACGCCCAACGGCGGAGTCAGCAGGGCGCGCAATATCGGTTTGTCCAAAGTGCGCGGGGAATATGTGATGTTTATGGATCACGACGACAATGTTGATCCGCCGCTTATGACAGATTTGGTTGAAAAAATGAAACGTTCCGATGCGGATATACTCCAATTCAATGTTGATGCGCGCTATCCTGCCAATGAGGATGAGGTTATCGGTTTAGCGGATTATATGGACCGCTATCCGTTTTGGTCGTGCGTTTGGGCGTATATCTACAAACGCAACCTGTTGGAAAAAGCAGGTCTGAAATTTATCGAAGGCATGAAATATTTGGAAGACGGCGTATTTTTGACCGAGTATTTTTTGCAATGCAAAACCGTCATTGCCAGCAATACCGTTGTTTATGATTATGTCGATAACCCCGAATCCGCTATGCGCAGCAAGCGTACGCCCGAGCAGACGAAGAAATACCTCGACGACATCGGTTTGGCAGTAAGGGAATATACGCGCCTGCTCGCTACACCGGGACAGCCGCCCAAAGTTGCCCGCAGGTTATTGGAAATACGGGATTCCTTCCAATTCATCCATTTGGTTTCGATGCTTAAAAGCGGTGTTTCTACGGACGAACTGTTCCGCAGGCTGGAAGAAAACGGCTACGATTTCCGAATGGCGGGCTATCCCAGCAAATTCAACCGCCGACGCGACGTACGCCTTTTGTGCCATGTATTCCGCAGCCGTTTGCTGTTAAAGCTTCTGGCGGCTTCCAAGATCATGGCAAAAGATTGACAGACTCAAAAAGGTCGTCTGAAAACCAATACAGGTTTGAACTGCACCCCAAAAGTTGGACATCCCCTCCAACTCACAAGGTGCAGTTTTTTTATGAGCAAATATACATTACATGTAGAAATCAGTAGCGTTGTTTACAGTATTTCCAGGAGAATACTGAAACATGAACATGCACAAAAACACCCGCCTCACCCCGCACCACCGACAAGCCATTTGGCTGGCCTACACGCAGGGGAAGGAAAGCGTCACCTCCCTGGCACGCCGCTACCAAGTCAGCCGCGTCACCATTTACCGCGCCCTTAAAGCCGCAAGGGCCAAGCTGCTCAAACCGCAAACCAGTACCAACAACCGTTTCAAACAGGCAAAGTACGGAATGAAACGCCTGGCCAAGGTAGAACGCAGCATTCAGGAAAAACTCAAAAAGCAGGCCAAACGCTACAATAAATCCTACCCCGGAGAGCTGGTGCATCTCGACACCAAACGGCTGCCGCTGCTCAAAGGGCAGAAAGCCACCGATAAGCGGGATTACCTGTTTGTCGCCATCGACGATTTCTCAAGGGAGCTATACGCCGCCATTTTGCCGGACAAAACCGCAGACAGCGCCGCCAAGTTTCTGACCGAACAGCTGATTGATCCCTGCCCATACCTGATTGAGTGCGTTTACTCCGACAACGGTACGGAATACAAAGGCTCGGCCAACCATGCTTTCGGTGTAGCCTGTTACGAGAACGGGATTGGTCAAAAGTTTACCCGGGTTGCCCGTCCGCAGACCAACGGTAAGGCGGAGCGGGTTATCCGTACCCTGATGGAGATGTGGCATGAGAAACAGTCGTTTGAGAGTCCGGAACATCGGCAAAAGGAGTTGTGCCGCTTTGTTAATTTTTATAACACTGTGAAGCCGCACCGCAGTTTGAACGGCGATACGCCGTTTGAGGTCTTGCAGGCTTATTTTTCTCAACCTGTTGTGTAAACAACGCGACAATTTTCTACACATTACACTTCAAATACCAAGCCGTACTCCACTACCTGCATATACGCAGCCAGCAGCGTACCGCTGATCACTACGGCATCTCACGAACCCACCTGAGACGTTGGATAACCGCCTATCAAGAAGGCGGTATCGGCGCACTCGAACATCCCCAATCCAAAACCATGCCCCAACACCGCAAAAACCCCTTCATCGCAGATAAACCCGATCAAGAAAAAACACAGGCAGAGCTTATTGAAGAGTTGTGCTATATGCGCGCAGAGGTCGCCTACCTAAAGGAGTTAAAAGCCCTCAGCCAAAAACAGACCGAAAAGGACAAAGCCAAACCGTCCAAACACTGAGGGCGCAACACCCGCTCAAATACCTGCTGCACATCGCAAACCTGCCCAAAAGCAGCTTTTACTACCATCACCAAGACCGACCCGACCCCGACGCAGCCGACAAAGCCCTCCTTGTCGAAACCTACCGGCGGCATAAAGGACGCTACGGGCAAAGGCGCATTGCCGCAGCATTGGGTTGGAACCACAAAAAAGCGGCGCGGTTGATGAAGCAGTTGGAACTGAAAGCCCTCATACGGGCGAAAAAAGCCTACCGCCATCCCGCCATGGGCGAGATATCGGAACACCTCCTCAAACGCCTATTCAAATCCGAAAAGCCCAACGAAAAATGGCTGACCGACGTTACCGAACTCAAAGGGAAAGACGGCAAACTGTACCTCTCGCCAATCTTGGACTTGTTCAACCGCGAGATCGTCGCCTACGCCATGAGCCGCAGAGCCGACAGCGAAATGGTGAAGGAAATGCTCGAAAAAGCTGCCCCCCGTCTGACTGCTAAAGGAACGATGCTTCATTCGGACCAAGGTGTGCTGTACCGTACGGCGGGGTATAGGGAATTGCTTGCGGAGCATTCCATGGTTCAAAGCATGTCGCGAAAGGCGAACTGTTGGGACAATGCGCCGATGGAAAGCTTCTTTGCGGTGTTGAAGACGGAGTGTTTCTATAACGCAGGAGAATTGACGGTGGAAGAATTGATGAAACAGATAGATGATTATATGGATTACTACAACCGGGAGCGTTGCAGTCTGAAATTGAAAAAGCTGAGTCCTGTCGCATACAGAACCCAGCTTGCACAGAGCGCCTGAATAGGCTTTTATGAGTGTCCAAGATTTGGGGGCCAGTTCAGTTTTCAGACGACCTTTTTATTTCATCCTGCGCTTCAATCAGGCGTATCTTTCAACTCTGCGCCCAAATCCTTCAAACGCTGCAATACTTCGTCCCATGCTTTATCCAAATCGCGGCACGCTTCGCCTTCCGCCTTGATGCCGAATTCGATATGCGGTTTGACCGCCGTTCCGTCCGCATTCTGCCAGCCGATGCTGGGCAGGCTGTAAGAGCGCACGCCCGGGTAGGTGCGTTCGACGTATTCCATAATCGGGGCGACGCGCGATTCGGGTTGTCCGAATACATACACGCTGCGGCTGCCGCGTTCGGTTTGGTTAAAACGGTCGGCGTAATAAGTATCCAAAACCCATTCCGCCATCGGGTGCGCCATCACGGGGAAGCCGGGGAAGAAATAATGTTCGCGGATGGAAAATCCGGCGATGTTGTTGAACGGGTTGGGCACAAGCTCTGCGCCTGCGGGAAAATCCGCCATTTTCAGGCGTTGGGCGTGTTCGGGGGCGTCGAGCGGCTCGCCGCGTTTAAGGGTAACGGCTTCGATGAACTTGGCGGCTTCGGGATGGCGGACGACGGGCAAATCCAAAGCGGCGGCGGCCGCTTGACGGGTGTGGTCGTCGGGCGTGGAACCGATGCCGCCGGTAACGAAGGTCGGCAGGTCGTCTGAAAAGCTGCGGCGCAGTTGTTTGACCAGCAAATCGGGTTCGTCGGGCAGGTATTGCACCTGATTGAGCTTCAGCCCGCGCGATTCCAGCAGGGATTTGAAAAAGGCGAAATGCTTGTCTTGGCGGCTGCCGTGCAGGATTTCGTCGCCGATGATGATGAGGTTGAAAGCGTTCATGGATAGGTTTCTTTACCGATGCCGTCTGAAAATGTTGATGGCGCTGTAATTTATTCCCTCTCCCGTGGGAGAGGGTTAGGGAGAGGGCTGAGCTTGCGTTTTTCAGGCAGCGTTTGCTTAAGGGCTGCTGTCTGTGCCCTCTCCCCAACCCTCCCCCGCAGGGGAGGGAGTCGGGTTGCGGGTGGTGTCAAGGTCGTCTGAAAAGATTTTCAACGAAACGGGCAAGGCTCATTTTCAGACGACCTTGACGGCTGACAATGTGTTCTATTTATAAGATAATGTTTCAACACACAGGACTACACACAAAGCGCAGCCCTATGTATCGCCCTGATTTGGAAGAGGTTGCATTTCTCCCAAACAGTCTCTGATTCTACCGCCCTGAAGGGCGGGGTTTCAACCGTTAAGGTATTTTTAATAACCCCTTTTAAGTCCGAAGAATTGTCATGAGCCAAAACAATACTATCCTGCAACACCTCCCCGTCGGTCAAAAAGTCGGCATCGCCTTCTCCGGCGGCCTTGATACCTCTGCCGCGCTGTTGTGGATGAAACTCAAAGGCGCGCTGCCTTATGCCTACACTGCCAACCTCGGGCAGCCCGACGAAGACGACTACAACGCCATTCCCAAAAAAGCGATGGAATACGGTGCGGAAAACGCCCGCTTAATTGACTGCCGCGCGCAGTTGGCACACGAAGGCATCGCCGCCATCCAATGCGGCGCGTTCCACGTTTCCACCGGCGGCATCGCCTATTTCAACACCACGCCTCTGGGCCGCGCCGTTACCGGCACCATGCTCGTTTCCGCCATGAAGGAAGACGACGTCAATATTTGGGGCGACGGCAGCACCTACAAAGGTAACGACATCGAGCGTTTCTACCGCTACGGCCTCTTGACCAATCCCGCGCTGAAAATCTACAAACCTTGGCTCGACCAACAATTTATCGACGAACTCGGCGGCCGCCACGAAATGAGCGAATTTCTGATTGCCAACGGTTTCAACTACAAAATGTCGGTTGAAAAAGCCTACTCCACCGACTCCAATATGCTCGGCGCGACGCATGAAGCCAAAGACTTGGAATTCCTCAACAGCGGCATCAAAATCGTCAAACCCATCATGGGCGTTGCCTTCTGGGACGAAAACGTCGAAGTCAAACCCGAAGAAGTCAGCGTACGCTTTGAAGAAGGCGTGCCCGTTGCACTGAACGGCAAAGAATACGCCGACCCCGTCGAACTCTTCCTCGAAGCCAACCGCATCGGCGGCCGCCACGGCTTGGGCATGAGCGACCAAATCGAAAACCGCATCATCGAAGCCAAATCGCGCGGCATCTACGAAGCCCCAGGCATGGCATTGTTCCACATCGCCTACGAGCGTTTAGTAACCGGCATTCACAACGAAGACACCATCGAACAATACCGCATCAACGGCCTGCGCCTTGGCCGATTGCTCTACCAAGGCCGCTGGTTCGACAGCCAAGCCCTCATGTTGCGCGAAACCGCCCAACGCTGGGTCGCCAAAGCCATCACCGGCGAAGTCACCCTCGAATTGCGCCGCGGCAACGACTACTCGATTCTGAACACCGAATCGCCCAACCTGACCTACCAACCGGAACGCCTGAGCATGGAAAAAGTCGAAGACGCCGCGTTCACCCCGCTTGACCGCATCGGCCAGCTCACCATGCGCAACCTCGACATCACCGACACCCGCGCCAAACTGGGTATCTACTCGCAAAGCGGTTTGCTGTCGCTGGGCGAAGGTTCGGTATTGCCGCAGTTGGGTAATAAGAAATAAGGTTTGCAGTTTTGCATCATTGGCAACTTAAGGGGTCGTCTGAAAAGATGATCCCTTGTAAAAGGAATCCCATGAAAGAATACAAAGTCGTCATTTATCAAGAAAACCTGCTGTCCAGCCTGTTTTTCGGCGCAGCCAAAGTCAATCCCGTCAAATTCAGCGCGTTCCTCAACAGCCAAACTCCCGAAGGTTGGCGTGTCGTAACCATGGAAAAAGATCAACGCCGTATGCTCTTATTTTTCAGACGTGAAGCCTACGTCGTCATTTTGGAGCGGGAACGTGTTTAAACTCGGCGTTTATGCCTGTCTCGGGCTGTTTGTCGGCTGGGTGTTGCTGCTGATTCTGCAACTTTGGTTTTCTTTTATCGAGGCAGAATTATTCTTCAAAATTACCCTGACCATGGCGGGGTTGTTTGTCATCATCCTCGCTGCCTTGCTGGTGTGCAGTCAGTATTTTTCCGAAAAGAAAATGAAAGACGACGGGTTTATCAACTGATGCGGCTCCGGATAAAACCTGCATCCAAACCATAATAGGTCGTCTGAAAATCCGTTTTCAGACGACCCCACTATTTCCTCAAATCATTTGAAATCATGAAATTCTTCACACACTTTTATCTTGAAAACCATATGTATTTCAACGACTACTTGAAATACGTCCTCATTTTCGCCGCGCTCGTCGTCCTGCTGCTCGCCGTATCGCAATACCTGCGCCACCGCATGGACACCAAATACCGCGACCTGAGCATTATTGCCCTGCTGCTGCTCATCCTCATCAGCGGCATCCAATACCTCTCATACAGCGAACGCCAAAACTTCGCCGCGGACAACTCGCGCATGGTCGGTTTTCTCAATACCCTGATTGAAAACCAAAAAGTGGAAAAGCGCGACATCAGCGTCAACAGCACGCACCTATACAACGGCATGATCGTCGGCATCAAAAACCAATACTACGAAGTCCATTTCAATCAAGACTTCTCCGCCTACACCCTGACCCCCATCAATCTGGTCAACAACAACATCGAACTTATCGACAAAGAATAACAGGACACACTCATGGAAGCATACTCCCTCCTTGCCCTCAAACTCCTTATGGGCATTTTAGGTTTGGTTTTGCAAATCAACCTTTTAGGTAAAGGCAACCTCGCCCCCACCTCCGCCATGGATCAAGTGCAAAACTATGTTCTCGGCGGCATCATCGGCGGCGTGATTTACAGCGACAGCGTCGGGCTTTTACAGTTTTTCCTCGTGCTGATTTTGTGGACGCTGTTGGTCTTGAGTCTGAAATTCATCAAAAACCACAACCACTGGGTCAAATCCGTGATTGACGGCAAATCCGTCTGGGTCATCGTCAACGGCGAAATCCAAACCGAAGAATGTATGAAAAACGGCATCAGCGCACATGACCTGATGTTTAAGCTCCGTGCCGCCGGCATCTACGAAATCTCTGCCGTCAAACGCGCCGTCATGGAGCAAAACGGCCAGCTCGCCGTCATTCAGTACGGCGACGAAAGCCTGCGTTACCCCCTGATTACCGACGGGCAAATCGACCATGACATCTTAGAAATCATCAAACGCGACGACGAGTGGCTGCAACAGGAACTTGACCGCCTCCATCTTGATGCCTCGAAAGTCTATATCGGCGAATACATCGACGGGAAATTGGTGGCACACCCTTATCCTTGATGGTGAAAATGAAGGTTGTGTTTGGATAGGTTTTCGCAATAAACCTACCGTTAATCCAATGCTCGAATAGAGTCAAAAGAAAAAAGGTCGTCTGAAAACTGAATTTCAGACGACCTTTGTGTTTCTGCGTCCCGCGTTAGAACGATTTGACCAGCGACAGACCGACTTCGTTTTGTTTGTAGCTGTACAGCCAATCGGTGTTGCCGTGGACGCGGCGGTGTTTGTAGCTGAGGACGGGCTTGAGGCCGGCGAATTTCCAGCGGTCCGCGCCTATGCTGAGGCGGTAGGTTTGTTCTTTGTCGCGGCGGCGTTGTTCGAGGACGGCGTTTTCTTCGCGGTGGCTGCGGATGCCGAAGGTGGCGGAGGCGGAGGCGTCGAAGCCGGCTTCAAACATTTTTGCCGCGCCCAGCCGTGCGGAGATGAGGCGGTAGCTGTCCACGGGTTCTTTGGCTTTGCGCTGCTGCCAGTCTATGCCGCCGTAGAGCATGAGGTCGTTGCGCGGGAAGTAGGACAGGGTGTTGTAAACGGAGAAGAGGCTGCCGTCGAGCAGGCGGGTTTTGTCGGAATAGGAAAGGTGTTTCCACTCAGCTTCGGTGTTCCATGTCCAGCTGCCTTTGTCGAGGTTCCACTCGCTGCGCACGCCGTAGGCGCGGTTGAGGGTTTTGCCGCCGCTGCCGTTCCATTCGACAAGCGGGGCGAGGGCGAAGGTGTGGCGGTGGTTTTCAAACTGATAACCGGCGCTGAGGTTGAGCGTGTGTTCGTTGAAGTCTTTATGGTCGCGGTAGAAGCGGCCGTAGCCGAGCGCGCGGGCGGCGATGCCGTGATGTCCTTTAATCTGCCAGCGGCGGACGGCGGCGGCTTCGTATTTGATGCCGTTGGCGGAAATGGGCTTGTCACCTGAAAATTCTTCCCAACATTCGCCGTCGATTTCGGTTTTACACCATGTTTTGCCGCTGGCTTCGTTGATGTTGCTGTTGTGGACGGCGCCGACGGAAAGGCTGCCCTGCCAGCTTTGGCGTTGGTTTAGAGAGTCGCGGAAATGGCCGATGTTTTCTTTGACGGCTTCGGGCAGGTCTTCGTTTTGAAGGCGCATGAATTCGGAAGTGGCTTCGCGGTTCAGACGACCTTCAAAGAGCAGGCGGGCGTAATCGAGCCGTCCGCGCGTGAAGTCGGGATGGCGTTGCAGCAGGGTTTCGTAGTCTTGTTTGGCATCTTTCCACCTGCCTTCGCCGCGGGCGAGCGAGGCGCGGGCAAAGAGGGCGATGTCGGGGTCGTATTCGGTTTGCTGGGTATAACGTTCAAGCAGCGGGCGCACGGTTTGCCAGTCGCTGCGGTTGACGGCGTTAAACAGGGCTTCGCCTTGGTCGGCTTCGGGGTCGGTTTCGATTGTCTGCCCGATGTTTTCGGCTGGAATGTCGAGGCGGTATTCGCGCACTTTTTGTTCCTGCTCCTGCATGGTTTGGCGGGTGTCCTGCCACAGGCGTTGCGCGGTACGGTCGTCTGAAAAGTCGGAACGTGGCGCGGCAAGGACGGGGGCGGCGAGAAAGAGGATAAGGCAGGCAGACGGTTTGTACATGGTGTCGGCTTTCCGGTCGGCGGTTTCAGACGACCTTGAGAAGGTTGGCGGGCTGGTGTTTAAAAAAGCCTGCGTGAAGCAGGCTTTATTTTACTTAACTCATTTTACTTAACTAGGGATTTTAGCGTTTTACACCGCCGTATGCCGTATCCAAGTTGCGGTCGGTTTTAAACTTGGCAACACCGGCCAGCGCGCTTGCGTTGTGACCGAAGAAGTGGCCTTCGGTTTTACCGAAGTGGCCGTTGGCGCGGGCGTAGCCTTCAAACGATGCGCTGGACGGTTTGATGCGGGAATGGATGTCCATCTGTACAGCGTTGTTTTTCATAGAACCTGCCAAGACGCGTTGACCGAAGTCTGCGCGCAAAGTACCGACCATCGGGTTGTTGCCGGTGTAGTTGTTGATACCTTTGACGGCGTAGTTGGCTACACCGGATACCGGCATAGAGGTAGCGCGTTTGTCGCCTGAGTAGAAAACGCCGCGGTTGGTGCCTTTGGCGTATTCTTTACCGACCCACTCACCGTAGTACACTTCAGAGCCACCGCTCTTGATGGTGTTGAATGCATAGCGGCCGAGGTTTTGACGGGTGTATGCGTCGTTGACCTGTACGGTTTTCACGCCGTTGTGGTCTACATTGCCGGGCATGCGGTTGACGTTGGTGTAGTGCACGCCTGAACGGTAGGCAGCGTGTTTCATCACTTTTTCGCCTTCGGCTTCAGATGCGGGTTTGCCCCATTTTTTGCCGTATTTGTGGTTTTGGTAACCGTAATCAAATGGATTGTAGGCATTGTTGGCGGCAAATACGCCTGCGCTGAACAAAACAGCCAAAACAGCAGCGGTGGTTTTTTGCAGATTCAGTTTCATGATACGCTCCTTAGGGGAAAAACGATGGTGGGGAAAATGATGTTCCGTCCGTGTCAGTGTGAGCAGACTATCGTTATGTGAGGAGACTTGTTTTTCTTTTTCTGAACATCATTCTAGAGGGGGAGTGTTAGAGGAGAATTAGCGGATGTTTTGGAGAACGTTGGAATGAGATAAGAATAGGATAAGAATGTTTGTTTTTAGTTAAGAAGCATAGTAAACACGGCTGGTGTTGCCGCACGCCGCAATTTAATCTGTCCTTATTGAGATGTTTTGGTGATGGATTAATTGAAATGATTCATAAAGAAGGGAAAGGTCGTCTGAACATTTCTTTCGGCGGAACCCGTAGAACTTGTTTCAGACGACCTTGAAAAATGAGAAATAATTCTAGGAAGTGGGCAAAAAAATAACCGCCTGAGGCGGTTTGTTTTGGTGGCCAGAGGCGGAATCGAACCGCCGACACACGGATTTTCAATCCGTTGCTCTACCAACTGAGCTATCTGGCCTTCGCTGTTTCGTTGCGAGATGTGCATTAAACCAAAAACAGCGTTTTAACGCAAGGTTTATTTCGATGCGCTGTATATTATTTTTATAAACATATGTTTTGTATTGAATTAAAAAGCGGCGTATTAGGCAGATTTTGCCCGTTTTTCGCAGCCTTTCCTATAAATAGGCAATACGATAAAATACGCGCTGTCTGAAACACCATCATGAAGGAAGCCGCCATGACCCGTATGGTTCACTGCGTCAAACTCGGCAAAGAGGCCGAAGGTATGAAATTCCCGCCACTGCCCAACGAGCTGGGCAAGCGTATTTTTGAAAATGTGTCCCAAGAGGCTTGGAATGCGTGGACGCGCCATCAAACCATGCTGATTAACGAAAACCGCCTGAGCCTTGCCGACCCGCGCGCGCGCGAATATTTGGCGCAACAGATGGAGCAGTATTTCTTCGGAGACGGCGCGGATGCTGTTCAGGGTTATGTCCCTCCGCAAGAATAAGCGCAAGCTGTTTTGAATGACAAAGGTCGTCTGAAACCGAAGTTGGTTTTCAGACGACCTTTTTTGTTTGACGGGCAATTATGCGCCGAACACTTTCAAACGGTTTTCCACCGGTTCGAAGGTTTTTTCACCGGCAGGCGCTTCGATGCCGCCGATAACCATTTGCGCGCGCAGAAGCCAGCTTTCGGGCAGGTTCCATTCTTTGGCGATGGCGGCGTCGGGCAGCGGGTTGTAGTGTTGCAGGTTCGCGCCCACGCCGGCGGCGGCAAGCGTTGTCCAGACGGCGTATTGCGTCATCGCGTTCGCATGGTCCGCCCAAACGGGGAAGTTGGCGGCATAAGAAGGGAACTGCTCTTGCAGGCCTTTGACGACGTTTTGGTCTTCGAAGAACAAAATGGTCGCCGCGCCTGCTTTGAACAGGTTTAATTTTTGCGCGGTCGGCTCGAATTGTTCGGCAGGCACGATGGCGCGCAATGCGTCTTCAACGAATTGCCACACTTTGCCGTGTTCTTCGCCGAAGAGGACGACGACGCGGGTGGATTGCGAGTTGAAGGAAGAAGGTGTGTGCAAAACGGCATGTTTGACGATTTCGCTGATTTCTTCGTTGCTGATGGGCAGGTTTTTGTTCAGCGCGTAAATGGAACGGCGGGTTTCTGCCGCTTGTTGTAAGGTTTGATAAGTCATTTTGTTTTTCCTTTGATTGATGTTTAATCGGTTGGCGGGTTTGGAAATCTATTCGTAAAACCCGCTTTGCTTGTTTTCAGACGACCTTTGGGTCTATCAGGATTTGTTTTTGCCGAACAGGTTGTCCAATGCCAATGAGCCGCCGCCGGCTGCTGCGAGATAGAGGAACACGAAGCAGAACAATACTGCCGATTCGCCGCCGTTGGCAAGCGGGAACAGCGCCGAACCTTGGGAGGCGTGTGCCATGAAATAGGCAGCCGCCATCTGACCGGACAGGATGAAGGCGGCGGGACGGGTAAACAGTCCGAGAATCAACAGGATGCCGCCGACGATTTCCAAAATGCCTGCCACCAGCATCAAGCCTTCGGGCGAGCCGCCGCCCATGGATGTCGGGAAGCCGAAGAATTTCGACGTACCGTGCAGGAGGAAGAGGTAGGCGGTTACGATACGCAAAACGGACAATAAAATAGGTTGGATACGGGCGCAGGTTGCAGACATGGGGTTCTCCTTATCAAAAATGCGGGGGTTAAATGAAAACTAATCTTATCTGTGCAGTATAGATAATTACTGCCGGTAGATATATACTTCTTTTATTGATACAACGTTTCCCTAAAAGAAAACATGGATACCCTGTTCAGCCTCAAAGTTTTCCGCCAAGTCGTCCAAAGCGGCAGCTTCACCCGCGCGGCCGAGCAGCTTGATATTTCTACCGCGATGGCGAGCAAACACGTCAGCCATCTGGAAAATTCGATTAAGGCCAAGCTGCTGCACCGCAACAGCCGCAACCTCCACCTGACCGAAGCGGGCGAAGAATACTACCGCCAATGCAGCTACGCGCTCGATACGCTCGACACCGCCGCGCAAAAGGCGGCAGGCGGGGCGGACACGCCGCAGGGCATGTTGCGCGTAACCATGCCGCTTTGGTTTGCGGGCAATTTAATCGGCACTTGGCTGGCGGAATACCGCGAACGCTATCCCGAAGTCACGCTCGATCTGGTGCTCGACAACCGCCACGTCGATTTGATTGCCGAAGGCTTCGACCTTGCCTTGCGCGTGGCAAAAACCTTGTCGCCCTCGCTTATCGTCAAGCCGCTGGCGCAAATCCAATTCGTCCTGCTTGCCTCGCCCGAGTATCTGGCGAAACACGGCAAACCGCAAACGCCCGAAGAGGTCATGCGCCATCCCGCCATCCTGCCGACCTACACCGACCAGCGCAATTTGGAAATCACCCATCGGGAAACGGGTGAAAAAAGTATTCTGACGCTCAATCCGGTGATTCAAAGCGACAATACGCTGATGATCCGCGAATTGGTCAGGGCGGGCGCGGGCATCGCCTATCAGCCGTTGTGGTCCGCCAGACAGGATTTGAAGGAAGGCAGGTTGGTCAGCCTGCTGCCGGAATATCGGGTGCGGACCGAGCAATTAAACGCGGTTTATGTGGACAGGGCGTTTTTGAGCGCGAAGGTGCGCAGTTTTATCGATTTTCTGAACGAGAAGATTTCAGCGGAAGGGGAATGAGGATTGGGGATGAAGGTTGGCAAAAGGTCGTCTGAAAACGGGAAAGCGGTTTCAGACGACCTTTTGTTTGTGCGGCGGTTTATTTGACCTGCTGCATGTATTTTTTCAGACGACCCTTGCTCTGCATGGCGCGGTTTTCCAGTTCGTCCACAACGGCTTGCGCTTTGGCTTTGTTCACCGGTTTGCCGACCTGAATCACGCCGCTCATGTTCATCATGCGGTGCGGTGGGCAGGTATAGACGTACACGCCTTCTTTGTCGAGTTTGAGGGTGAAGTCTTTGCCGTCTTCGGACAGGAAGTCGGCAACGCCGTCAGGCAAGGCTTTGCTTTGCACCCAGTGGCCTTTGTTGGCGGCTTTGAAGGTTACGGTGTCGCCGACTTTGGCGTTGACGTAGCCGGGTTCGAACACCATGCTGCCGTCTTTGCCATTGTCGAGCATTTTGACTTCGTGGTTGGCGGCGTATGCACCGAGGGAAGCGGTCAGCATCAGGAGGAAGAGGGATTTTTTCATGGGGGAGTCCTTTCTAAGGATAAAAAATATGGGAGGGTTGATGAGTCGAAGAGGTAAGCCTTGGGCTTACCGCCCTCTCCCTAACCCTCTCCCGCGGGCGAGGGGATAAGTTGCAGGAGATCGCAGGTCGGATGCTCAAATCCGACATTTCAGGAACGGATTGTTGATTTTCAACCGTCGTCATCCTCGCGCGGGCGGGAGTCCATTGGAATGACGGCGGCGGTTAAGTTACGCACTCTGCCGCATCGGGCGAATAACGGGCAGGCCTTTGCTGTCGTATAAAAGTTCGATGTCCACTTTATACAGCCTGCCGATCATGTCCGCCTGCAACACGTCCTGCGGCGCGCCCTGCGCCTGTACTTTGCCTTCGCCGAGCAGAATCACGCCGTCTGAAAACTGCGCGGCGAGGCTCAAATCGTGCAACACCATCAGCGTAACCAGATTGTGTTCGTGCGTGTATTGCACCACGCGCTCCAAGAGGTTCAACTGGTGGTGCATATCCAGCGCGCTGACCGGTTCGTCCAGCATCAGGATTTCGGGGCGGCGCAGCATGACTTGGGCAAACATCACGAGCTGCCGCTGTCCGCCGGAAAGCCGCATGACGTCGCGGTGCGCCAGATGGCCGATGCCTAGCTCCGCCATGATACTTGCGGCTTCGTGCAGCAGTTCGTCGCCGACGTGCATGTGCAGCGCGTCCATGCGGCCGAGCAACACGACTTCCAGTGCGGTCAGCGAGGCTTCGGCGGCGGTGTCCTGCGGCATATAGCCTATGCGTTTGCGCCAGCTTTGCAGGTGGATTTTGCTCAACGCTTCGTCGCCGTAGTGGATGGTGCCTTTGTGCGCCACTTCGCCGAAAATCGTTTTCATCAGCGAGGATTTGCCCGTGCCGTTCGGGCCGAGCACGGAATAGACTTTGCCTTGTTCCAGCGTCAAATCGATATTGTCGGCGACCACATAATCACCGCGCCGGATATGGACGTTTTCAAGTTTTAACATTTCAGACGGCCTTTAAGCAAAGAGGGCGGCAAACCAGTTTTTAATACGTTGCCATAGTGACGGTTCGGCGACGGTTTCGGCTGATGCCGCAACAGTGTCGGCAGCCGCTTGTTTGTTGCAGTCTTCCAAACCGTCGCAACCCAAACGGATAAAGAAAGTACCCTGCGGCTCGACTGGCAGGTATTTACGGTGGAATTCACGGTAGGTCTCTTCCGGATTCACATCGGCAAAGGCTTCGGGATACAACGCTTTGGCGATAAATTGGGCGGATGCCAAATCGGAAAGCGAACGCGAAGCAGTATGGTAAATGCCGAACACACGGCCGTTTCGGACAGCGGGAATTTCCGCCCAACCGGCACGCCGGATGAAACCCTGTAAGCGTTTTTGCGCTTCGGCGGCTTCGATGCCGATGCCCATCGCCATTGCCGTCGGCTGCTTCAGTCCGGATTCGGTGCCGGAAATAATCACAACGTCGGGCTTGGCGGCAAGAAACTGCTCGGGATTAATCGCCCCCCAGTCTTTGATGAAGGCTGCGGCAATATTGTCGCCGCCCACTGTATCGGCAATCGCACCCCACATATTTTTGCCGAAAGTAAAGCTATGTTCGGCAGGACCCTTGTCTCCGAACTCGATATAGATTTTCGGCTTGGGCTTGCCCGCTTCGGCCACGCGTTTTTGAATGTCGGCCATGCCTTGGGCGTATTCGTCGGCAACCTGCCCTGCACGCTCCGGCGTACCGGCGATTTCGCCGAAAAGTTTGGCACTGGCGGTATGGCGTTCGACCGTTTGCGCATTGAAATCGACCACAACCACCGGAATGCCGGCTTTTTCGAAACGCGGCATTTCTTCTTTCAACACGTCATACTGCCAATCCGCCAACACCACCACATCGGGTTTCATTGCCAAGGTTTTCTCAAACGAAAATGTACCGGCGTTCACATTGCCGATGTCGCCGATGTTTTGCAGCGAAGGGATTTTGGCGCGGTAGAGCGACCAACTGCCGGGGTTGAATTTCTCCCAAAATTCGCGCGAAATACCGACCACATTGTTAAATTTATCGACACCGGATACGGCAATATAATCAGGATAATAAAAGCCCAGCACCACACGTTTGGCAGGCACATCGACCCGCACTTCGCGCCCGCGTACATCGGTAAGCGTTTTCACTTCGGCACAAACACCCTGCACGGCAAGACTGAACAAGGCGGCGGTTAAAATACGGCAAATAGGTTTCATTGGTTCTCTCTGTAAAATAAAAAAAAACAGTTTCAGACGACCCCGTCGCAACAAAAGACCGTCCGAAAAAACTTACCGCTTGGACAATACAATCCAAAAGAAAAACGGTACGCCGACAAACGACGTAACGATGCCCACAGGAAACAGCGCGCCAGGGATAATCACCTTGGACAACACGCTGGCGACCGATAAAAACGCCGCCCCCGCCAGCATCGCGCCGGGCAGGAAAAAGCGTTGGTCTTCGCCCAAAAGAATCCGCGCCACATGCGGCGCGACCAGTCCGATAAAGCCGATCACGCCGACGAAACTGATTGCCGTCGCCGTCATCACCGCCACCAACACCAGCGTTTTCAGGCGCAAAAGTTGCAGATTGATGCCCAGCCCGACGGCGCGTTCTTCACCCAAACGCAGCGCGGTCAGCTTCCACACATCACGCGAAAGCAACAGCACGCACACCGCCGTAACCGCCGCCGTAACCGCAACCGTCTCCCAAGTCGCCTTGGTCAGGCTGCCGAACAGCCAAAACAAAATCTGCTGCGAAATCTCAGGCGCGGCGATAAACTGAATCAGCGACAAAATCGACTGAAACAGAAACAAAAGCGCAATCCCCACCAGCACCAACATCGCCGAGTTGAAGCGGCGCGCCGAGGCAAACAGAAACAAGATACCCGAAGCCAGCATGGTCATCACAAACGCGCCGATGGGGACGGCGACCGTTTCAGGCAGCCCGAAACCGCCGAACGCAATCACTACCGACGCGCCCAAACCCGCCGCCGCCGCCAAACCCAGCGTATAAGGGCTGGCCATCGGGTTGTTCAACAGCGTCTGAATCTCCGCCCCACCGACGCCCAAAGCCGCACCGACTACCAGCGCCATCACCGCAATCGGCAGGCGCAAATCCATCACAATCAGGCGGTTCATTTCATCGACTTCGGGTTTGCCCAGCAAAACATTGACTACTTCGCCGACAGGCAGCGTGTCCGTCATCGCAGGGCCGGTGGCGATGTCGAATAGGAAACTGACCGCGGCGATGGCTAAAAACATCAACACAATCAACCAACGCTTGCCTTCCAACTTGCGCTGGTTTTTCACAATCTCGGCGACAACCGAATCATTCATTTTTTAAGCCTTTGAAATTAGGGAACAGGGTCGGACATCTATGCCTGACCATCTCTTTTGTCTGTATCCGTTTTGAAAGGGTGGTTTTTTGAAAATCGGGATAACGGAAGTCCAAACGGCTTTACCCTCTCCCTAGCCCTCTCCCACGGGGAGAGGGGATCAGATAACTGAAATTCAACTATTGTTGTGATTCCCTGCAATTTGTTCTCTTTCCCACGGAGAGAGGGTAAAGTCCGACCATTGTTTTGATTTTCTGCCATTTGTTCCCTCTCCCCGCGGGAGAGGGCTAGGGAGAGGGCAAAAACAGTCAAACCCACCTGAAGCTTCCTATTCGACAAGACGGAAATTCGTAGCGTGGGCTTCGCCCGCGAAAACAGGAAACCTCATACCGTTTGCCATCATTTCCGCAAACGTCATCCGTGGGAAAAGCCCACGCTACGCTGTACAAAACCCACGCTACTTTCAGACGACCTTCCACATAAAAAGGTCGTCTGAAATCAGCAAACCAGCCTTATTGCCCTTTCGGATACAGGTAGAACGTACCATTCGGCACGACCGGCAGGTTTTGGCGGTAGAAGTCGATATAAGTCTTTTCAGGATTGAAGTCTTTGAACAACTGCGGATAAATCGCTTTGGCCATAAATTGAATCGATGCGCCGTCGGAGAGCGTGCGCGAGTTGGCGTGGTAGGCGGCGTAGAGGCGGTTGTTTTTAATCGCAGGCAGGTTCGCCCAGCCGGCGCGTTTGGCAAAACCGGCCAAGCGTTTTTCCGCTTCGGCTTTCGGAATGCCCCAGCCCATCACCATGGCGGTCGGGCTTTTCTTCAATTCGGTTTCGCGGCCGGTAATCACGATGACGTCGGGTTTGGCGGCAAGGACTTTTTCAGGGTTGATCGGGCCGTAAAACTCAACCGAAGAAGCGGAAATATTGTTGCCGCCGACCAGCGTTGCCATCGAACCCCACATACTCTTGCCGAAGGTTACGCTGTGTTCCGCAGGGCCTTTGTTGCCGAACTCGACATACACTTTAGGCTTGGGCAGGTTGGCTTTTTGTACGCGCGCTTGGATGGTGTCGGCGATGCGTTTGTAGTCCGCCGCCAGCTTGTCCGCTTTTTGCTGTTGGCCGGTCAGCGTGCCGATAAGCTTGGTCGATTGGATGTGTTTGGCGACCGTTTGCGCGTTGTAGTCCAACACCACAATCGGAATGCCCGCTTTGTTGATGCGGGCAAGGTCGGAACCCAAAGCCTTATACTGCCAATCCGCCAGAATCAGCAAATCGGGTTTCAATGCCAATACTTTTTCAACGGAGAACGTGCCGACTTCCACCTCGCCCACGTCGGCAAGCTGGTTCAACTTGGGCACGGCTTTGCTGAATGCCGCCCAGCTCGGCGGCGCCCAGTCTGCCCAAACCGCTTTGGAGAAGCCGACCACATTATTCAGCGCGTCCTTGCCGCCGATGGCCATGTAATCTTGATAATAAAAGCCCAAAACCACGCGTTTGGCGGGCAGGTCGACGGTTACTTTGCGGCCGTTGACATCGGTAATTTGAACCGGTTTGGCATGAGCGGCGGCAGTGCCGAATGCCAATGCGGCGGCGAGGGCAAGGGAAGAGAAGCGCGAAAGTTTCATTAGAGTAAAATCCTTGTAATAAATAATGTTATATATAATTTGCATATGAATAAGAATCTTTATTATTTATATGCGAGACTAATGGATTTAAAATAAACGGAAAAGTTCCGTTATTCAGGGAAGTTTTTATTACAAACGTGATGGTGTTTATTGTTCAGAAGACGCCTGTCGTTTGCCCGATAAAAGGTCGTCTGAAATATCAAGCAAAGACATAACCCCTTGTCAATATTATGTCATTTCATTTTTCGAAAGTCCGCCATGCTGACGATTACCACCTACCTCACCTACCCCGAGCCGCCGTCCAACCTGCTGCCGTTGGCGGATGCGCTGACACGGAACGGCATACCCACCGCCTTCGCGCCTTGGCAAAACCGCCCGAAATCCGCCTTTATCCTGCCTTTGTGCGCATGGGATTATGCGGCGGAGCCTGAAGCATTTGGGCAGTGGCTGACCGAAGCGGAAGCGTGCGGGCAAAGGTTTATCAACCCCGTCGGGCTGATGCGTTGGAACATGGACAAACGTTATTTGTGCGATTTGGCAGAATGGGGGGCGGACGTGATTCCGAGCGTGCAGACGTCGTCTGAAAAAGAAAAATTGGAAGACATTTTAAAAAATCGGGGCTGGCGGGAAGCGGTCGTCAAACCCGTTATCGGGCAGAGCGGGCGCGGCGTGGCGAAAATCAGGGCGGGAGAAGTGTCGTTGAAGGCGGAGGATTATCCGCAAGGCGTCATCATCCAGCCTTATATCCGCGAAATCGAAACGGCGGGCGAAACCTCGCTGGTGTTTTTGGACGGGCGTTTCAGCCATGCCGTACTACGTATGCCGCCCCACGGCGAATGGCGCGCCAATTCCGCCTACGGCGTCGCCGTCAGCCCTGCCGCGCCGCCGGAAAAAGCAGTCGAAACCGCACGGCAGATATTGGACATGCTGCCTGAAATACCGGCATACGCCCGCATAGACGGGACGCTGATCGGCGACAGGTTGCTGCTCAACGAATTGGAACTCGTCGAACCCGCCCTTTACCTGCATACCGCTGAAAACGCGGTTGCCGATATGGCGCAGGTGGTGAAGCGCGTTATCGCGGGCAGACGATAAAGAAGTTCATGCTAAAAGGTCGTCTGAAAACAAAAGTAGCGGGTTTTCAGACGACCTTTTTTTAAAATCAGCAAACGAAATGAAGACCACGCATTATAAACGCGCGATAAAGCCGGGCAGCTCGGACAAATCGTTCAAGATTGCCAAATGCGGCCGCGTTGCCAGTTGCGCGGCGGTATGCGCGCCGGTCGGTACGGCAACAGCAGGGGCTTTCGCATTTGCCGCCATATCCAAATCGTGGGTCGTATCGCCGACAATCAAAGTTTGCGAAGGCTCCAGCCCCAATTCGGAACATAAGGCAAAAACCATATCGGGCGCGGGTTTGGACGCATATTCGCTTGCGCAGGCGGTTGCCATCCAAAAATCTGCCGTCCCCGTCTGCATAATAGAACGGTCCAAACCCGTACGCCCTTTGCCTGTCGCTACGGCAAGCCAAAAGCCTTGTTGTTTTAAAGTGTTCAAACAAGGGATGGCTTCGGGGAACAAGGTCATATTGTGATTGTTCGGATTCAGATAATGCGCGGCATAGGTTTCCGCCAACTCTTCGCGCAGGTGTTCGCCCGCATCAGGCGCAAGGCGGAAGATGATTTCGGGCAGGCTGTAACCGATTAAGGCACGGATGGCATCCGCATCGGGGGCTTTTAAACCGCAGTCGGCAAAACTTTGTTGGAACGTACGGATAATTGGGCGAGTCGTATCGGCAAGCGTTCCGTCCCAGTCGAAAATAATCAGTTCAGGCTTCATCAGAAATCCTTTCAGACGACGTTATCAATATGATTGTATAGCGGATTTTAAGACGGTTCAAAACGGCATTTCCTTTGAAGATTTGTTTGGCCGGCAGGAAAATACGGCAGTTTCGGGTAAAATACGGCGGTTTGCCAATCATCCGAAAGAAACCCATGTATTCCCTAGCCCGCAGCCTGCTGTTCAAACTCGATGCCGAAAAAGCCCACCATTTCACCCTCGACGCGCTCAACAAAGTATACAAACTCGGCCTGCTTCCGATTTTCGACAACCGCACCAAGCCCGTCAAACTCATGGGCATCACCCTGCCGAATCCGGTCGGGCTGGCTGCCGGACTCGATAAAAACGGCGAATACATAGACGCATTGGGCGCGCTCGGCTTCGGCTTCCTTGAAATCGGCACGGTAACGCCCAAACCGCAGCCCGGCAACCCGCAGCCGCGCCTCTTCCGCGTTCCCGAACACCAAGGCATCATCAACCGCATGGGCTTCAACAACCACGGTATTGACGCCATGATTCAAAACATCGAAAAAAGCCGTTATCAAGGCGTGTTGGGCATCAACATCGGCAAAAACGCCGTAACCCCCATCGAAAACGCCGCCGACGACTATTTAATCTGCCTCGAAAAAGCCTATGCACACGCAAGTTACATTACCGTCAATATTTCCTCTCCCAACACTAAAAACCTCCGCGCACTGCAAGGCGGCGACGAACTGAGCGCGCTACTCGAAGCCTTGAAAAACAAACAGGCGCAGCTTGCCGCCGCGCACGGAAAATACGTCCCGCTCGCCGTCAAAATCGCCCCCGATTTGGATGAAGCGCAAATCGAAGACATCGCCCACGTTGTCAAATCCGTCGAAATGGACGGCATCATCGCCACCAATACCACCATAGACAAATCAAGCCTCGGCAGTCATCCGCTCGCAGGCGAGCAGGGCGGCCTAAGCGGTCTGCCTGTGCGCGAAAAAAGCAACCAAGTGCTAAAAATATTGACGGAACACATCGACGGCGAGCTGCCGATTATCGGCGTAGGCGGCATTATGAACGGCAAGGACGCCGCCGACAAAATCCGTCTCGGCGCAACCGCCGTCCAAGTGTACAGCGGCATGATTTATAAAGGTCCGGCATTAGTGAAGGATTGTCTGGCAGCGTTGAAATAAGCGCGATTTCCAACACAAAAGGTCGTCTGAAAACCCATATTTAAAGTTTTCAGACGACCTTCCCCATACTTCCGATTTAATGCGTTTCCACCCGTTTGAAATCTCTCGGTCTGAAACCCAACGCGGCCAGCGAAACAAAATATAAACCGCCGCCTATCGCAATCAGGATGCACAACTGCCCTGCTTTGCGCAAACCGCCGACATGCACCCACTCAAACGGCAGGTAAGTCTGCGCCGCCCACAGCCCGCTGCCCATCACGACAAGCGACAGCAGCATTTTACCCAGGAAACTCCCCCACCCTTTACCCGGTCGGTAAATACCGTGTTTGCGTAACAGATAAAACAGCAATCCCGCATTGATACACGCGCCTAGGCCGATGGCAAGCGAAAGCCCGACGTGTTTCAGAGAACTGATAAAGGCGAGGTTCATCAACTGTGTGCAGACGAGTGTAAAGATGGCGATTTTGACGGGCGTTTTAATGTTTTGCCGCGCATAGAAACCGGGTGCCAACACTTTAATCATGATTAAGCCGATTAAACCGAAAGAGTAGGCAATCAGCGCATGTTGCGTCATCTGCGCGTCAAACAGCGTAAATTCGCGGTACATAAACAGCGTCGCCACCAACGGGAACGACAATACTGCCAACCCGACCGCCGCCGGCAGGGTCAGCAGCATACACAGACGCAAACCCCAGTCGAGCAGTCCGGAAAACTGCTCTGTATTCTGATTGGCTGCATGCTTGGACAAAGTCGGCAGCAAAATCGTACCGAGCGCCGCACCCAAAACACCGCTGGGCAATTCCATCAGGCGGTCGGCGTAATACATCCACGAAACGCTGCCCGATTGCAGATAAGAAGCGAAAATCGTGTTGATCACCAAAGAAATCTGCGCCACGCTCACGCCCAAAATCGCAGGCGCCATCTGTTTCATCACGCGGTTGACCGCCCTATCTTGAAAATTCAGCTTAGGCAGTTTCAAAAAACCCAGTTTCGCCAGCCAAGGCAGTTGGAAACCGAGCTGCAAAATCCCGCCGACAAAAACTGCCCAAGCCAGCGCGGTAACGGGCGGATCAAAATACGGTATGAAATACAGCGAAAAGACGATAAAAGAAATATTCAAAAACGTCGGCGTAAACGCGGGAATGCTGAACTTATGATAAGAATTCAGTATCGAACCAACAAAAGAAGACAACGAAATCAATAAGATATAAGGAAACGTAATCCGTAGCAAATCGATAGAAAGCTGGAATTTGTCCGCATCCTTGGCAAAGCCGGGCGCGGAAGCCCAAATCACCCAAGGCGCGGTAAGAATACCCAGCGCGGTAACGATAACCAGGACAAACGACAGCATCCCCGCCACATGGCGGATAAACGCCTCCGTCGCTTCTTTTGAACGCGTTTCCTTATATTCCGCCAAAATCGGCACAAAAGCCTGGGCAAACGCCCCTTCCGCAAATACGCGGCGCAGCAGGTTCGGCAGTTTGAACGCCACAAAAAAGGCGTCGGTCGCCATACCTGCACCAAACGCTCGGGCAATTACCGTATCGCGCACAAATCCAAGTATGCGCGACACCATCGTCAAGCTACCGACCTTGGCCAAAGCCCCTAACAAATTCATCCGTTTTATTCCTTCAAAAGTCCAGACGTCGTCTGAAAGCGCGTATTGTACGACAGAATTGAACAGAACACTTTTTTCAGACGACCTCTTTCAACATCGTCTGAAACCATCATTTCCCTACATGAAACCGTCTTTTTCGCATCAAACCATATATCAAACCGCCAAAATGCAATAAAATCTCCCATTTAACCAAACTATCACGGAGTAAACATGAAACTGAAAGCCTTGGCGCTTACCGCCGCCCTGCTTGCCCTGGCCGCCTGCGACAACAAAGCCCAAACCAGCGTCCCTGCCGACAGCGCGCCCGCAGCCTCAGCAGCTTCCGCTGCACCTGTCGCATTAGTTGAGGGGCTTAACTACACCACACTCAGCACCCCCATTCCTCAGCAACAAGCAGGCAAAGTCGAAGTCCTCGAATTTTTCGGCTACTTCTGTCCGCACTGCGCACACCTCGAGCCCGTTTTGAGCAAACACGTCAAAACCTTCAAAGACGACACCTACCTTCGTACTGAACACGTTGTTTGGGGCGATGAGATGAAGCCGTTAGCGCGCCTTGCTGCCGCCGTCGATATGGCGGTCGCAGACACCAAAGACATTGCAAACAGCCATATCTTTGATGCCATGGTCAACCAAAAAATCAAGCTGCAAGACCCTGAAACCCTCAAAAAATGGTTGGCCGAGCAAACCGCTTTTGACGGCAAAAAAGTCCTCGCCGCCTACGAATCCCCTGAAAGCCAAACCCGCGCAGACAAAATGGCAGAGCTGACCAATACCTACAAAATCGACGGCACGCCCACCGTCATTGTCGGCGGCAAATACAAAGTCGAATTTGCCGACTGGGAATCAGGTATGAAAACCATAGACCTGCTTGCAGACAGAGTACGCGAAGAACAAAAAACTGCCAAGTAATCCCAAAAAAGCAAACAGCCGTCCGAAACCGCGATTTCAGGACGGCTGTTTTCACAAAAAATCCGGCAAAAAACCAAGCGGGACAGAGAAACGGGCGCACATCCCCCATATCCCTTATAATATCCCCCATTCCCATTTTTTCAGACGACCTCCGACACAAAAGGTCGTCTGAAACCCAAAATACAAGAGAACACCATGAAATTCATCGACGAAGCAAAAATCGAAGTCGCCGCAGGCAAAGGCGGTAATGGCGCAACCAGTTTCCGCCGCGAAAAATTCGTACCGCGCGGCGGTCCTGACGGCGGCGACGGCGGCAAAGGCGGCAGCGTCTGGGCAGAAGCCGACGAAAACACCAACACCCTCGTCGAATACCGCTTCGTCAAACGCTACCAAGCTAAAAACGGCGAAAAAGGTCACGGCTCCGACCGCTACGGCGCAGGGGCGGACGACATCGTCCTCAAAATGCCCGTCGGCACCCTCATCCGCGACCTCGACACCGACGAAATCGTCGCCGACCTCACCCACCACGGCCAGCGCGTCTGCCTCGCCAAAGGCGGTAAAGGCGGCTTGGGCAACATCCACTTCAAATCTTCCGTCAACCGCGCCCCGAAACAATCCACGCCCGGCGAAGAAGGCGAAACCCGTTCCCTGCAACTCGAGCTCAAAGTCCTCGCCGATGTCGGCTTATTAGGCATGCCCAACGCCGGTAAATCCACCCTGATTACCGCCGTATCCGCCGCGCGCCCCAAAATCGCCAACTACCCCTTCACCACCCTGCATCCGAACTTAGGCGTCGTGCGCATCGACGAAAACCACAGCTTCGTCATGGCAGACATCCCCGGCCTGATTGAAGGCGCGGCAGAAGGCGCAGGCCTCGGCCATCGTTTCCTCAAACACTTATCGCGCACCGGCTTACTGCTGCACGTCGTCGACTTGGCCCCCTTCGACGAAACCGTCAACCCCGCCGAAGAAGCCCTAGCCATCATCAACGAATTGCGCAAATACGATGAAGAACTTTACGGCAAACCGCGCTGGCTGGTGCTGAACAAACTCGACATGCTCGACGAAGAAGAAGCCCAAGCACGCACCGCCGCCTTCCTCGAAGCCATCGGCTGGGATTACCCCAAACCAGATGACCGCTTCCAATTCGACATGGAAACCCCGCGCCTCTTCCAAATCAGCGCACTGACCCACCAAGGCACGCAGGAATTGGTACACCAAATCAACCAATACCTGACTGAGAAAAAACGCATTGAAGCCGAGAAAGCCGAAGCGGAGCAGGCAGCGGCAAATGTTGAGATTGCCGAGCAGCAGCCTAAAACGGATACTGGCGTGTTTAAGCCGGAGTAAGAAGGATGGTTTCAGACGGACCTTTGACATTAATCAGAATGTCCGAAATTTCACCTATTAGATTTCAACAAAAGGAAGCGTTATTATGGAACTTGAGCTAGTTTCTTCTAAAGAAGAAATTCTCGCTAATTTAATCCGGTTTTCAAATTATCAATTCAGCAAAAATAACTCCCATCGTAATTATTATAAAGACACTCTAAAGAGAGGGAAGATTTTTGTCTTCGCTGATTATGGAGGCAGATACATTTTCTGTCCTAGTAGATTTGTTGGATATAAAAACTGTACCATTCAAAAACACCAAAAAGCCACCAATAAAAACGGTTCTAAAACCACACCCAAAATTAATAGTTTATTGAAAAAGCAACACGATAAAAATGAAAATGCGGAAAATGAATACCAAAAACTTTGCAGAGAACTCAATATTGCTCCTAACGATAAAGAGAGAACATTCTGGGAAATAGATCTCTTGGAGAACATCAATTCCTCTTATACTGGGTTCCCTGATGAAGTAAATCATCAATCAGAATACCAAGAAGGCAGCGTACAACAAGTAATGGTTAATCGATATGAAAGAGATCCTAAAGCAAGGGAAGCATGCTTAAAAAAATATGGTTATAACTGCTCTGTATGTAACTTTAATTTTGAAGATTTCTATGGAGAAATAGGGAAAAATTTCATTCATGTACATCATTTGACACCTGTTTCCAATAATGGTGAACGTTACACAAACCCTGAAAAAGATTTACGCCCTGTATGTCCAAATTGCCATGCTATGTTACATAAAACCAATCGGCCACAACGTATAGAAGATCTCAAACTTCTTATTAAAATTCAGAAAATCATTGATTCATAAACTTTAAGCAAAACACCATGACCACCATCTACAACACCCTTACCCGCAAGAAAGAACCCTTCACCCCCATCGACCCTAAAAACGTGCGTATGTACGTTTGCGGCATGACCGTTTACGACTATTGCCACTTAGGCCATGCCCGCGTGATGGTTGTGTTCGACATGATTGCCCGCTGGCTGCGCGAGTGCGGTTATCCGCTCACTTATGTACGCAACATCACCGACATCGACGACAAAATCATTGCCCGTGCGCCTGAAAACGGCGAAACCATCGGCGAACTGACCGCGCGCTTCATTCAGGCTATGCACGAAGATGCCGATGCTTTGGGCGTATTGCGTCCCGACATCGAGCCGAAGGCGACGGAAAACATTCCGCAAATGATTGCCATGATTGAGACCCTGATTCAAAACGGCAAGGCATACCCCGCCGCAAACGGCGACGTTTACTACGCCGTGCGCGAGTTTGCCGCTTACGGCCAATTATCGGGCAAATCGTTGGACGACCTGCGCGCAGGCGAGCGCGTGGAAGTGGACGGTTTCAAACGCGATCCGCTTGATTTTGTGTTGTGGAAAGCGGCGAAAGCAGGCGAGCCGGCATGGGAAAGCCCGTGGGGAAACGGCCGTCCGGGTTGGCACATCGAATGCTCCGCCATGAGTGAAAACCTGTTCGGCGATACCTTCGACATTCACGGCGGCGGTGCGGATTTGCAGTTCCCGCACCATGAAAACGAAATTGCTCAAAGTGTCGGCGCGACAGGCCATACCTGTGGCCATGACCACGCTCAAACCCACCACGGTCAAAGTATCGCCAGCCACGTCAAATACTGGCTGCACAACGGCTTTATCCGTGTGGACGGCGAAAAAATGTCCAAATCGTTGGGCAACTTCTTCACCATCCGCGAAGTGTTGAAGCAATATGACCCGGAAGTCGTGCGTTTCTTCATCCTGCGCGCCCACTACCGCAGCCCGCTGAACTATTCCGACGCCCATTTGGACGACGCAAAAGGTGCACTGACCCGTCTGTACACTACGTTGAAAAACACCCCTGCCGCTGAGTTTGAATTGTCCGAAAACGCCAACGACTACACCCGCCGCTTCTACGCCGCCATGAACGACGATTTCGGCACGGTTGAAGCCGTTGCCGTGCTGTTCGAACTGGCAGGCGAAGTGAACAAAACCAATGATGCGCACCTCGCCGGCTGTCTGAAAGCCTTGGGCGGCATCATCGGCCTGCTGCAACGCGACCCGACCGAGTTCCTGCAAGGCGGTGCGGTTTCAGACGGCCTCTCCAACGAAGAAATCGAAGACTTAATCGTCCAGCGAAAACAGGCGCGCGCAGATAAAAACTGGGCGGAGTCCGACCGCATCCGCGACCTTCTGAACGAACACAAAATCATTCTGGAAGACAACGCCGGCGGTACGACTTGGCGGCGCGGCTAATTTGCTTTGATACGAAAAAAGGTCGTCTGAAAACATTTTCAGACGACCTTTATATATTTGATTGGAAACCGTGATGTGTGTACTTAATCTTCTAACAGGTTCTTCTTGATGACCGCAGGATTCCCAGCGGCGACGCAATACGGTGGCACATCTTTGGTTACCACAGCCCCTGCGCCGATGACTGCCCCTTTACCTACCCGGACCCCGCCCATAATAATCGCGCGCCGTCCGATCCAAACATCATCCTCAATCACAATCGGATTGACTTCCGTATAGCCCTCATATTTCAAAGTTTCACGATTAAACTTGTGATTATTGGAATAAAACAAACACTCCGGCCCCATCATGACATTATTGCCTATCGTCAAGCCGTAGCATATTTCGCAATTAACGCCGACCCCCGAGTTGTCGCCGATTACGGTATCTGGCATAACATATGCACCCTTTTCAATATTAACGTTTGTACCGATATGAGGCGACACTCTCTTTGCCAAAAAACCACGGACTTTTTTAGCAGGCGTACCCAAAACGCTGCAATAAGACGGCGGCAGTAAACCGCCGATTACTCGCAGAATCAAACCATTTACTCTTGCCTTCATCCCTATACGGTTCCTCATTTCAAATATATTGTCATCAGACCCCTATTTTGCATAAAGTTCAAGAATAAAGCAAAAATTCTCAAAAAATTACCAAAATAAACAATATGATAAATAATTCAGCATCTTATTATCCCAATCATCATTTCAAGAACACAAAAGCAACGCCGACCAACCTCTCTCGGGCAATATCCTCTTGACGGAACAGAAAAAAACAGCGAGAATCCGACTCTTGTCTGAAGCATAGGTACATCCCCTATGCCCGCTTAACCGAAAGGAAACAAAATGAAACAAGGTATCCACCCTAATTACCACGAAATCAACGTTACCTGCTCTTGCGGTAACAAATTCGTCACCAAATCCGCGCTGGAAAAAGACAACTTCAACATCGAGGTTTGCTCTTTGTGCCACCCGTTCTACACCGGCACTCAAAAAATCGTCGACACCACCGGTCGCGTGGACAAATTCAACAACAAATTCGGCAACCTGTTCAAACGCTAATCGCCGCTCTACTGAAATAAAAAGACTGCATTTTATGCAGTCTTTTTTGCTTTATACGTCGTCTGAAAATGCATTTTCGCCAGATTAAAAACCAAATCCCTCCTTTCAGACGACCTCCCGCCGAATCTTTGCTAAACTACACGAAAATACGTTCAACCCCCTCAAAGCTATGCTCACTTACACCTCGCCCGATTCGCGACAACCTGCCAAAACCCATGAAAAACCCTGGCTCTTGCTGCTGATGGCATTTGCCTGGCTGTGGCCGGGCGTGTTTTCGCACGACTTGTGGAATCCCGCCGAACCCACCGTCTTTACCGCCGTCGAAGCCTTAGACGCAGGCGCGACGCCGTTGGTTGCCCATGTGTTGGGGCAGCCGGATTTTCAAATTCCGCCCGTCTATTTGTGGGTGGCGGCGGCGTTCAAACACCTGTTGTCACCTTGGGCGGCGGACGCTTATGATGCCGCGCGTTTTGCGGGCGTTTTCTTCACGATTATCGGGCTGACCGCCTGCGGTTTTGCCGGATTCAACTTTTTGGGCAGGCACCACGGGCGCAGCGTCGTCCTCATCCTGATCGGCAGCATCGGGCTGCTCTCGGTCGCGCACTTCCTCAACCCCGCTTCCGTCGCCTTTGCCGCATCGGGCATGATATTGTGCGGCTTTTCGTTGGCGCAACGCCGCGTCATTACCTCTTCCCTGCTGCTGGGCGGCGGCTGGGCGTTGCTGTCGCTTTCATCAGGCTATCTGATGACCGCCGCGCTGATGTTTTTAGCACCCGCCCTGCTGCTCGATGCGAAATGGCGCGTCAAACGCTATTACCTGACGCTGGTCGGCGCGTTTGCCATCGGACTGCCGCTCTTGACGGTTTATCCGCTCATTTTCTCCAGAACCCAGCCCGAACTGTTTTCCATCTGGCTGCAACACCACTCGCTCGGCGCATTCGGCGGCTTGGGTGGTTTTCAGACGACCTTCAGCCTGTTCTATTACCTGAAAAACCTGCTCTGGTTTACCCTGCCCGCATGGCCGCTCGCCGCATGGACGTTAAGCCGCCCCCGCATCCGCGAAAAAAACTGGAGCGTATTGTGCATTTCGTGGTTCCTCATCGTCCTCAGCATTCTTGCCGTCAGCCCGCAACGCCTGCAAGACAACCTCGTCTGGCTGCTGCCCCCGCTCGCCCTGCTCGGTGCGGCGCAACTGGACGGACTGCGGCGCGGCGCGGCGGCGTTTATCAACTGGTTCGGCGTTATGGCGTTCGGACTTTTCGCCGTTTTCCTGTGGACGGGCTTCTTTGCCATGAACTACGGCTGGCCTGCCAAACTCGCCGAACGCGCCGCCTATTTCAGCCCGTATTACACGCCTGACATCGACCCGATACCGATGGCGGTCGCCCTGCTGTTTACCCCGCTGTGGCTGTGGGCGATTACCCGCAAAAACATCCGCGGCAGACAGGCAGTGACCAACTGGGCGGCAGGCGTTACGCTGGCGTGGGCATTGCTGATGACCCTGTTCCTGCCGTGGCTCGACGCCGCCAAAAGCCACGCGCCCGTCGTCCTCCAAATGGAAGCCGCCCTCTCCCCCGAACTGAAAAAACGGCTTTCAGACGACCTCGAATGCATCAGCATCGCCAACGAAGACCACCGCGCCCGCATCGCTTGGGCGCAATACAGCGACTTGACACTCCATATCGACGACGCTGCCTGCCGCTACCTTCTGGTGCAGCAGCCTAAAAATACCGACGCGCCTCAAGGTTGGACGAAAATCTGGCAGGGTGCGCGCCCGAGAAACAAAGTGGAAGGCTTCGCACTTTTAAAAAGAGAAGAGTAAAAAAGGTCGTCTGAAAAGCAAAATTGCCGGTTCAGTGGAAATACCCTAATTAAGCTGAAAATTTTGAACCTGGTGTCCAAACCATCGGGCTGTACCAATAGAGATTGAAAGGACTGAATCCACGGCAATATGAAAATCAAAAGGTCGTCTGAAAAGCAAAGTTGGAAACCCTACTCTGTTTTTCAGACGACCTTTTGATTATTTATTGAAAACTGAATCGACCACCGCAGCTTATTGTTTACGCCTATCCCACCAAGCGAATAAGTTGCCCAAGACGGTTCCCGATACGGAGTGCCAGACGCAGGCGACGGCGGTGGCGACGGCGGATTCGGCGTTACCCGGGAAGAATTTGGCGCTCAGACCCGTGGCGAGACCGGCGTTTTGTACGCCGACTTCGATAGCGATGGTACGTTTTTTGGCGGTGTTCATACCGGTTAGCGCGCCACTGTAATAGCCGAGGATGTAGCCGCCGATATTGTGTGCGGCAATGGCGAGCACCATAACTAAGGCAGATTCGGCAAAACGGTGTCCGTGGACGGCGGCAACACCGCCGACAATGCAGGCAAAGGCGGCAACGGCAACGGCGGGCATGATGGCGCGAACATCTTCAAACCAGTGTTTTTTGTGCAGCAACATATTGGCGGCAGAGCCGATAACGACAGGCAACAGGGTAACGAGCAACATAAACTTGAACATGCCCCAGCCGTCCATTTCGACGGTTTGTCCCACGAGGTAAGTCATCCACAGCGGCGTCATAACGGGGGCGAGGACGGTAGAGACGGTGGTCATGCCGACTGAGAAGGCAACATCGCCTTTGGCAAGGAAACTCATGATGTTGGACGAAACCCCGCCCGGGCAAGTACCGACCAAAACCAGACCCAGCGTCAATCCGGGCGAAAGGTTGAAGGCTTTGGCGATACCGATGGCGAGCAGCGGCATAATGGTGTATTGGGCAACTGCGCCGATGAAAATATCGAGCGGGCGTTTAGCCAAAATTTGATAGTCTTCTTTGCCTAGAGTCATGCCCATGCCGAGCATAATGATGCCGAGTACGACGACTTGCGTGTCGCCTTTCACCCATGAAAAGGTAGCGGGTTCGATAAAGGCGACGATAGAGGCAAGGACGATAATCAGTGCGGTGAATCGGGTCATTTGCCGGCTGACGGCAGTCAGAAAGTTCATAGTTTGCTCCTTTGTAGGTTGTTATGTATGACAGAGATTGCCATAATTTAACGGATATTAACTTTTCTGTATCATCCTGGCAATGATGGACAGACGTGTGCCAAAGGTCGTCTGAACACTAAGAAAGTACTGTTTTTGATAACGACGTTTTTCTAGAAACCGATTTATATATTGTCAACAATGTTTAATTGACACCTATAAACCATTCACAAACAATCAATAAGTAGTCAAAAGTAATGCCATGATTAAAAAAATATTTCATTTATTTGCTTGGTATTCCGTATAAAAATGTCTGAAATCCTAACTATTCTTTGACAATCTTTAACCCATCCCCTAATATCCAACAGTTTGATTCCGCAAAGCGGATTTAAGAAAAACATTTTTGAGATTTTGAGAGGTAAAACAATTATGGAATGGGAATTTAACAGTTACTACACGTTGATTGCCGCCACATTGGTTTTGTTGATTGGTAAGGTTTTGGTAAACAAAGTCAAATTCCTGCGCGATTTCAACATTCCCGAGCCTGTGGCAGGCGGCTTGATTGCTGCGATTGTCCTGTTTGCACTGCATCAAGCCTACGGCGTGAGCTTCAAATTTGAAAAACCGCTGCAAGATGCATTCATGCTGATTTTCTTCACTTCTATCGGTTTGAGCGCGGACTTTTCCCGCCTGAAAGCGGGCGGTCTGCCGTTGGTGATTTTCACCGCCGTCGTAGGGGCATTTATCATCGTGCAGAACTTTGTCGGCGTCGGCTTGGCGAAGGTTTTAGGACTGGATCCGCTTATCGGTCTGATTACCGGCTCGATTACCCTGACCGGCGGACACGGTACGGCAGGTGCATGGGGTCCTGACTTTGAAAACAAATTCGGCTTGGTCGGTGCTACCGGATTAGGTATGGCTTCCGCCACGTTCGGTTTGGTATTCGGCGGCCTGATTGGCGGCCCGGTTGCGCGCCGTCTGATCAACAAAATGGGGCGCAAACCCATCGATCAAAGCAAACAAAAGGCAAATTCAGACGAACATGCCGACGACGTGTTCGAACAAGCGAAGCGCACCCGCCTGATTACCGCCGAATCCGCCGTCGAAACGCTTGCCATGTTTGCAGCGTGTTTGGCATTTGCCGAAATTGTGGACGGCTTCGACAAAGAATATCTGTATGACTTGCCGAAATTCGTATGGTGTCTGTTTGCCGGTGTCGTCATCCGCAACATTCTGACTTCTGCGTTTAAAGTCAATATGTTCGACCGCGCCATCGATGTATTCGGCAATGCCTCCCTGTCGCTTTTCCTTGCAATGGCGCTTTTGAACCTGAAATTGTGGGAACTGACCGGTCTGGCGGGTCCTGTAACCATCATTCTCGCCGTACAAACCGTCGTGATGATTCTGTACGCGACATTCGCCACCTACGTTTTTATGGGACGCGACTACGATGCGGCGGTTTTGGCGGCAGGACACTGCGGCTTCGGCTTGGGCGCAACGCCGACCGCCGTTGCCAATATGCAGTCCATCACTCAGACCTTCGGTCCTTCGCACAAAGCCTTCTTGATTGTGCCTATGGTCGGCGCGTTCTTCGTGGACTTGATTAACGCAGCAATCCTTTCCGGTTTTGTAAATGTCATTACCAAATAAGTAAGCATTTATAACGTTTCGTTGAAAAAGCACTTGCAACATTTACTTGCTGCAAGTGCTTTTGTTATGATGGTCGTCTGAAAAGCAGTCCGGTCTGGTCTGCAACCGCATCAAGGAGATATTTATGAACAAAAAACTGCTGGCTTTGCCGCTCGTCCTGATATTGGCCGCGTGCGGCAAGGATGAGCCCAAGCAGGCTTTGGAATGCAATCATCCCGCCGCCATCCAAAGCATCAAAACACAAATCCAAAACATTATCCGCCAAGAAGCGCGCGCATTCGCCCGCAACGACAGCCGCCAATTCGTCGATGCGGACAAAGTCATTGCTGCCGGTTCCGAACTGGAAATCGGCTTAAACAATGCCCAACAAATTGATGAAGACAACAAAACCATGTGCGGTGCGGATTTAAGCATCCGAGTTCCTGCCGATGTCCTGAATGCAGCGGAAACCAATAGTCCTTTGATTTACAGCGAAACGACTTTAGCCGAAATACTGGAACAAAAGCTGACAGGCAGTAATTTGAAGTTTGCCGACAATACACTTTCAACTTCCGTACGTTATACGCCTGATAAAGACGGCAACGCTGTTTTGGAAGACAACACTGTCTCCATGACGGCGCGCACGCTGTCCTCGCTGCTGCTGCCCTACGGTGTCAAAAGTATTGTGATGATTGACGGCAAGGCAGTCAGCAAAGAAGATGCTATGAAGTTGTTAAAAGGCAAACACGATGAGCCGCCTGTCGTTTCTCCGGAAGATATTCTGGAAAACAATGCTGCCAGCCAAGCATCGGGCGTGCCGCAGGCAGCAGGATTGGAAACCGAAATCCTGCATCCTGATACAGAAGCGAAACGCGAAGAGCCGTCGTTCTCGCAAAGCGATCTGGACAATGCACGCAGCCAAAACCGCAATGCAGATTCCGAAATTCAAAGAATATGGGACGGAATGGAACATACTGTTCAAAAGGAACTGCTCACCGAACAGCGTGCCTGGATTCAGAACAAGATCCAAAACTGTCAACAGGCTGCCGCCCAGGCTGACAGCCCTGCTCATGCCGAATACCTCAAGCTCCAATGCGACACCCGCATGACGCGCGAACGCACGCAATACCTTCGCGGCTATTCGATTGACTAGACGGATTTTTCTTCCAATCATCAAAAGGTCGTCTGAAACTTTGACTTCAAGGTTTCAGACGACCTTTTTCCTTTTTTCTTTATTTAGCTTTGTCTGATTCATTTGTAATTTTGATACAAAATCCGACGAATTTCGTTTCCATATGAATTGCAGCAGGTAAAACAATAGCGATATGGCAAAGGGGGAAACTCGGCGGCCTCTTTTGTCAAACTCGTTAAAATGATTTTATTTCAATGTATTAAAAACAGAAAAATCCTGAAAGAGGTCGTCTGAAAACAGCATGCATGGTTTGTGATGTAAGTCAAAGAGAAATGTAACAAAATTACTTATAGTAATCGTAGTGAAAATTTATCGACTTTATTGCCACCTTATATCAAGGAGATACACCATGAACGCATCAGCCGACAATGTCGTCAGCCCCGCCGTAGCCGAGGTCAACAGTTTGGTTGAAAAGGGTTTGCGCTCGTTGGACGAGTTTCGCAAGCTGAATCAGGAGCAGATTGATTATATCGTTGCCAAAGCCTCCATTGCCGCGCTGGACAAACATGGTGTACTCGCCATGCACGCGGTCGAAGAAACGGGACGCGGTGTATTTGAAGATAAGGCGACCAAAAACCTGTTTGCCTGCGAAAACGTCGTGCGCCGCCTGCGCGATTTGAAAACCGTGGGCGTCATCAGTGAAGACGATGTAACCGGCATTACCGAAATCGCCGATCCGGTCGGGGTCGTCTGCGGTATCGTGCCGACCACCAATCCGACTTCCACCACCATTTTCAAATCCCTGATTGCGCTGAAAACCCGCAATCCGATTATTTTCTCGTTCCACCCTTCCGCCCAGCAGTGTTCCGCCCACGCCGCCCAAATCGTGCGCGATGCCGCGATTGCCGCCGGCGCGCCGGAAAACTGCATCCAGTGGATTGAAAAACCGTCTATGGAAGGCACTTCCGCGCTGATGAAACATCCGGGCGTGGCGACGATTTTGGCGACCGGCGGCAATGCGATGGTGGAAGCCGCTTATTCCTGTGGCAAACCCGCGCTCGGCGTCGGGGCGGGCAACGTGCCTGCCTATGTCGAAAAAACGGCAAACATCCAACAGGCGGCACACGACATCGTGATGTCCAAAGCGTTCGACAACGGCATGATTTGCGCCAGCGAACAAGCCGTCATTGCCGACAAAGAGATTTATAAAGAGCTGGTCGAAGAGTTCAAATCCTACGGCGTGTATTTCGCCAACAAAAAAGAAAAAGCCATGCTCGAAGACTTCATCTTCGGCGTTACGGCAAACTGCGCGAACTGCGGCGGCGCGAAACTCAATTCCGCCGTTGTGGGCAAACCGGCGGCGTGGATTGCCGAACAGGCTGGGTTTAAAGTGCCTGAAAAAACCAACATCATCATCGCCGAATGCCGCGAAGTCGGCCCCAACGAACCGCTGACCCGCGAAAAACTCTCGCCCGTACTGGCAATGCTCAAAGCAGATTCCACCGAACAAGGCTTGCAGTTCGCCGAACAAATGGTCGCCTTCGACGGCTTGGGACACTCCGCCGCCATCCATACCGCCGACCATGAATTGGCAAAAACCTTCGGCACCCGCGTCAAAGCCCTGCGCGTGATTTGGAACTCGCCCTCCACCTTTGGCGGCATCGGCGACGTTTACAACGCCTTCCTGCCGTCCCTGACCTTGGGCTGCGGCTCTTACGGCAAAAACTCCGTCGGCGGCAACGTCAGCGCAGTCAACCTGTTAAACATCAAAAAAGTAGGCCGTCGGAGAAACAACATGCAATGGTTCAAAGTACCCGCCAAAATCTATTTCGAGCGCGATTCCATCCAATACCTGCAAGACATGAAAGACTGTGAAAAAGTCATGATTGTGACCGACCGTTCGATGGTCGATTTGGGCTTCGTCGATAAAGTAACCCACCAGCTCCACCAACGCAAAAACAAAGTAACCATCCAGCTTTTCACCGATGTCGAGGCCGATCCGAGCGTCCAAACCGTCTATAAAGGCACCGATTTGATGCGCAGCTTCCAGCCCGACACCATCATCGCACTGGGCGGCGGCTCGCCGATGGACGCGGCAAAAGCCATGTGGCTCTTCTACGAACAGCCCCAAGTCGATTTTGAAGACCTCGTCCAAAAATTCATGGACATCCGCAAACGCGCCTTCCGCTTCCCCGAATTGGGTCGCAAAGCCAAATTCATCGGCATCCCAACCACATCGGGCACCGGCTCCGAAGTCACGCCGTTTACCGTCATCAGCGACGGCGACAAAAAATACCCCATCGCCGACTACTCGCTGACCCCGACCATCGCCATCGTCGATCCCGCATTTACCATGACCGTTCCCGCCGGCGTAACCGCCGACACCGGTCTGGACGTACTGACCCACGCCGTAGAAGCGTACGTTTCCGTGCTCGCCAACGACTTTACCGACGGCCTCGCCCTGCAAGCCATCAAGCTCGTGTTCCAATACCTCGAACGCTCCTACAAACACGGCGCGTCCGACCCCGAAGCGCGCGAACACATGCACAACGCCTCCACCATCGCAGGCATGGCGTTCTCCAACGCATTCCTCGGCATCAACCACTCGATGGCGCACAAAATCGGCGGCAAATACCACGTTCCGCACGGCCGCGCCAACGCCATCCTGCTGCCGCACGTCATCCGCTACAACGGCACGCGCCCGCAGAAAACCGCCACCTGGCCGAAGTACAACTACTACAAAGCCGACCTGAAATATCAGGAAATCGCCCGTATCTTAGGCCTGCCGTGCGCCACCCCGGCCGAAGGCGTAGAATCCTTCGCCCGCGCCTGTCATGAACTGGCGGTCAACGTCGGCATTAAAATGTCATTCAAAGAACAAGGTCTCGACGAAAAAACCTTCATCGACGGCCGCAAAGAACTGGCACTGCTGTCCTTCGAAGACCAATGCACCCCCGCCAACCCGCGTCTGGCATTGGTCGCCGACATGGAAGAAATCCTGACCAAAGCCTATTACGGCGAATAAGGTTCGCAAAATACAATAAGGCGTAAGAAAAAGGTCGTCTGAAAACCGCATTTCGGGTTTGAACTGCACCCCAAAAGTTGGACATCCCCTCCAACTCACAAGGTGCAGTTTTTTTATGAGCAAATATACATTACACTTCAAATACCAAGCCGTACTCCACTATCTGCATATACGCAGCCAACAGCGTACCGCAGACCACTACGGCATTTCCAGAACCCACCTGCGGCGATGGATACGCGCCTATCAAGAAGGCGGTATCGGCGCACTCGAACATCCCCAATCCAAAACCATGCCCCAACACCGCAAAAACCCCTTCATCGCAGATAAACCCGACCAAGAAAAAACACAGGCAGAGCTTATTGAAGAACTGTGCTATATGCGCGCAGAGGTCGCCTACCTAAAGGAGTTAAAAGCCCTCAGCCAAAAGCAGACCGCAAAGGACAAAGCCAAACCGTCCAAACACTGAGGGCGCAACACCCGCTCAAATACCTGCTGCACATCGCAAACCTGCCCAAAAGCAGCTTTTACTACCATCACCAAGACCGACCCGACCCCGACGCAGCCGACAAAGCCCTCCTTGTCGAAACCTACCGGCGGCATAAAGGACGCTACGGACAAAGGCGCATTGCCGCAGCATTGGGTTGGAACCGCAAAAAAGCGGCGCGGTTGATGAAGCAGTTGGAACTGAAAGCCCTCATACGGGCGAAAAAAGCCTACCGCCATCCCGCTATGGGCGAAATATCGGAAAACCTCCTCAAACGCCGGTTCAAAGCCCGAAAGCCCAACGAAAAATGGCTGACCGACGTTACCGAACTCAAAGGAAAAGACGGCAAATTGTACCTCTCGCCAATCTTGGACTTGTTCAACCGCGAGATCGTCGCCTACGCCATGAGCCGCAGAGCCGACAGCGAAATGGTGAAGGAAATGCTCGAAAAAGCCGCACCCCGTCTGACTGATAAGGGAACAATGCTGCATTCCGACCAAGGTGTGCTGTACCGTACGGCGGAATATAGGAAATTGATTGCAAAACATTCCATGGTTCAAAGCATGTCGCGTAAGGCGAACTGCTGGGACAATGCGCCGATGGAAAGCTTCTTTGCGGTGTTGAAGACGGAGTGTTTCTATAACGCAGGAGAATTGACGGTGGATGAATTGATGAAACAGATAGATGACTATATGGATTACTACAACCGGGAGCGTTGCAGTTTGAAATTGAAAAAGCTGAGTCCTGTCGCATACAGAACCCAGCTTGCACAGAGCGCCTGAATAGGCTTTTATGAGTGTCCAAGATTTGGGGGCCAGTTCAGTTTTCAGACGACCTCTGTTTTTTATATTGTGCCCCACTTATAGTGGATTAAATTTAAATCAGGACAAGGCGACGAAGCCGCAGACAGTACAGATAGTACGGCAAGGCGAGGCAACGCCGTACTGGTTTAAAGTTAATCCACTATATTTTTAGCAGCCGTAGCGTGGGCTTTGCCCACGAATGAACATAAATAATTTGATTCGGATATTCGGGCGGAAGGTCGTGGGCGAAGCCCACACTACGATTTGCTGCAACGGCAACTTGTTCCTTCCCCCGTCCGACGGAGGAAGGTTAGGATGGGTGGCTTTATGGTTCTAGGTAAAATCAAATTCGTGCAAACTGTAGAGCCCCTTCCCGCCAGACGGGAGAGCCAGCCGCCTGTAGCGTGGGCTTTGCCCACGAATGAACATAAATAATTTGATTCGGATGTTTGGGCAGAAGGTCGTGGGCGAAGCCTACGCTACGGATTGGTTTATCTCTTGAATCTGTATCCACTTGACGAAGGGCCGTCTGAAAATAAAAATCCTCAATTTTTCAGACGACCTCAATAACAGACTTTCAATTCAATCTACGCTTGCTGGATAGCACTAATAAGAAGGTAATTTTTACAATTGAAATTTACGGCAACTATTTACATTATCCACGCCATAATAATTTTCCGCATCCAATTTATTATTTCTATAAAATATAGGTATTCCTCTAAAATATTTATTTAAATCAATATCTCTATCTCCATCCCCATCACTTAAGGTATGTTTTCCTTTCCAATTAACGTAGTATTTAGAAGGCGCCATAACCAAACACCCGCTTTTATGATTTAAAATCAAAATATTATTAGTTTCATGGTAATGCGAAGAATTTTCTTCCAAATCCTCTACCATGCCTCCTTCTATATGCATAAATATCGAATACTTGCCATCAGGTGAAGATTCCAGATAAACCATTTCAGATACACAATTATCTACTTTATCTTTTTGATAACAGCCATCTTGTAAGGAATATGTTTTTATTCCTTTATTTTTCATCGTATAGCGCATAAAAATATTTTTTTTATTTGGCTTTAAAAACTCTAGCTGCCCATAACCCAACAAATTTTGCACTTCATGAACAGGAAAAATATTTTGTTCTGCCATAGCGAAACTACTATAAATAAAGAATAATAAAACGATTTTCTTCATATCAATCCACCCTTGCCGTATTACTCCTACTCGTGCTTAAGCTTCTGCTCCCGTGCCCAATCCACCATATCTTTAGGATAGTACAGATACTGCCGCAGGGAGGTGTCGTCCAAGTCTTTTAAATAGGCGACTGCGGCGGATTCAAAGCTCCAGTAGCCGATATAGCCCCCATATTCGGGATCTTGGTTCAAATGTGTGTCAATCAGGAGATTACCGATTTTTCGGTTGCCTTCGTACCAGCCGGAGAGGTAAGCGTTGAGATATTTCAGGGATTCTTCCTTGCTTTCCGCCATGATTGCTTGCAGCAGGGGTTTGCGGAAGTTGTGTCCGCCTTTGGCAAATTTGGCGCTGGGATCAAATTTCGTGGGTAGTGCCATATTTATCAAAGCCCTGAATGATGGATCGTAATACATTTCGTCATCGTTATAGGGATTGAGGCTGTCTTTAATGGTTTCCAGCCAATCCATTCGTTCGAACAATAGGCAAAGTCCGATAATGTTGGGTTGCTCTTCTCCCGCCCACTCCTCCGGCCCCCAAATAAACATGATGTCTTCCTTTTGCCCGTATTGCCTGTGTATATCCAGGCATTGCTTACAGTAATAAACTATTTGATTCATACGCTTCTTGATTTCTTCTATCGGAAATCCTACGGTGTATTCGGTAAGTAATAAAGGATATAACTGGTCAACCACATTTGTAGGCGGTTCGGTAGGATAGTCTTTTTCACACTGAAACGTGACATTAAGCAACATAAGGTTATTTTCATAAGATTGCTCAAAAAAATCCTTATCAAACAATCCCTGACGGTCTTTATTGCGATCATATTTAACTTGATTGGTCATTTTAGTCCTTTAAATAGACAAGTTATTTAAATCATCTGGGGCTGGTTTCTGCATTTTTCCGACGTTTTTTTTGGCATTTTCATAGTTTTTTTGTGCTTTTAGCCTTTGCTCCGTTATCGAACAATCAATTCTTTACCTAGAGAATGTGGTCGGCAGGTTTGTGATGGCAGTGTATCAAAGCCATATGAACAATTGAACAGGACGACTGCTATTGGCAAAGAGGTCGTCTGAAAACTTTCAGACGACCTTGATAGAGGTTGGATTTCCGCCCTAATCTACGCTTGCTACACATCCTTCGGATGTTTTGAAAAAAGCGTTTTCCAGAATAGGCGTCTGCGCTTTTATAGTGGATTAAATTTAAATCAGGACAAGGCGACGAAGCCGCAGACCGTACAGATAGTACGGCAAGGCGAGGCAACGCCGTACTGATTTAAATTTAATCCACTATATTTCGTGGGCATAGCCCACGCTACGATTTGAAGTACCTCAAATCTTTCCGCTCCGAACGCCGTCAAGCATCTAATAGGTTCATATGAACAAAGGTCGTCTGAAACATGGTTTTCAGACGACCCCTCACTATTTACCCTATTACTCGCCTCGTTTTCTCAACTCTGCCGGCGTACAGCCGAAATATTCGCGAAATGCCTTGGTAAAGCTTGAAACATGGGCGTAGCCGCAACGGTAGGCTATTTCGCCTATGCTGACGCTGTCCGTACCCAAAGCATACAGCGCATATTGCATATGCTTGTGCCGCAGCCACTCGCTCGCCGTCGTACCAAACGATTCTTTCAGGCGGCGTTGCAGCGTTCGCTCGCTGATATGCAGCGCGTCGGCAAGCTCAGATACTTGGTGCGCTCCCGCATCGAATGCCTGGTTGAGCAGACGGATGAAACTTTCTGAAGGATGAGGCGGTTCGGCGGCGGTTTCGGTATAGGGATAGCGGTTGAGAAAATCCGTCCATAGTCCAGCCAAAAGTTGCAACACGTCCGCTTCACGCTGTAAGTCATCCGCCAATCCGCCGTGCTCCGCCCCCTTCAAGCTGCTTAAAGCAAGGCGGCGCAAACTACTGTCCAGCGGCCAATGTCTGACTTTTTCCCGATAAACCGCCTGCAGCAAACCCGCATATTGCGGGCGAGCCAGCCAGCGGTCTATCCCCTTGAGCGTCAGTTTCGCCGTATGCCCGCCTTCGTACAAATAACGGCTGAACAAGATTTCCTCGTCGCACGCAATCAATAGGACATGTCCACCTTCAGCCTCAATACGGTAACGTTCGCGATTGATGCCGAAATCCAAACTGCCTTCGAGCAGCAGGACAAACGCGATGTAAGGCTCCGACAGGCGCGTGCTTTGAAACGTTTTGCGCGCGGTCAGGCTGCCACCGTGCAGGGAAATGCCGCTGCACAAGGTTTCAAAACGGTAGCTACCGTCCAAATAGTCGCCCCCTTCGCCCTGTTGAACCATGTTGACGAGCTGTTGGCTGTTAAGACAGGATGTTTCCATAGGCTGTGTGGCGGAATCCGCATATTTTGAACAAAAGGTCGGGCTACTTTATCACAATGGCAGAAAGACGGAAAACGGTGAAAACCCATAAAAAGTCGTCTGAAAACGGTATGCAGGTTTTCAGACGACCTTGTGCGTCAGTAATCCCAGTTTTTTCAAAAGCAATCCGCGGGCAAAGCCCACATTACGGTGAGTTATTTTTAAAACCCACCGTCGCCTAGCGTTTCCAATGTATTCCCGCCTGCGCGGGAATGACGGAATGTAATCTTTTACCATCATCTCAGCGAGTATCCTGTCTCCCAAAATCTTCCACTGAAAATACAAAAAGGTCGTCTGAAAACCCTGTTTCCAAGTTTTCAGACGACCTTTTTTAATTACAGCAATCAATGCCGAATCTGGCTTTACACCACGATGTTCACCAGTCTGCCTGGTACGACGATGATTTTCTTCGCAGGCTTGCCTTCCATGAATTTCACTGCGCCTTCGTTGGCAAGGGCGGCGGCTTCGAGGTCGGCTTTGGAGGCGTCGGCGGCGACGGTGATTTTGCCGCGCAGTTTGCCGTTGACTTGAACCATCACTTCGATTTCGGATTTGACCAAGGCGGCTTCGTCGACTGTCGGCCAGCCTGCTTCCCACAGTTTCGCGCCGTTCAATTCGCTCCACAGGGTTTCGCAGATGTGCGGCACAATCGGCCACAACAGGCGTACGGCGGTTTCCAATACTTCTTGGGCGACGGAGCGGCCTTGTTCGTCGCCGGTGTCGGTTTTGTCGTATTGGTTGAGCAGTTCCATCACGGCGGCGATGGCGGTGTTGAACTGCTGGCGGCGGCCGTAGTCGTCGCTGACTTTGGCGGTGGTGGCGTGCAGTTTGTGGCGCAGGTCTTTGAGTTCTTTAGACAAACCGTCTTGGTTGCCTGCAAATGCTTTGACTGCGCCGCCTTGCTTCAGGTATTCGTAAACGGTACGCCACAGACGGCGCAGGAAGCGGTGCGCGCCTTCAACGCCGCTGTCGCTCCATTCGAGGGACTGTTCGGGCGGTGCGGCAAACATCATGAACAGGCGGGCGGTGTCCGCGCCGTAGGCGTTAATCAGTTCTTGCGGATCGACGCCGTTGTTTTTGGACTTGGACATTTTTTCCGTACCGCTGATGACGACGGGCAGGCCGTCGGCTTTGAGGACGGCGGAAACGGGGCGGCCTTTGTCGTCGAAAGTCAATTCGACATCGGCAGGGTTGATCCAGTCTTTGCTGCCGTTGGCATTTTCGCGGTAGTAGGTTTCGCAGACGACCATGCCTTGAGTCAGCAGGCGTTCGAACGGTTCGTCCACGCTGACCAAACCTTCGTCGCGCATCAGTTTGGTGAAGAAGCGCGCGTACAAGAGGTGCAGAATCGCGTGTTCGATACCGCCGATGTATTGGTCGACCGCGCCCCAGTATTTCGCGGCTTCAGTCGATACCATGCCTTCTGCGAACTTGGGCGACATGTAACGGAAGAAATACCAGCTCGATTCCATGAAGGTGTCCATGGTGTCGGTTTCGCGTTTCGCCGCGCCGCCGCATGATGGGCAGGTGGTTTCGTAAAATTCGGGCATTTTTGCCAGTGGCGAACCCATGCCGTCGGGTACGACGTTTTCGGGCAGGACGACGGGCAGTTGGTCGGCAGGGACGGGTACGTCGCCGCATTTTTCGCAATGGACGATGGGAATCGGGCAGCCCCAGTAGCGTTGGCGCGAAATACCCCAGTCGCGCAAGCGGTATTGGGTTTTCGGTTCGCCTGCGTCTTGGCTTTGCAGTTTGGCGGCAATGGCGTCGAATGCCGTCTGAAAATTCATGCCGTCCAAGTCGCCGCTGTTGACCAATACGCCGTTTTCTTTGTCGCCGTACCATTCTTGCCATTGGTTTGCGTCAAATGCGTTGTCGCCGACGGCAATGACCTGTTTTTTCGGCAGGCTGTATTTGGTGGCGAACTCGAAATCGCGTTCGTCGTGTGCCGGAACCGCCATCACTGCGCCGTCGCCGTAGCCCCACAATACATAGTTGGCAATCCACACTTCCAGCTTGTCGCCGTTGAGCGGGTTGACGACGTAGCGGTCGGTCGGCACGCCTTTTTTCTCCATCGTCGCCATATCGGCTTCGGCAACCGAACCGGCTTTGCATTCGGCGATAAATGCCTGCAATTCGGGTTTGTCGGCGGCTGCGGCGGTTGCCAGCGGATGCTCGGCGGCAACGGCGACATAAGTCGCGCCCATCAACGTGTCGGGACGGGTGGTATAAACTTGCAGGAATTTCGCGTAATCGCCTTCCAAACCTTGTTTGCTGTCGTCTGAAACGGCGAAGCGCACGGTCATACCGCGAGATTTGCCAATCCAGTTGCGCTGCATGGTTTTGACTTGTTCCGGCCAGTGTTCCAGCTTGTCCAAATCGTTGAGCAGCTCTTCGGCGTAATCCGTGATTTTGAAGTAATACATCGGGATTTCGCGTTTTTCGATCAACGCGCCCGAACGCCAGCCGCGTCCGTCGATGACTTGCTCGTTGGCAAGGACGGTTTGGTCGACAGGGTCCCAGTTTACCGTGCCGTTTTTGCGATAGACGATGCCTTTTTCAAACAGCTTGGTAAACAGCCATTGTTCCCAGCGGTAGTATTCGGGTTTGCAGGTGGCGACTTCGCGCTCCCAGTCAATCGCAAAACCCAGGCTTTTGAGCTGGGTTTTCATGTATTCGATGTTGTCGTAGGTCCAAGCGGCGGGGGCGACGTTGTTTTTCATCGCCGCATTTTCCGCCGGCATGCCGAACGCGTCCCAACCCATAGGCTGCATGACGTTGAAGCCGTTTAAGCGTTTGAAGCGGCTCAATACGTCGCCGATGGTGTAGTTGCGCACATGCCCCATGTGCAGCTTGCCGCTGGGGTAAGGGAACATGGAGAGGCAGTAGTATTTGGGTTTGGAAGCGTCTTCGGAGACGTTGAAAATACGGGCGTCATCCCATTTTTTCTGCGCCGCAGGCTCGATGGCGGCGGGCTGGTAATGTTCTTGCATGGTCATTCTGTTTTTCGCTTGAAAATGTGAGGGCGGGCTGACGATTCGATAACGGCGGTATTTTGTTCCATAAATTGCCGCCTTCTGCGTTAAAAATACTCGCAAGATGTCCAATCTCGCTGCGTTTTTTGCCTTGAATCCGGCATTTCTGTGCCAAAATCCAGCCCGTTTCGAATCGCCCGTCCGCCCTGAGAAAAATAAAAGAGGGATTATAGCAGGTTGTCGTTAGGTCGGTTTGACAAAGGTCGTCTGAAAACAGAACGGTATTTTTCAGACGACCTCACATTCAGACACTTGAGTTTTCCCCACCCCACCCATATATCCGGTCTAGTTTTTACACATATCAGCAACCATCACTATCATGAGCAACCAAGATTTTTATGCAACACTCGGCGTGGCGCGCGGTGCGAGCGACGACGAAATCAAAAAAGCCTACCGCAAGCTGGCGATGAAATACCATCCCGACCGCAATCCCGGCGACAAAGAAGCGGAAGAAAAATTTAAAGAAGTTCAAAAAGCCTACGACACCTTGTCCGACAAAGAAAAACGCGCCATGTACGACCAATACGGCCATGCCGCGTTTGAGCAGGGCATGGGCGGCGGCGCGGGCGGATTCGGCGGTTTTGGCGGGTTCGGCGGCGCGCAGGGCTTCGACTTTTCCGACATCTTCAGCCAAATGTTCGGCGGAGGCGGGGGCAGCGGCCGTCAGCAAAACTATCAAGGCGCGGATTTGCAGGTCGGCGTGGAAATCACGTTGGAAGATGCCGCCAAAGGCATCAAAAAACGCATCAACATCCCGACTTACGAAGAATGCGATGTCTGCCACGGCAGCGGTGCAAAACCCGGTACGTCCGCATCAACTTGTTCGACCTGTCACGGTTCCGGCACGGTACACGTCCGCCAAGCTATTTTCCAAATGCAGCAGACTTGTCCGACCTGCCACGGTACAGGCAAGGAAATCAAAGACCCGTGTGTCAAATGTCGTGGCGAAGGCCGCACCAAAACCAGCAAAACCGTTGAGGTCAACATTCCCGCCGGCATCGACGACGGTCAACGCATCCGCTTGAGCGGCGAAGGCGAACCGGGTACGCACGGCGCGCCCGCAGGCGATTTGTACGTCAACGTCCGCGTCAAAGAACACAAAATCTTCGAGCGCAACGGCTTGGATTTACATTGCGAGCTGCCCATCAGTTTCGCCGTCGCAGCCTTGGGCGGCGAAGTCGAAGTTCCGACCTTGGACGGCAAAGTCAAACTGAACATTCCGAAAGAAACGCAAACCGGCCGCCGTATGCGCGTCAAAGGCAAAGGCATCAAATCCCTGCGTTCCAGCGCGACGGGCGATTTGTACTGCCACGTTGTGGTGGAAACGCCGGTCAACCTGACCGACCGCCAGAAAGAGTTGCTGGAAGAGTTCGAAAAAATCTCCACCGGCCTCGACCGCAGCCAAACACCGCGCAAAAAATCGTTCTGGGACAAAGTCGGCGAACTGTTTGACTGATTCGGGTTTGAAAACAGTAAAAGGTCGTCTGAAAGCTGATATCGTCGGCTTTCAGACGACCTTTCTTCAACCTGTTTAAAAGAAAGCCGCAGATATAGTGGATTAACTTTAAACCAGTACGGCGTTGCCTCGCCTTAGCTCAAAGAGAACGATTCTCTAAGGTGCTGAAGCACCAAGTGAATCGGTTCCGTACTGTCTGTACTGTCTGCGGCTTCGTCGCCTTGTCCTTATTTAAATTTAATCCACTATATAACGGATAGTTTGCAACCGATACACTTGATGCATAGCTACCTCGGGAATGGTTCTTTGACTACGACGATGCAGTATGTTATCGGTTTGAAATTGATCTGCTACGCGATATTCGGGCAGCTTTTCCGTAGGCAAAGCCTACGCTACGAATGAAGGAAATCATTCGGTTCTAAATGGATATAAATACCCACTTACCGCTATTACGATATTCCTCTCTTCATTTTCCGCAGAATCAATATCCCCCAAAACAAAACGTCGTCTGAAAACTTTTCAGACGACGTTTTGTTTGTATTGACTTACCACATTTTCGACAATGTTTTTTCCACTTCAGCTTTGACTTGCGCGCCAAAGCGGCGGCTCAGGAGTTTTCTGAAATCATCTTCGGGCGTGTAGCTGACCAGTTCGGGGGCTTTGATTACATCGCGGGCGATGCTGTACACGCTGCCGAAGTCGTCAATCAGTCCGACTTTTTTGGCTTCAAGGCCGGTATAGACGCGGCCGCTGAATACGTCGGGGTATTCTTTGTCTTTCAATTTTTCACCGCGTCCGAGTTTGACGGCCTTGATGAATTCTTGATGGGTGTCTGACAGCATACTTTCCCAGATTTTCGCCTGCTCAGGCGTTTCAGGGGTAAACGGATCACCCATGCCTTTGTTGCTGCCTGCGGTTTTCAGACGACGTTTGATACCCAGCTTGTCCATCAGGCCGGTTACATCGAAACCGCCGCCGATCACGCCGATACTGCCGACGATGCTGGAGGGGTCGGCGTAGATTTTGTCCGCGGCGGCAGCGATGTAGTAGCAGCCGGAGGCGCACATATCTTCGGCGACGACATAGACGGGGATGTCTTTATGTTCGCCTTTCAGACGACGTATCTCGTTAAAAGCAGTATTGGAGATAACGGGCGAACCGCCCGGGCTGTTGGCGCGGATGACGATGCCTTTTGCATTCGGATTGTTGTAGGCCGCCTCCATGCTGTCGCGCAGCATTTTGACCTGATCGTCCATGCCGCCGCCTATTTCGCCTTCCAATGTGATGACTGCCGTATGCTCTTTACCTGTGGCCAGCCCTTGTCCGGCCGTGCCGTCGTCCGAACCGAACCATAATGCGGCAATCAGCAGGACGCCGATAATCCGCCAGAAGTTGCGCCAAAAACGGGCGCGCCGCTGCTCTTTATAGGCGGCAAGCAGTACGTCGCGCAACACGTCCCGTTCCCAGCGGCCTTCCGGGCCGTCCGGACGTTTATCGGGGTATCCGTTGGTTTCTTGCATAATTTTCCTTTGTTTCTAAATAAATCCTAAATCAGGTTCGGGGCATTTTATAACGAAACTTCCGGCTGAAAAACCTTCCGTTTACTCGAATGCCTCAAAATACGCCAGCAGGGTTTGCGGCAGCCATTGCAGGTTCAGACGACCTTTGTCGCGGCTGACGAACGCAGCGTGTCCGCCGTATTGGGGTTGCAGCAGTGTAACGGCGGATGAAACCTCTTCTACCGTCGGCAAGGCTTTCGGCGGCAGAAACGGGTCGTTGACGGCGTTGAGCAGCAAAAGCGGCGTACGCACGGTTTTCAGCCAAGGCTTGCACGAAGCGCGGCGGTAATAATCATGCCGGTCGGCGAAACCGTGCAGCGGCGCGGTAAACCTGTCGTCAAAATCCCCCAGCGTTTTGCATTCTTTCAATGAGGTCGTCTGAAAACCTGTTGCGGCGGCTTTGGGCAATAAAGATTTTAAAAAATAGCGGGTATAGAGCAGTTTTGACATTCCCTTATCAAAGCGAGTGCCTGCCGCTGCCGCATCCACCGGCGCAGAGACGGCGGCAGCGGCGTAAGGGACAGCAGCTATGCCCAGACTGCCGTATTCGCCCAAATATTTTGCCAGCGCATTGCCGCCCAAAGACACGCCCGCCACATAAATCCTGCGGTAGCGTTCCGAAAGCATTTCCAGCATAAAGCCGATTTCCCGCGTATCGCCCAAATGATAAAACACAGGCGCGGTATTCTCTACGCCGCCGCAACTGCGGAAATGCACCACCACGCCGTTCCAGCCTTTTTCAATGACCGCTCGCATCAACTCAACGGCGTAATGGCTGCGGCTGCTGCCCTCCAATCCGTGAAACAAAACTACTAAAGGCGCATCGGGATCGGCGGCATCGGCAAAATCACAGGCAACCAAAGTGCGTCCCGTACTGTCCGGCAGCAGCTCGCGGCGGTAGGCAGGTGCGGGGCGTTGAATGAATTTGGCAAATATCGTGTCCGCATGACCGTTGCGCAGCCATAGAGGCGTATTCGGGCATAAGGTTTCCATTATTCGAAATCCTTTTTGAAAACAACATAATAAACCAATATCGCCGTCAGCATCCCATTCGTCCATCCCGCCCAAATATCCGTCGGATAATGTACGCCCAAATAAACCCGTGAAAATCCCGTCAACAAGGCAAACAAGATGCCGACGACAAAAGCGGTATGGTGGTATGCAGTCCGATAACACAATAGAATCAGCATCACTGCGATTGCGGCGGAAAACGTACTATGCCCGCTTGGAAACGAAAAATTGGCCTCTTCGACGGCACGAGGCCAAAGCAACGGGCGCGGACGCTGTATCCATGCCTTTATCCAAAGCATATTCAAAGTCGGCAACAATGCCGCCAAAGGAACGAATACCGCTGCCCTCAGTTTGCCAAACCGCCACAGGCATACCGCCGCCAAACAGACCAGCGGTACGGCGACGGCGGTTTTACCCAAATAATGAAGCAATAGCGCAATTGGAAAAAACCATTGTCCCGTCTGTTCGTGAATGACAAACATCAACGGACGTTCGAATGCAAAACTCTCGCCATTTGCCAGATGGACGGCAATATAAACAGAAAGAGGCAAAAATACCACAATGGCAGTTTGTACAAAACGGCGGAAAAAAAGAAAAAAATCAGGCATAAATCAGTGAAAAAAATCAGGTTTGAATCAAATATCCGACAAACAAGCCGCGTTCGCAATCAAGAAGGATGAACTGATAGTCTTTGGCATTAATTTTTGATAATTACTGCTTTTTTCTCTCTGGAAAATCAGGTAAACCGAATAAGGATACCGCGAGAGGGTGTTATTCTGACCGTACAAACCAAACGGCATCCGTATCGTTTCCCGTCAGGGCAGGCGGATGGTTCCGATAATAATTTCATTCAACATTCGGAGGTTATTATGTCTGTGTCAGTATTATTTTTAGAGGCGATTGTGGCTGTCGACCTGGCATCCGTCGCCGCCATCGGCATACTGTGGGCAGGCGGAGCGGATTGGTAATCCGTCCGTATGCCGTTCCGTAAAAGGTCGTCTGAAAAACATTTTGTTTTTCAGACGACCTTTTTAATCGGCAACCATCATTCATATTTTATTGGATGCGACGGTAACGACGAAAACGGTTTTTTCTTTCCCTCGCTATATTATTAGGGTCGGCTTGATTTCGGATGGATGCCGCTTGCTGCAAAACAAAACGTCGTCTGAAAAACTTTCAGACGACGTCTGCATCCGCCTTAGCGTATGTCGATGTGCGCACCTTCGTGCAGTTCGCGCAGCAGGTTGATTTCCGCCTGTTCGGCTTTTTGGCGCGACAGATATTGACGTATGGTGTTGTGTTGACGCTCTTCGGGCGTGCCGGCGTCACGGACATCGTTCAGCTTAATGATGTGCCAGCCGAATTGTGTGCGTACGGGTGGGCTGACTTGGCCGGGTTTGAGTTTGTGGACGGCTTCTTCAAACGGCGCAACCATCATGCCGTCGGCGAACCAACCCAAATCACCGCCGCTGTTCGCGCTGCCGTCTTGCGAATATTGGCGCGCCAAACCGGCGAAGTCCGCACCGCTGCGGGCTTGTGCATAGATTTTGCGGATGGTGCTTTCAGCGCCGGCCGCAACGTTTTCGTTGTCGGCCTTAATCAGGATGTGCTGCGCGCTGTATTGGCGCATCGGTTCGCCTTCGGGCAGGGCGACACCTTGTTGGCGCGCGCGCTCGATGAAACTGTTGACTTCTGCATCGCTGACGCGGCTGTTTTGCATCACGGCCTGCTGGCGCACTTTTTCCATAATGATGGTGTCGGCGATTTCGCGACGGGTCTGTGCGGACGGATTTTTCAGGGACGGCGTTTGGGCGATGACGGCATCGATTTCGGCATCGGTCGCTTGAATGTTGCGGCGTTTGCCCGCTTGAACAATCAGGGATTGGTTGACCAGTTGCGCCAGGACCTGCTGGCGGAGTTCGTCTTCGCTGATTTGCGTGCCTTTAGGAAGGTGTTGGCGCGCTTCGGCAATGGCATGTGCCAGCTGGCGCTGGGTAATGACTTCGTTGTCGGCAATGGCGGCGATGCCGTCGGAAAGGCGTACGGCGCCCGAATCGGCAGGCGTGGCTGCCGCTGCCTGTTTTGCCGCTTTCTGCGTTTTGACCGGTTTGCCTTTGGATGCAGCTTTGGGCGCGGCGTGTGCGTTCAATGCCAGACCAAGTGCGGCGGCAAGAATCAGGGGTTTGACGTTCATGGGGTAACTACCTCGTTGGTTTTGCTGTAGCCGGGAATGGCCAAGCGCAGTTTTTCAAATGGGTTGTTGCCGAGATTGCTCAGGTCTTTGAGTTGGAGATTGAAGAAAACGGCATTTTTGCGGCTGTTTTCGCCGGTCACGTAGCGTTGTCCGACAAGGCTTGCGCTCCAGCAGCCGCAGTTGCTTTTATATTCAGCTCCTACCAGCATTTCAAGAGGTTTCTTGGCTTGAATTTCGTAGTTGTAACGTGCAACGGCGTAAAGGTTTTTACGGATAGGCCATTGTGCCGCCAAATCGACTTGGCGGATTTTATCGTAGAAATAGTTGCCGTCGGATTGCAGGTAAATGCGTTCGTTGCGCCCGTATTTGTAACGCGCGCTCAACACTTTGCCCGGCTCGGGATTGTAGCGGACGGTCGCGGCATAGCTTTCGGCACGGCTTTGATTTTGGTTGTAGTGCAGATCGAAACCTACATGAAAGCTGTCACTCAGTTTGCCGTGCGCGAAGCCGACCCAGTCGGATTGGCTGCGTTTATAGCGGCCGACGCTGCCGTCCAGCAATACGTTGTCGTTTTTTAAATAAAACTTCTGTCCGATACCGGCGCGGAATAGCTCGGCACCGTTGTTCGGATTGAGAAAACGGGTTTGCGCGGCGGCAGTCAGGCTGTTGGCGGAGTTGATGCGGTCATTGCCGACGTATAAATTTTCACGGAAAAGCTGGTTGTAAGAGAAGCTGTTTTCCGAGGTGTCGAAATTGGGTAAGTCGTTTTGAGACTTGGTCGGGATGTAGTTGTAGAACAGGCGCGGTTCGAGGGTTTGCAGATAGGCGTTGCCGAACAAATTGGCGTTGCGCTCGAAGGTCATGCCGGTATCGACGTTGAATATCGGCAATACGCGGCTGACGCGGCGACCGGATTGGTTGCCGAACGAGCCTAAGTCGTAATAAGTCGCGTGTACGCCGATTTTCGGACGGATATAGCCCCATTGGTTGTTGAAATCCCAACGGACGCTGGGATACAGCACGGTACGGCTGCCGTCTTGTTTGCTGTCGTGGACGAAACGGGTGAACTGGCTGAATACGTTGATATTCGCCTTGCCTATGGTTTTCTGCCAACGTCCGGTCAGGCGCGGCATGATGGCGTAGGGTTCGTCTTTGTAACCGTTTTGGTTGGCAAGGGTTTGGTATTTCTGTACGTTCAGCGCGCCGTCAAAAGAACCGCCCCAGATATTGTCGCCGTAGTTCAGCCACAGTTGGCGGTTGAGGTTGACGTTGCTGGCAATGTCCTCGCGTCCGTAGAAATCGCGGTAGTAATTGTCGTCTGAAACCTGATTGAAGTTGATGCCGCCGCTGAGTTTGTCGGTCAGTTGGTGGTTGTGGTCAAACTTGATTTGATAGCGGTTGTTTTCATGGCGTTTTTTATCGTGCGGCATCCAATCGCCGTCAATGACGCCGTTAAATTTCGGCTCGAGATAGCGGACCTGTCCGCCAAGCTGCACGCCGCGCGAGCTGATGATACCGGGGCGGAAGGTGGCGTCCAAGTTGGGGGCGAGGTTGAAATAATAGGGAAGGGCGAGTTCCAAACCGTCCGAACCGGTTGACAAGGTCGGCACCAACAGACCGCTCTTGCGATGGCCGTTGAGCGGGAAATCCGCCCAAGGCGTATAAAGTACAGGAACGCCGCCGAACACCAGCGACGCGTCTTTTGCCACGCCTATGCCCGTTTCCTGATCGGTTTCGATGCTTTTCGCTTTGATGAACCAACTCGCATCGCCGGGCGAACAGGTATTGAATTTGGTATTGATGAGCTTGTACAGCCCTTTGCCTTTCATTTCCGCCTTTTCGCTGACGCTCTGGAGGCGGCGGCCGTCTTTTTCGGCATCGACGCGGACGTATTCGCTCGAGCCGGTATTGTCTTTCAGGTTGTAAACCAAAGTATCGCCGCTGACGGTCGAGCCGTCTTGATACAGCGTAAAGCGGTCGCCCGCCCTGACGGTATCGCTGGTTTGGTCGTAATCCGCCCAATCGGCGTTCAACACTTCCTGATTGCGCTCGATGATGACATCGCCTTCGGCGCGGACGGCGACTTTAGACTGTCCGGCAACCTTGTCCGCAATCACGCGGGTGTAGTCCTGCGGCAGGGGTTCTTCGCCGCTGCGTTTGATTTCAGGCTGCTTGTTTGCTTCCGAAGCCTGATGCTGGCAAAACAGGCAGGTATCGCCCAAGGACAATTTATCCTGATCGGCAGGACGACGGTTTTCCCCGCTCTGAACCGCAGGCGGGGTGGCCCTTACCGGCTCGTAATCGGCAGGTTGCGGCAAAGATGCATTTTGCGCATATGCCCCTCCCGCGCCGAAGCCGACGCTTAACGCCAAAACCAATGGTTTGAGTGAAAATAAACGAGCCAAAATCGCCCCTTAAATCGGTTTGCCAGTTAGAATAGCGGTTATTTTAACCTGAAAATCCGCGACACCGCTATGCAACGACAAACCGAATTACAAAATTGGCTTCGTGCCGTCTATCCCGAACAAAACTTCGAATTGAGCTTCGCCGCCGCCGATGCCGACTTCCGACGCTACTTCCGCGCTGCTTTTGCCGACGGCAAGACCGTCATCTGTATGGATGCGCCGCCCGATAAAATGAGCGTCGCTCCTTACCTAAAAGTGCAAAAACTTTTCAATATGCTTAACGTTCCCCAAGTATTGCATGTGGACGAAGCGCAGGGATTTATGGTGCTCAACGACTTGGGCAACACCACTTTCCTGACCGCCATGCAGCAAGAACAAGGCGCGGAGGCACACAAAGTCCTGCTGCTTGAAGCCATAGACGAACTGGTCGAGCTGCAAAAAGCCAGCCGCGCGGGCGAATTGCCCGATTACGACCGCGACATCATGCTGCGCGAAATCAACCTTTTCCCCGAATGGTTCGTCGCCAAAGAGCTCGGACGCGAACTCAACTTCAAACAACGCCAGCTTTGGCAGCAAACCATAGACACCCTGCTGCCGCCGCTGCTTGCCCAGCCGCAGGTGTACGTCCACCGCGACTTCATCGTCCGCAACCTCATGCTCACCACCGGCCGACCCGGCGTACTCGACTTCCAAGATGCACTCTACGGCCCGATTTCCTACGACTTGGTTTCCCTCCTGCGCGACGCCTTCATCGAATGGGAAGAAGAATTCGTCTTGGACTTGGTCATCCGTTACTGGGAAAAAGCCCGCGCCGCCGGATTGCCCGTACCCGCCGCGTTTGACGAGTTTTACCGCTGGTTTGAATGGATGGGCGTACAACGCCATCTGAAAGTCGCCGGCATCTTCGCCCGCCTGTACTACCGCGACGGCAAAGACAAATACCGCCCCGAAATCCCGCGCTTCCTCAACTACCTGCGCCGCACCTCCCGCCGCTACACCGAGCTTGCTCCGTTGTATGCGCTGTTGGTCGAACTGGTCGGCGATGATGAATTGGAAACCGGGTTTACGTTTTAAAAGGCAGAGACCTTTGCAAAATTCCCCAAAATCCCCTAAATTCCCACCAAGACATTTAGGGGATTTCCCATGAGCACCTTCTTCCAACAAACCGCACAAGCCATGATCGCCAAACACATCGACCGCTTCCCATTATTGAAGTTGGATCAGGTGATTGATTGGCAACCGATCGAACAATACCTGAACCGTCAAAGAACCCGTTACCTTAGAGATTACCGTGGCCGTCCCGCCTATCCCCTGTTGTCCATGTTCAAAGCCGTCCTGCTCGGACAATGGCACAGCCTCTCCGATCCCGAACTCGAACACAGCCTCATCACCCGCATCGATTTCAACCTGTTTTGCCGTTTTGACGAACTGAGCATCCCCGATTACAGCACCTTATGCCGTTACCGCAACTGGCTGGCGCAAGACGACACCCTGTCCGAATTGCTGGAACTGATTAACCGACAACTGGCCGAAAAAAACCTAAAAGTAGAGAAGGCATCCGCCGCCGTCATTGACGCCACCATTATTCAGACTGCCGGCAGCAAACAGCGTCAGGCCATAGAAGTCGACGAGGAAGGACAAGTCAGCGGCCAAACCACACCGAGTAAGGACAAAGATGCCCGTTGGACAAAGAAAAACGGCCTCTACAAACTCGGTTACAAACAACATACCCGTACCGATGAGGAAGGCTATATCGAGAAACTGCACATCACCCCCGCCAATGTCCATGAGTGCAACCATCTGTCCCCTTTGTTGGAAGGCATTGCCGAAGGTACGACCGTCTATGCCGACAAAGGCTACGACAGTAAGGAAAACCGGCAACATCTGAAAGAGCATCAGTTGTTAGACGGCATTATGCGCAAAGCCCACCGCAACCGTCCGCTGACGGAAGCGCAAACCAAACGTAACCGATATTTGTCGAAGACCCGTTATGTGGTCGAACAGAGCTTCGGTACGCTGCACCGTAAATTCCGCTACGCCCGGGCCGCCTATTTTGGTCTGCTCAAAGTGAGTGCGCAAAGCCATCTGAAGGCGATGTGTTTGAACCTGTTGAAAGCGGCTAACAGGCTAAGTGTGCCTGTTGCCGCCTAAAAGGCGGCCCGGATGCCTGATTATGGGGTATCCGGGGAGGATTAAGGGGGTATTTGGGTAAAATCGGTGAATATTTGAAACGAAAACAGCCGAAAATCTGTGTTGGGGTTTCGGTTGTTTGGGGAAAGGCTTTTTTGCAAAGGTCTCAGGCAGATAGCTTTGTGCCATTCTTGATGATGAAAGAGGTCGTCTGAAAATCCTGAAATGGGGTTTCAGACGACCTTTTATATTCTTTATATTTATATATGTGAATTCGGGTTTGTCCACTGTGCCAATTTAAGCTTGATCCGGCAACAATCAAAACATCGGTACCTTCATTCCCGCGTAGATGGGAATGACGGCTGAGCCTTTTTGTTCAGGTTTGCCATGTATAGCTGACTTTATTGGTTTTATGCTGGCACTGCCAACGATGGGCATTTCCATTCTATCCACACATGAAAACAGCGTATCTCAAGGATACGCTGTTTCATCCTTACTTTCCCATCATTGATGATGAATACCCAATACTTTGGCGTTGTGGCTGATGATTTCTTCGGCAAGCTGCGGGTTGTCGTTGAGCTTGATGCCGAAGCCGGGAACAAGTTCTTTCAGACGACCTTCCCATGAGGAAATGCGGCTTGGGAAGCATTGGTGGATGAGTTTGATCATCAAGGGTACGGCGGTTGATGCGCCGGGGGATGCGCCCAAGAGTGCGGCGAGCGAGCCGTCGGCGTGGGCGACGATTTCGGTGCCGAATTGGAGGACGCCGCCTTTTTCGGAGTCTTTTTTGATGATTTGAACGCGTTGTCCTGCGGTGATGAGTTCCCAGTCGTCAGGGTTTGCTTCGGGGTAGTATTCCAGCAGGGAGGCGAAGCGTTCTTCTTTGGTTTTGCGCAATTCGCCCAAGAGGTATTTGGTCAGGGGCATATTTGCCCAGCCGGCGCGCAGCATGGGGTAGAGGTTGTCCAAGTGGATGGACAGGGGCAAATCCATGAGCGAGCCTTGTTTGAGGAAGTTGGAGCGGAAACCTGCGTAAGGGCCGAACATGAGGTGGCGTTTGCCGTCCACATTGCGGGTGTCGAGGTGCGGGACGGACATGGGCGGCGCGCCGACGGAGGCTTGTCCGTACACTTTGGCGTTGTGTTGCGCGGCAGTTTCGGGGTTGCTGTTGCGGAAGAACAGTCCGGAAACGGGGAAGCCGCCGTAACCTTTGCCTTCGGGGATGCCGGATTTTTGCAGCAGGGTCAGTGCGCCGCCGCCTGCGCCGAGGAAGAGGAAGCGGGTGCGGAGAGTGAGTTGTCCGTCGGGGTTGCGGGTGTCGCTGGTTTTGAGCACCCATGCGCCGTCGGATTCGCGTTTGATGTCGTCGACGTGGCGGTTGAACTCGGTTTTGACGCCTTTTTCGCGCAGGTATTGCACCATTTGGCGGGTCAGGCTGCCGAAATCGACGTCTGTGCCTTCGGCGGAGTAGTTGGCGGCGACGGGTTGTCCTTCTTTACGGCCGTTGATGACCAGCGGCGCCCATTCGGCGATTTTGGCGCGGTCGGTGGAGAATTCCATCCGTTCGAAGAGTTTTTGGGATTTGAATGCGTCGAAACGTTTTTGCAGGTAGTCGCAATGGTCGGTGTTCATGACCAGCGACATATGCGGGACGGTATGGATGAAGGAGTTGTCGGTGATTTTGCCTTCTTCGACAAGCGATGACCAGAACTGGCGGCTGATGTGGAATTGTTCGGCAATATTGAGGGCGCGGGTCGGGTCGATGGTGCCGTCTGCGCCGAGCGGGGCGTAATTGAGTTCGCATAACGCGGAATGCCCTGTGCCGGCGTTGTTCCAAGCGTTTGACGATTCCAGCGCTACGTCTTCCAAGCGTTCGATAAGGGTGATTTCCCAAGACGGTTCGAGTTCTTTGAGCAAAACGCCCAAAGTCGCGCTCATAATGCCTCCACCCACCAAGACAACATCTGTTGCTTCAGCCATGGTTGTACTCCTAGAAACAGGCATATCCTGCCTTTATGATTATCCGTTGTATTACGAACGCCTGTTTCGGCGGTAAAACCTGCTGGCGCGGTGTTTTTGGCGTGGAAGATTGCGCGCGGGTTTTACGTTTTGAACCGATGTTAAACCGTTCATAATATGTTATTGAGAATTTAGTGGATTTTTCTGAGAATTGCAAAGATTTTCTGTTTGGATTTACATAAACGCGGTTTAAAAAGGTCGTCTGAAACATTCAGATGACCTTTATTTATCAGGGTATTGGCGGTGTCACACCTTATTTCATTAATTTTTTAAAGACTTCAGATTGTCAGCAAGATGGACTTGTTTTGATGAAAAAATGAAGAAGAAAACGTTTTTTCAGGATGCGTCATAAGCTGCCACTTTTTCGAGCAGTTTTGCCCTTGCCTGCGGCCATTCTTCGCGCAGCAGGCTGTATTCCACCGTATCGCGCACGCTGCCGTCTTTCCGCAGCTTGTGGCAGCGCAAGATGCCGTCTTGGTGTGCGCCCAGGCGTTCGATGGCGCGTTGGGAGGCGGTGTTGAGGTTGTCGGTCTGCCAGCAGACGCAGCGGCAGTTTAAAGTGTCGAAAACGTAGTCGAGCAACATGATTTTGCAGGCGGTATTGATGCGTGTGCGCCGTGCCGACAGGGCGTACCATGTGAAACCGATGTAGAGGCGGGGGATGGCGGGATCGATGTGGTAAAGCGAAGTCGATCCGACGATTTTGCCCGTGTCTTCGTCGATGACGGCAAAGGCGAGGCGGGTTTGCGTGGCGGTGCGGATGTAGTCCGCCACTTGGTCGGGTTCGGGCGCGGTGGTTACGTTCAGCTTCCAGACTTCGCCGTCGCAAACTGCTTCGCGCAAACCGGCTTCGTGTGCCGCCGTCAAAGGCTCGAGACGGACGCGGTCGAAGGACAAAACGGGAACAGATGAAAAATCAGCCATGGGGTTTCCTTTGTATTTGAAGATTTGAGTTTTCAGACGACCTTTGTATAGTGTCTTAACGGGCGACATCTTTGAGGTCGTCTGAAAGCTATTGATTAATGATGTTTGAACACCAGCACGCCCGACTCCGATACAAACCCGTCCAGCGGCAGGTCGTGCGGTTCGCGCGGCAGCGTGTCAACCAGTTGGCAAGCGAAGCCTACGCCTATGGTTTTTGCCTGTAAACGGTATTTCATCGCTGCGAGCGTCGCGTCGTAATAGCCGCCAGCCTGCCCTAAGCGGTAGCCTTCGCGGTCCATGCCGACAATCGGGACAAGCAATATCGATAAACCATGTACGCGGATTTTGCGTCCCGCAAACTGCGGTACATGGAGCTTCGCCCTGCCGCGTTTGCGTTCTTGTTTCGTCCCGTCGGCAGGATAGGGCGTGAACCACATCCGCCGCGAACGCGGTTCGATATAAGGCAGATAGAGTTTGGCGCCGCGTTTTTGCGCCACACGCACAAAGCCGTCCAGCCGCAGCTCGCTGCCCATCGGCCAATACACGCCGATCTTCCGCCCCTTCTTGATATAACGTTTGAGCAGGCGGTTAACCGTTTGCCCCGCCGCCAGCCGCCCTTGATGCCCCATCTGCGCGCGGGCGCGGCGCAATTCTCGGCGCAGGGCGTGTTTTTCCTCATTCCTCATTCCAGACGACCTTTTGAGCATTGTTGTAGAATACGGCGATTATAAACGCTCCGTTAACATCAAAACAGGATTCCGCCATGTGGCATATCGTCCTTATCGGTTACCTCTTCGTCGCCGTCATGTATTCCGCTGCCCAGCCCAGCATTGCGCGCGCTTTGATTTATTTGGTTTTTTGGGCAGTCCTGCCCGTCGCGTTTACCGTTTTCACCGTCACCATCCGCCGCCGCAACCGCCTGATGAAGCAGCAGGAAAAGGAAGCATTCGAACAAAGCCGCCGCGCAGCCGGACAAGAAGGCGGCAAACAGGATGGCAGTGCATAAAATTCCTTTTCAGACGACCCCTTATCCGCTATAATCCGTCAGTTTTCCATTTCGGAAACACACTATTTTTTAAAACTTATGCCCACTTTCGCCGAAGGGTGCTTGACAATAGGCGCAGCCTATCAAGTTCTATGCGATTGAATGTGTGCTCTTAACCCTTTCAAGGAAATAAAATGTCTCAAATTACTATGCGTCAGATGATTGAAGCCGGCGTTCACTTCGGCCACCAAACCCGTTTCTGGAATCCGAAAATGGCACAATACATTTTCGGTGCGCGCAATAAAATCCACATCGTCAACCTGGAAAAAACCCTGCCGATGTTCCAAGAAGCGCAAGAAGCCGTACGCCGTCTGGTTGCCAACAAAGGCACCGTGCTGTTTGTCGGCACCAAACGTCAAGCGCGTGAAATCATCCGCGAAGAAGCTACCCGCGCCGGTATGCCTTTTGTCGATCACCGTTGGCTGGGCGGCATGCTGACCAACTACAAAACCGTTAAGCAATCCATCAAACGCCTGGAAGAAAAAACTGCCGCTTTGGAAAACGCTGCCGAAGGCGGTTTCAACAAAAAAGAAATTCTGGAAATGCAACGCGACGTTGAAAAACTGGAACGTTCTTTGGGCGGTATCAAAAACATGAAAGGCCTGCCTGACGCGATTTTCGTTATCGACACCGGCTACCAAAAAGGTACTCTGGTCGAGGCTGAAAAACTGGGCATCCCCGTTATCGCCGTAGTCGATACCAACAACAGCCCTGATGGCGTGAAATACGTTATCCCCGGTAACGACGACTCCGCCAAAGCCATCCGCCTGTACTGCCGCGGCATCGCCGACGCAGTTTTGGAAGGCAAAAACCAAGCGCTGCAAGAAACCGTAGCCGCTGCCCAAGAAGCTGCTGCCGAGTAATCCGGCAAACTGAAGAGGGGCGTTATGCCCCTTTTCTCAAATCCCGTTCTGAAACCTTTTCAGACGACCCCATTCCCAAACACGGATATCCCGTGTTTCCCCAAAATCTAGGAGATTCAAAATGGCAGAAATTACTGCAAAAATGGTTGCCGACCTGCGCGCCGCTACCGGCCTGGGCATGATGGAATGCAAAAAAGCCTTGGTTGAAGCCGAAGGCAACTTCGAAAAAGCCGAAGAAATCCTGCGCATCAAATCCGGCGCGAAAGCCGGTAAACTGGCCGGTCGTACCGCTGCCGAAGGCGTATTGGCTTACGCCATCAACGGCAATGTCGGCGCATTGGTTGAAGTAAACTGCGAAACCGACTTCGTTGCCAAAGACGCAGGCTTCGTAGAATTCGCCAACTTCGTTGCGAAAACCGCTGCCGAGAAAAAACCTGCTTCTGTTGAAGAACTGAGCGAACTGGTTGAAGCAGAACGTAAAGCCATCATCGCCAAATTGGGCGAGAACATGTCTGTCCGCCGCTTCCAAGTGATCGACACCGCCAACCAACTGGTTGCCTACATCCACGGCGCATTGGCTACCGAAGGCGTATTGGTTGAGTTCAAAGGCTCTGAAGACGTAGCGCGTAAAATCGGTATGCACATCGTTGCCGCCAAACCGCAATGCGTAACCGAAGCCGAAGTAGATGCCGAAACCATCGAAAAAGAACGCCACATCTACACCGAGCAAGCCATCGCTTCCGGCAAACCTGCCGACATCGCCGCTAAAATGGTTGAAGGCCGTATCCGCAAATTCTTGGCCGAAATCACCCTGAACGGCCAAGCATTCGTGATGAACCCTGACCAAACCGTTGCCCAATTCGCTAAAGAAAACGGCACTGAAATCATCAGCTTCGTACGTTACAAAGTAGGCGACGGTATCGAAAAAGCCGTTGTCGACTACGCAGCCGAAGTTGCCGCTGCTGCTAAAGTGTAAGGCAGAGATGAAAAAGAAAGCACCTGGATTCCAAACGAATCAGGGTGCTTTTTTTTGAGAGTTACACTGTTTAAAATACTGTCGAACAGAAAATATTTCATCATAATCAACACATAATAATTTATCCAAACCCATATACACCCACGGAAAACGCGTTACCCTGTCAGCCAAACATCCCGAAAGGTCGTCTGAAAATCAAACGCCCTTCCCCCGAATTGAAGCAGCGCCGCAGGGTGAACTGATCATTTGGAACGAGTCGGTTTTTGGTACGGAAAACGGCAGATTCAAGGCAAAAAGCGCAGCAAGATTGGACATCTTGCAAGTATTTTTAACGCAGAATATGCCGTTTTACGGAGCAAAATACCGCCGTTATCAAATGGTCAGTTTGCCCTGCATAACTAGCGCTATCCACCCAAAGAAAGCAAGGTATCCCATGACACAGCAAATCAAATACAAACGCGTATTACTGAAACTCTCCGGCGAATCCCTGATGGGTTCCGACCCTTTCGGCATCAATCACGACACCATCGTCCAAACCGTCGGTGAAATCGCCGAAATCGTCAAAATGGGCGTACAAGTCGGCATCGTTGTCGGCGGCGGCAACATCTTCCGCGGCGTATCCGCCCAAGCAGGCAGTATGGACCGCGCCACAGCCGACTACATGGGCATGATGGCGACCGTCATGAACGCCCTTGCCCTCAAAGATGCCTTCGAAACCCTCGGCATCAAAGCGCGCGTACAATCCGCACTTTCCATGCAGCAAATCGCCGAAACCTACGCCCGCCCGAAAGCCATTCAATATTTGGAAGAAGGCAAAGTCGTGATTTTCGCCGCAGGTACCGGCAACCCGTTCTTCACCACCGACACCGCCGCCGCCCTGCGCGGAGCCGAAATGAACTGCGACGTCATGCTCAAAGCCACCAATGTGGACGGCGTTTATACCGCAGACCCGAAAAAAGACCCGTCCGCCACGCGCTACGAAACCATCACCTTTGACGAAGCCCTGAACAAAAACCTCAAAGTCATGGACGCAACCGCCTTTGCCCTCTGCCGCGAACGCAAACTCAACATCGTCGTCTTCGGCATCGCCAAACAAGGCTCGCTCAAGCGCGTCATTACCGGCGAAGACGAAGGCACGCTGGTTCACTGCTGATTCCCATCAGGCAATAATTGCAGTGATTTGATAAAGCGACAGGTCGTCTGAAAACCCGAAAATAGGTTTTCAGACGACCTTATTTTTTCTCAATATCCTCTCCCCTATGTATGGTAACGGATTACTGGAAATCTAAAGATTGCGTGCGGCGACGTAGCGCATCCGTTGCCTGCACAATCCATCTAAAGTCGGCGGATTCGCATTTGAAGTGCAACTTTCCATAACAGAAAAAGGCCAGTATGCGGTAGCATACGGCCTTTCCTGCAAGAAAGATTGCCATGAGCTACACACAACTGACCCAAGACGAACGATACCATATCCAATACCTGTCACGCGACTGCACCATCGCCGAAATCGCCAAACAACTTAACCGCCACAAAAGCACCATCAGCCGCGAAATCAAGCGGCACTGCATCCAAGGACAGCAATACAGTGCCGAAAAAGCGCAACGGCAAAGCCGGCTTACCAAACAGCGTACCACGGGATCACGCTCCATCACAGCACCATTTACCGCCACCTCCGCCAAGACAAAAACAACGGCGGCACTTTGTGGCAACACCTCAGAATATGCAGCAAACCCTACCGCAAACGCTACGGCAGCACATGGACCAGAGGCAAAGTGCCCGACCGCGTCGGCATAGAAAACCGACCTGCTATCGTCGACCAGAAAACCCGCATCGGCGATTGGGAGGCCGACACCATCGTCGGCAAAAATCAGAAAAGTGCATTATTGACCTTGGTCGAACGCACTACCCGCTACACCATCATCTGCAAATTAAAGAACTTAAAAGCCGAAGACACTGCCCGGGCGGCCATTAGGGTATTAAAGGCATATAAAGCCAAAGTCCACACCATCACCATGGATAACGGCAAAGAGTTCTACCAACACACCAAAATAGCCAAAGCATTGAAGGCGGAAACCTATTTTTGCCGCCCTTACCATTCGTGGGAGAAAGGGCTGAATGAGAACACCAACGGACTCATCCGACAATATTTCCCCAAACAGACCGATTTCCGAAATATCAGCAATCGGGAGATACGCAGGGTTCAAGATGAGTTGAACCACCGGCCGAGAAAAACACTTGGCTACGAAACGCCAAGTGTTTTATTCTTAAATGTAGAAATCAGTAGCGTTGTTTACAGTATTTCCAGGAGAATACTGAAACATGAACATGCACAAAAACACCCGTCTCACCCCGCACCACCGACAAGCCATTTGGCTGGCCTACACGCAGGGGAAGGAAAGCGTCACCTCCCCGGCACGCCGCTACCAAGTCAGCCGCGTCACCATTTACCGCGCCCTTAAAGCCGCAAGGGCCAAGCTGCTCAAACCGCAAACCAGTACCAACAACCGTTTCAAACAGGCAAAGTACGGAATGAAACGCCTGGCCAAGGTAGAACGCGGCATTCAGGAAAAACTCAAAAGGCAGGCCAAACGCTACAATAAATCCTATCCCGGAGAGCTGGTACATCTCGATACCAAACGGCTGCCGCTGCTCAAAGGGCAGAAAGCCACCGATAAGCGGGATTACCTGTTTGTCGCCATCGACGATTTCTCAAGGGAGCTATACGCCGCCATTTTGCCGGACAAAACCGCAGACAGCGCCGCCAAGTTTCTGACCGAACACCTGATTGATCCCTGCCCATACCTGATTGAGTGCGTTTACTCCGACAACGGTACGGAATACAAAGGCTCGGCCAACCATGCTTTCGGTGTAGCCTGTTACGAGAACGGGATTGGTCAAAAGTTTACCCGGGTTGCCCGTCCGCAGACCAACGGTAAGGCGGAGCGGGTTATCCGTACCCTGATGGAGATGTGGCATGAGAAACAGTCGTTTGAGAGTCCGGAACACCGGCAAAAGGAGTTGTGCCGCTTTGTTAATTTTTATAACACTGTGAAGCCACACCGCAGTTTGAACGGCGATACGCCGTTTGAGGTCTTGCAGGCTTATTTTTCTCAACCTGTTGTGTAAACAACGCGACGATTTTCTACATCTGTTCCAACCACTGGTACCCTAGTGTTGCACTTGAAATCCGAATCCAAGGTCGTCTGAAAAGGGTAAGCGGCGTTTTCAGACGACCTTTTGGCGGCTGGCGGCGGTTTGTCTCTGTTCCATCCTGCCGCTTTGCTATAAAATCGAAACCCTCTTCAACCCGAAATCCAAATCAGGAAAATCATGATGGAAGCAGCCGGACAACACAACGTCGATGCGGACGAAATCGCTAAATTCAGCCAAATTGCGGATAAATGGTGGGATAAAAACGGCGAGTTCAAACCTTTGCACGACATCAATCCGCTGCGCTTGGGCTATATAGACTCGTTCGCGCAATTGGCGGGCAAGCGTGTTTTAGATGTCGGCTGCGGCGGCGGGATTTTGTCGGAAAGCATGGCAAAGCGCGGCGCAGCGCACGTTACCGGCATCGATATGGCGGAAAAATCGTTGCAAACCGCCCAAGCCCATGCTGCTGCCGAAGGTGTGGACAATATCGATTACCGCTGCATCCGCGTCGAAGACCTTGCGGCCGAACAGCCGCACAGCTTCGATGTTGTAACCTGTATGGAAATGATGGAACACGTTCCCGACCCCGCCGCCATCGTCAAAGCCTGTTCGGAGCTGGTGAAGCCTGACGGCATGGTGTTTTTCTCCACCATCAACCGCAACCCTAAATCTTATCTCCATCTGATTGTCGGCGCGGAATATGTGTTGAACGTCGTTCCCAAAGGGACGCACGATTGGCAAAAATTCATCACGCCCGCCGAGCTGGCGCGGATGTGCAGGCAGGCAGGTTTGGACGTTATCGACACCAAGGGCATGACCTACAATCTTTTGACCCGCCGCTATTCTTTATGCGACTCGACAGAAGTGAATTATATGATTGCCTGCCGGCCGGTTTGAGAAGGTTCTTTGTCCGAATCATGATAAAAGGTTATGAAGAAAGGCACACAAAAACAATATTGCTGAAACTGCTGCCGTTTTCACACCAATCAGCATTTGCGAGAAAAGGAATCCACACGTTATCCCAATAAATACATAAGGGTGCATCATTGCGCCCTTTTTTGATTGCTACTTTGCCAATTCTTTGTCGATTTCCTGATAAAGCGCGGCGAAGTCGGGTTCTCCGACAAAGGTTTTCAGGATTTCGCCTTTTTTATTGATCAAGAAAGAAGTCGGGTAAACCTGCGTACCGAAGGCTTGGGCGGCGGCTTTATCGGCATCAAACATGACGGTAAAGGGCAAACCGTATTCTTGGACGTATTGGGTTACGCTTTCCAACGGGTCTATCGGTTGGGCAATGCCGAGTACTTGGAAGTCTTTTCCTTGATAGTCTTTGGACATTTTGATGACTTTGGGCATTTCACTGACACAGCCCGGACAGGAGGGAAACCAGAAATTGATGAAACTGACCTTGCCTTGCAAATTGGCGTTGGACACCGGTTTGCCTTGCAGGTCGAACAAAGAGAATGTGGGAGTAGGTTTGTTATCCGGAATAAGGACGATGGCGAGCAGCACGCCGATAATGGCGACTGCGGCAATGGTAATGAGTTTTTTCATGCTTCGGAGTATTGTTTTAAAAGGGTAAATAGAGGTTCGGGAATGCTGATGCTCCGCCCGCTTTCTGCGCTGACAACCATCAGCGTACTTTCGGCTTCGACGGCATTTTTGCCGCTGGGCAAAACGATGTTTTGAGTAAGGATAATATGACGCGAGGTCAGCTCTTTCAGACGACCTTCAAAACGTAATATGTCGCCATCGATGGCGGCACGGCGATAACGGATGTCGATGCGGACAACCACCAGCATCAAGCCGTCGATTTCGGACAAGAAACCGTGTTCCTCAAAAAATGTCCAGCGCGCTTCTTCGAGAAATTCGAAATAGCGCGCGTTGTTGACATGACCGTAGCCGTCAAGATGGTAATTGCGGACGCGGATATTCATCAGTTCAGATTGAAGGGTTGAAAGGCTTCACGGGCAAGCGGTTCGTGTTCGAGGTCGGTAATGACGGTGGAGAGCTGTATGTCGAACCATTCGTTGAAAATATCGGCGTCCAAATCAGGCCACTCGCTCTCATCTTCGCACCAGTCGGCAAGTTCGGCAGCGAAAATGTCTTCAAACCGCGCTTCGATTTCGTCCCATACTTCGTCGGCGGTTTCACACGGACGGACGAGATAAGAATTGGCATCGGCTTGAATATCTTCAAGCGTCAAACCGTCAAGATGATTACCGGGCAGGGTTTGCAGCCAGTTCCAAAAAGGATCGAGCGGGATGAGCAGGAAGACGCTGCGGTTGACTTCGTACATGATGTTTTCCTTGGTTTCAGATAAGGGAATGATATAGCAAAGGCCGTGCAAACGCCATCTTTACGGACTGCTGCATTCTTTGCAGCCTCAAGCGTCCCGCCTTATTCATGAGCGTATAGAAGGTAAAAGGTCGTCTGAAAACTGAACTGCACCCCAAAAGTTGGACATCCCCTCCAACTCACAAGGTGCAGTTTTTTTATGAGCAAATATACATTACACTTCAAATACCAAGCCGTACTCCACTACCTGCATATACGCAGCCAACAGCGTACCGCAGACCACTACGGCATTTCCCGAACCCACCTGCGACGATGGATACGCGCCTATCAAGAAGGCGGTATCGGTGCACTCGAACATCCCCAATCCAAAACCATGCCCCAACATCGAAAAAACCCCTTCATCGCAGATAAACCCGATCAAGAAAAAACGCAGGCAGAGCTTATTGAAGAGTTGTGCTATATGCGCGCAGAGGTCGCCTACCTAAAGGAGTTAAAAGCCCTCAGCCAAAAGCAGACCGCAAAGGACAAAGCCAAACCGTCCAAACACTGAGGGCGCAACACCCGCTCAAATACCTGCTGCACATCGCAAACCTGCCCAAAAGCAGCTTTTACTACCACCACCAAGACCGACCCGACCCCGACGCAGCCGACAAAGCCCTCCTTGTCGAAACCTACCGGCGGCATAAAGGACGCTACGGACAAAGGCGCATTGCCGCCGCATTAGATTGGAACCGCAAAAAAGTGGCGCGGTTGATGAAGCAGTTGGAACTGAAAGCCCTCATACGGGCGAAAAAAGCCTACCGCCATCCCGCCATGGGCGAGATATCGGAACACCTCCTCAAACGCCGGTTCAAAGCCCGAAAGCCCAACGAAAAATGGCTGACCGACGTTACCGAACTCAAAGGGAGCGACGGCAAACTGTACCTCTCGCCAATCTTGGACTTGTTCAACCGCGAGATCGTCGCCTACGCCATGAGCCGCAGAGCCGACAGCGAAATGGTGAAGGAAATGCTCGAAAAAGCCGCACCCCGTCTGACTGATAAAGGAACGATGCTGCATTCGGACCAAGGTGTGCTGTACCGTACGGCGGGGTATAGGGAATTGCTTGCGGAGCATTCCATGGTTCAAAGCATGTCGCGAAAGGCGAACTGTTGGGACAATGCGCCGATGGAAAGCTTCTTTGCGGTGTTGAAGACGGAGTGTTTCTATAACGCAGGTGAATTGACGGTAGATGAATTGATGAAGCAGATAGATGACTATATGGATTACTACAACCGGGAGCGTTGCAGTTTGAAATTGAAAAAGCTGAGTCCTGTCGCATACAGAACCCAGCTTGCACAGAGCGCCTGAATAGGCTTTTATGAGTGTCCAAGATTTGGGGGCCAGTTCAAACCAATATCAGGGGTTTCAGACGACCTTTGTTCCATTTCCTGCCTGGAATTAGAAACTGTAATTCACCCGCGCCGTATAAGTGCGCGGCGCGCCGGGCATGGCGTCGGAACGCCAGTATTTTTGATTGAACAGATTGCCGACGGCGAAAGTGAGGTTCAGATTTTTGCGGTTCCAGCCGAACATGGCGTCGGTGCGGACGAAGCCGGAAAGCGTGGTGGTTACCTTTTGGCTCGAATCGTAGCCGTAGCGTTTGCCCGTACCGGTTACGCCGATTTCGCCGTAGAGGTTTTCGGTCGGCGTGTAACGGAAGAACAGGTTGCCGGTAACGTTGCTGGTGTTGTCCAAATGGATGCCCACTCTGTCGGGATTTTCTTTGTCTTCAATGACTTTCGCCTGCATCACGCCCAACGATCCGCGCAGGTAGAGTTTTTTGGGGATGATTTGTCCGATGGCGGACAACTCCACGCCGCGCGAACGGTGTTTGCCGCCGACTGCCCAAGTGTAGGGATTATTTTGCGCGTCGGGGCGGTAGCGGATATTGAAGCGTTCGATTTGGTAGGCGGACAATGTGGTGCTGAGGCGGTCGTCCAGCCAACTGCTTTTGACACCGGTTTCGTATTGGCGGGTGTATTCGGGATCGGCGTTGAACACGGCGGAAGACGAAGTGTCGATGCTCAAATAGCCGCCGCGTCCGCCATAAGGTGCGAAGCCTTTGTTATACGAGGCGTAGAGCGTGTGGGCGGGCGTTACGTTCCACACTGCGCCGATATTGGGGCTGAACGAATGGCCGCTGTATTGGCGGCTGCTGCCGGTGAGTTTGTTTTCGGAATTAAAGGTGTACTTATCGTAACGGCCGCCGAGGACGAATTTGAGGTCGGGCGTGGCGGAGAAGATATTTTGCACGAAGATGCCGTAGGAGTCGGCTTTGTGGCGGTTTTGGGTGAGGACGGGTTGCAGCCTGCCCGAAGCCGGCCAGCTTGCGCGGTCGTAGGGGTCGATGGAGGCGGAGAAGGCGCGGTTGTAACCCAATGTCGGGGTGCGGTGTTCGCGGCTGTAATCCATGCCTACGGTCAGGTGGTTTTCAAAACGGCCGATGGTGTAGTCGCCGTTGAGCGTGAAGTTGGACGACAGGGTTTTGTTGTCGGTCTGCTGCCAGGCGTAATTGCGCTTGATTAGGCTGCCGTTTTCGCTGCCTGCATAGAAATGGTCGAAATCCTGCGCCGCCGTGCGGTGGGCGAGCTGCCATTGGGCGCGCCATTTGTCATTGAAGGCGTATTCGAGGTCGGAACGCCAGACTTGCAGCTTGTCTTTCACAAAATCGTTCGGGTGGGCGAAACCCATGCGGTAAGGTAGTCCGAAGCGGTCGTACACGGACTTGGTCGGGCTGCGGTCGGGCGTGCGCTCCACGTTGTCGTAGGTGTATTGCCCCGTCCATTTCAAGCCGTTGTCGAGTTTGACGGTAATGCTGGGCGAAACCATGACATTTTTGCTGTCTATGCCGCTGCGGAACGAATTGGCGCGCCCGACTTCGCCGGTGAGGCGGATGGCGACGTTTTTGTTCAGCACTTCGTTGATGTCCATATTCAGGCTGCGGTTTGCCCACGAGCCGTAAACCGCACCGATGTTGCGGCTTTGTTTGAAGTTGGCGTATTTGCTGACCATATTGATGACGCCGCCGCCGTTGGTGCGTCCGTAAAGCACGGAAGACGGGCCTTTCAGGATTTCCACGCGCTCGATGTTGGCGGTGCTGCGGCGGACCTGCCCGCTTTCGCGCACGCCGTCGCGGTAGATGTCGGATGCGTCGGCTTGAAAACCGCGCAGGAAAATGCTTTCGCCGCGCATATCGTAGGCAGCGTCAATACCGGCGTTGCCTTCGAGGATGGAACTCAAATCGTTCGTGCCGTAGTTTTTGTTTTTCTGGATGTTGAGCGTATCGACGGTTTGCGGCGTTTCTTTGATGAGCTGGCCGTTGCGGGTAACGGCGGCTTCGTCGTAATTGATGTAGCCTTTGAGTACGCTGGTGTCGGACTGTCCGACCACGGTAACGGTGGGCAGGGTGGCGGTGTAGTGTTCGCTATCGGCGGTATCGGCGGCATACAGCGGGAAGGCGGAGGCAATCAGGGCGGGAAGCAGGGAAAGGCGGGCAGAATATTGCATGTTCAACTCGAAAGGTGAAGGGATGCGGCATTATAGGAAATATTTTTGCTTAATCGAAATAATTGATAATAATTATCTTTATTTATGACAAACCGTGTTTATATTTTGCAACAAATCAGCCACCAAAAATTATATTTAAATTGAATTTAATCATTTGATTATTCAATGTAAATTTAGAATTACACAAACACTGCCATAAATCGAAAGATCGTCTGAAAACCCATATCAAGCTTTCAGACGACCTTTTCATCAACAACAGATTTCAAGTTTCATAATCCTGCACGATTTTTTCGTACACGGCTTCGGGCAGGTAGCGGCGTATTATGTCGTGCCAACCATCGGGGCCGACCAGGCCTTTGACCATAGTGGAAGACACTTCGGCGATTTCGCGCGGCGGCATCAGGAAAACCGTCGAAATTTCGGGTGCAAGGTCGCTGTTGATATAGCGCATGGAGCGTTCGTATTCATAGTCGGCGGCAGAACGAATACCGCGAACGATAAACCCTGCTCCGATTTCGCGCGCGTAGCGAACCAAGAAGCGGTTTTCAAATACGCTGATGCGGACATTGGGAAAGCCTTCCGTAATCGCTTCGAGCATATCGCGGCGTTCGTCTATAGTGTAGGTATTGTGTTTTTCAGGATTGATACCGATGGCGACGACGAGTTCGTCAAAAAGCGCCTGCGCTTCTTGTATCATCCAAAGATGACCGAGGGTCGGCGGGTCGAAGCTGCCTGCGTAAACGGCACGGCGCGGGGGGATAGTGTTCATGAGTAGTGGTGTGAGTGATGGCAGCCGTCAGGATAGCGGGCGGGGAATGGAATGTCAAAAAGGTCGTCTGAAAATCAGAAAACCTGTTTTCAGACGACCTTTGAATTCTTTCGTCAGATGCGTAAACGGTTAATCATCGCCACTGAACGCCAACAAAATACGCAACAGGCTGCTGAAGATATTGTAGATGGAGATGAAGATGGTCAGAGCCGCGCTGATATGGCTGTCTTCCCCACCGTCAATCACCGCACGCACCTGCCACATAATCATCAGCGAGCTGAATAGGACAAACGCTGCCGAAACGGCGAGGCTCAATGCCGGGATTTGCAGGAAGAAGTTGGCAATCATCGCAATCATCAACACTACCGCGCCGACGGTCAGGAAGCGGCCTAGCGAATTCATATTGACATTGGTGCGGCGCGCCATGGCAGACATGGTGAAGAATACCCCGGCAGTCATGGCGGCAGCGATGCCGACGATTTGCGTACCGTTTGGAATAGCGAGCGTATATTGCAGAAGCGGGCTGATCAGCACACCCATGCCGAAAGTGAAGATCATCAGGAGGGTTGCGCCGACATTGCTGTAACGGTTTTTCTCAATGAGGAAAGTCATGCCGTAGAAGAATACCAGCACGGCAACCAGCCCCATCCAGCCCTGACCGAACAGAGAGAATAGATTCAGTCCGAACTGGCCGCTGAAATATGCGCCGGCGACGGCGGGAATGAAAGACAGACCGAGCAGGCGGTAAGTTTTTTGCAGGACGGTATTTTTAGCAACCTGTCCCGTGGCGGTATAGTCGTAAACGTCGTTTCGCATGGCGTTTGCTCCTGAAAAATGGTTTGAAAACAAATAAATTCGGATTCTAACAGTAAATCATCGGCTTGGGCATATTATGTATGCTGCCATCGCCACTTACCGGTAGATAATGGCGGATGGCAGATTTTAAAGGGCTTGAATGAAACAGGTCGTCTGAAACCAGAAAACCTGTTTTCAGACGACCTGCATTTTCCTCATGAATCCTTTATAATCTCTTCCTTTATAAATCAATATCTTTCGAAAGAAGCAAAATGTCCGATTTCCGTCAAGATTTCCTCAAGTTTGCGCTGGCGCAGAATGTATTGAAATTCGGTGAATTCACGACCAAGGCAGGCCGTCAGTCGCCTTATTTTTTCAACGCCGGACTGTTTAACGACGGCGCATCGACGCTGCAACTGGCGAAGTTTTACGCGCAGGCGATTATCGAGAGCGGCGTAAAATTCGACATGCTGTTCGGCCCGGCTTACAAAGGCATTATTTTGGCGGCGGCGACGGCGATGATGCTGGCGGAAAAAGGCGTGAACGTACCGTTTGCCTACAACCGCAAAGAAGCGAAAGACCACGGCGAAGGCGGCGTATTGGTCGGTGCGCCGCTCAAAGGCCGCGTTTTGATTATCGACGACGTGATTTCTGCGGGAACATCTGTGCGCGAATCGGTCAAACTGATTGAAGCAGAAGGCGCAACGCCCGCCGCCGTCGCCATCGCACTCGACCGCATGGAAAAAGGTACGGGCGAATTGTCCGCCGTTCAGGAAGTGGAAAAACAATACGGCTTGCCCGTCGTCGCCATTGCCAATCTGAACGACCTGTTCACACTCCTGCAAAACAACGCGGAATTCGGCGGCTTCCTCGAGCCGGTCAGAGCCTACCGCGAACGCTACGGCGTTGCCTAAAATAGGATAAACAAAAGGTCGTCTGAAAACGGACAATCCCTTTTTCAGACGACCCACCCCAATCAAACACACATTAAAACAACACATTCCACACTTTACACGGAAAACCCCTATGCCCGCCTGTATATGCCCACACTGCAAAACCTCACTTTGGGTCAAAGACACCCAGCTCAACGTCGCACAAGGCTTTGTCGTTTGCAATAAATGCGAAGGCCTGTTCAAAGCCAAAGACAGCCTGGCGCCGTCTTCAGCACCCGCCAATCCCGACACGCTGCCCAACGCCGTTACCGACGTCCGCCTCGTACACGACATGGGCGGCAACATCCGCAACCGCAAACAACTCTCCCGCCACGAAATCGCCAGCCTGCTCGACAGCGCCGAACGCGCCAAAAAAGCCAAAGAAGAGGCGGCACGGCGCACCGAAGAGGAAAAGCGTCGTGCAGAAGAAGAAAAACGGCGGACTGAAGAATTCCAAGCCCTGATGGCGGCAGCCGCTGCCAAACCCGCCAAATCCGAAGAAGGCTTCAACTGGACGCTGGCGGTACTGGTTGCGCTGACCGTCCTCATCATGCAGCTTTTCTATCTGGTCTTGTTATGAACACATCTCCGGGCTTTGTCGCCGATTTTCGCGAAGCCGCGCCCTATATCCACTACCTGCGCGGCAAAACACTGGTTATCGGCATCACCGACAGCCTGCTCGAAGGCGACACCCTGAACCGGCTCGCCGCTGATTTCCACCTGCTCGCCGGATTGGGCGTGCGGCTCGTGTTGGTACACGGCACGCGCCATTTCCTCAACCGCCTCGCCGCCGACAGACAATTCGTTCCGCAATACCACCGCAACCGCCGCATTACCGACGACGCCACCCTGCGCGACGCCAAGCAGGCGGTCGGCATGATACGCAGCGACATCGAAGCCGCCCTGTGCAGCAGTGCATCCGCGCCCTTACGCAACAAACCGATTCCCACCGCTTCGGGCAATTTCCTCACCGCCCGTCCGCTCGGCGTCATTGACGGCATAGACATGGGCTACACCGGCATCGTCCGCAAAACCGACACAGACTCCATCAACCGACGCCTCGACGACGGCGCCATTGTCCTCATCAGCCCGCTCGGACACTCCTACGGCGGCAAAACCTTCAACCTCAGCATGAGCGAAGCCGCCGAAGCCGTCGCTGTCGCCCTTCAAGCCGAAAAACTCGTGTACCTGACTGAAGAAGCCGGCATTTGCAACGCCGACGGCATCCTCATGTCCACCCTGTCCTCAGGCGAAGTCCGCCACCTGATAGAAACCGCGCACAACGTCCCCGTGCGCCTGCTCCAAGCCGCCGTCAACGCCGTCGAAAACGGCGTCAGCCGCGTTCAAATCCTCAGCGGGCGCGAAGACGGCGGACTGTTGCGCGAACTCTTCACCCGAGAAGGCTGCGGCACCGCCATCGCCCGCGATTCCTTCGTCTCCATCCGCCAAGCCCACAGCCGCGACATCCCCCGCATCATCGCCCTGATCCGCCCGTTGGAAGAACAAGGCATCCTGTTGCACCGCAGCCGCGAATATCTCGAAAACCACATCTCCGGCTTCTCCGTCCTCGAACACGACCGCAACATCTACGGCTGCGTCGCCCTCAAAACTTTCGACGACCCCGAAATCGGCGAACTCGCCTGCCTCGTCGTCTCCCCCGAAGCCCGCGACGGCGGCTACGGCGAAATGCTGCTAGACCACCTCTTCCAAAAAGCCCGCGCCATGGGCATCCGCCGCCTGTTCGCCCTCTCCACCCACACAGGCGAATGGTTTGCCGAACGCGGTTTTCAGACGACCTCTCCCGACGCATTACCCGAAGAACGCCGCCGCGACTACCTCGCCAACGGCCGCAATTCGCAGGTGTTCGTCCGCCATCTTGAACCTTGATGCAACACACTTTGCTCCCCCCGTTCATCCAACCTTGCAGGCGAACCCATCATTCAGATTTAGCTTGTTCACTGTTAAATATTATATTTGGACGGAGGCTGACAGTTTGCCGATTCCGGATAAACCTGCCCAACCCATTGCCGTTTCCGTGTGGGCGGAAAGTGGAAAAGTCAAACAACAAAACACTATCCCCATACGGCCTTTTTAAAAGAGGTCGTCTGAAAACACGGCATATATTTTCACCGAGCAACAACCTTATCGGGAAATGCGAACTTGCCGAACATCCCGTTTATGTATATGATAACGAACACCGTGCCGGTGTAGCTCAGTCGGTAGAGCAGCGCATTCGTAACGCGAAGGTCGGGGGTTCGATTCCCTTCTCCGGCACCAGATTGGATAAAGAAAGGTCGTCTGAAAACTGAACTGGCCCCCAAATCTTGGACACTCATAAAAGCCTATTCAGGCGCTCTGTGCAAGCTGGGTTCTGTATGCGACAGGACTCAGCTTTTTCAATTTCAAACTGCAACGCTCCCGGTTGTAGTAATCCATATAGTCATCTATCTGTTTCATCAATTCATCCACCGTCAATTCTCCTGCGTTATAGAAACACTCCGTCTTCAACACCGCAAAGAAGCTTTCCATCGGCGCATTGTCCCAGCAGTTCGCCTTACGCGACATGCTTTGAACCATGGAATGTTTTGCAATCAATTTCCTATATTCCGCCGTACGGTACAGCACACCTTGGTCGGAATGCAGCATTGTTCCCTTATCAGTCAGACGGGGTGCGGCTTTTTCGAGCATTTCCTTCACCATTTCGCTGTCGGCTCTGCGGCTCATGGCGTAGGCGACGATCTCGCGGTTGAACAAGTCCAAGATTGGCGAGAGGTACAATTTGCCGTCTTTTCCTTTGAGTTCGGTAACGTCGGTCAGCCATTTTTCGTTGGGCTTTCGGGCTTTGAACCGGCGTTTGAGGAGGTTTTCCGATATTTCGCCCATAGCGGGATGGCGGTAGGCTTTTTTCGCCCGTATGAGGGCTTTCAGTTCCAACTGCTTCATCAACCGCGCCGCTTTTTTGCGGTTCCAACCCAATGCTGCGGCAATGCGCCTTTGTCCGTAGCGTCCTTTATGCCGCCGGTAGGTTTCGACAAGGAGGGCTTTGTCGGCTGCGTCGGGGTCGGGTCGGTCTTGGTGATGGTAGTAAAAGCTGCTTTTGGGCAGGTTTGCGATGTGCAGCAGGTATTTGAGCGGGTGTTGCGCCCTCAGTGTTTGGACGGTTTGGCTTTGTCCTTTGCGGTCTGCTTTTGGCTGAGGGCTTTTAACTCCTTTAGGTAGGCGACCTCTGCGCGCATATAGCACAGTTCTTCAATAAGCTCTGCCTGTGTTTTTTCTTGGTCGGGTTTATCTGCGATGAAGGGGTTTTTGCGGTGTTGGGGCATGGTTTTGGATTGGGGATGTTCGAGTGCGCCGATACCGCCTTCTTGATAGGCGCGTATCCATCGCCGCAGGTGGGTTCTGGAAATGCCGTAGTGGTCTGCGGTACGCTGTTGGCTGCGTATATGCAGATAGTGGAGTACGGCTTGGTATTTGAAGTGTAATGTATATTTGCTCATAAAAAAACTGCACCTTGTGAGTTGGAGGGGATGTCCAACTTTTGGGGTGCAGTTCAAACTTGGTTTTGGGTTTTCAGACGACCTTTTTTATTGCGGTGTTTGTTCAAGGCTGAGGACTTCGAAGGTTTCTTTTAGGATATAAAGAACGCTATCTATTCCTAGAGGAAAAATTTCTTCATTCTTAAAAAAATATTTATTTATAAGGTTTTCCCATGATTCTGGATTATGAAGGTTATCAGAGTTAAAATGTGTATCCATTTGGCTATTTAGAATGAGCATCATAGCAATTACATTTGTACTTGTATGAATACCACCTGAAATATTTTTCGGAATATTTGCTAAAGACTGAATATTAAACAATCGAGCAAAATCTTTGGCATCAGTACGATTTTTATTTATATTCTCCCTTAAACTCGGATAGAAGCAGAAAATAAATACCCCCGTAATACGCAGCAGTATATATTGCCACATTTCCCGACTATCTAATCCTCCTCTACTCAAAGAATGGTATATCTCTAAAAATCGGACTAATCGTTCCGTTTCTCTAAGTGATATATCGTTTCGTTCTATCATATCGCTGATAAAATTTATTGTTACATTGTGTTCTTCATCAATTAAGCCTCGTAGCTCACTAGCCATATGACTGGTTCGTATCAACTGTTTGAAATATTCAACTGAAACTAAAGCCCATCCTCCCCAAGAACGAACCGAAACCTTGTCAGGCAAAGCAAAGCTATACTTCAAAAACTTATCCAAATATTTGTGCGCATCCACTTCCACCCCATACCGATGATTAATTGCCGCGCGCAGTTGCTTGGTGTTCGTTACCAGCACGACTTTGACGTTTTCGACATCAAAGACATGTTTGATGACTTCCAGCATATCGACGGCGTAATCGGGGCGGCAGCGGTCGAGCTCGTCGATAAACAGGATAATCGGTTTTTCCTCTGCAAATTCTTTTAGGCAGGCTTTGAGCGTTTCCAGATTTTTTTCCGCTTCGATTTGCTCTTTCAACAAGGCTTCGACGGTTGCATCAATAGTTGCATCAATGGAATGGCTAGCAAGTGTGGTGGCAGCACCAGCTACGGTTGCCGCTGCATTTTTTGCTTCTTGTTTATCATTTATAATTTGGCTCATTCCTTCTGCTAAATCTTCCATATTTTGCTTTAGGACATGACCAACCGCTGCCTTAGCAACGGTTTTCATTACGAATCCTGCGGCTTTCGCGACTTTCTTCGTCATTTCTTTGCGTTGTTCAGACGGCTGCTCGCCAATATCTTCAGGCGTACAGGCTTTGATGATTTCGGCAAGCAATGCCAGCAGAGGCTCTCCGCTGTGGTCTGAACGGAAGGCGTCAATATAGACAGGCTGGTAATCGGGATGTTGCTGCTGCATGAGCCGAATCAGCTTTTGGCAAAATTCGGTTTTGCCCGTTCCCCAGCCACCGTCGATGACCATAGGGGAAAGGTCGATGGTCGAGGTAAGCAGCCTGATGATATTTTCAGCTATCGGCTTACGATTGAATTCGTCTTGCGTAACGAAAGTGGGGTTTTCTGAAGTTTGAGTTTCCATGTCATCCCTTTGTTTAATCATAAATTTAAGTAAGAATACCCGCATCGTCATTCCCGCGCAGGCGGGAATCCAGACCGCAATCATTCACCCGTAGCAACTGTATTTTTCACCCCGTCGGACAAAAATACAGTTACTACAAAATACGGTTTTTCCAAGCTTGAAACTGATGAAATCCGTTTAAAAGCAGCATTTGTAGCTCTTCTCCAGAAGATATGACAGTATAGTTATCACTATATTCTTCCGGTAAATGTTGTGCAGTGTCTTGTTCTAATAAGATAAATAAGGGTTCAGTATCGCTAACTTGCGGATTAACAATCACCCAATCCGCAGCACGGCACAGCTCATAGATGAAACTACACTCCTCATCCGTTAAATATGCATGACCAATATTTCCTTCAAACTGGCATTCCCTATCATTGAAATCCGTTATTTCCAAATCTGTGGAACAGTCATCAAACTCTAAATAGTTGCCGTCCTTATCACGAAGGCAGCTATCTAGTCTTCTGCTGTTTAAAAATGATTTTGCACCTTCGCGGTTGCCGTCTACCTGTTCGCCATTTTCAAAGCGGTAGAAATATAGAGAAAAGCCCATTGTTACTCCTTGTTTATTTGATTTTCAGGTTGGGTTTTACACATCAATTTTAATGTGTAGGCTGCTTTTGTAGACTTTGAAAACCTACCGCAAGTCAGATTCTTGAATCTGACATCTTGTAGTAACAGATGTGTCGAAACACAAGAATTATCTGACCTGCGGCTGCTATAGAGACTGATGAGCTTTTAGATAGCCCGAAACCGCAACCGATAAAGCAGCAACAGTGTTAGCACGGCAGTTGCTAAAAAGGGAATAGCCACCAACTGCCATACAGTATGGATGGTTTCAACAAAATCGTAAGTACTCCAACTGCCTTCGTAAGCATTCCATATCTCCATATCCGCGAAAAACCACAAACCGACCAGCCACCATCCTCCAATGGCAAAACGGACGTGCGGATGGTGTTTTAGAAGAGGGACGACCGACACTGAGACATATAGCAACGACACAACCAGCGCATCAAGGGCGATATGTGTGTAATAGTTACAAAACCAGCTATCAGAAAGACAGCTATTATCTGTATTTTCGCTCAGCTGATTCGTTGCCCAATACAGTTGGATGAAGGTAGCAGTGGCGATTGGCAGTACGGGGCGAAGTGACATATTTTTCCTTTCGACCAAGTAATTCGATATGTTTTTGACAGCATTTTTAAAAAATCGCACGTACGATGAACATCTGCCCTTTGCCTTCCTTTTCAAAGCCATAAAGAGGCTTAAAAGCAGTAGCCATAGGCCAGATTTTTGAATCCGAGATTGTGGAGTAACGGCTGTATCGGATACAAGTATCCGAATTACGGAACCGCTTCTGGATTCACGCCTGCACGAGAATGACAGCAGGGATACGTTCTATTTTAATCTACATAAATATGTGCCGGTATTAAAAAAGGCCGTCTGAAACTTTCAGACGGCCTTTATTCAAATTAACCCTTACTTGGCATCCTTAAATCCACGCTTCAAATGCACCATCAACAATGCGACGGCGGCAGGGGTTACGCCGGAGATGCGGCTGGCTTGGCCGACGGTTTCGGGTTTGTGCTGGTTGAGCTTTTGCTGCACTTCTGCCGACAAACCTTTGACTTTGCTGTAATCGATGTCGTCGGGCAGCTTTAAGGTTTCGATGTCGCGGCGGCTGTCGATTTCTTCGTTTTGGCGGTCGATATAGCCTTGGTATTTGACTTGGATTTCGACTTGCTCAATCACGTTTTCAGGCAGCCTGCACTGGCCGAATGTCAAACGGACTAAGGCGGTTGAAGAAGCCCTCAACCGCTGGACGAGAAAAGCATTGGATGATGAGATGTCGGGTGATTTGTTTTTAGTGGCGCTCGCCAATAGCATTTAAGCATTGCGCTTGAATTGCGAATACAAGGGCATCACAAGCCGTTCAATAACCTTTCTGATTTAAATAGCGGTATTGGTTGCAGGCTTCTTGAACTCCACCATCACATGCTTTACCGAACCATTCCTTGCTAAGATGCAAATCTTGGCGCACGCCTTGTCCGATGTGATACATCTCACCCAAATTATATTGGGCTTCGGCATGTCCCTGTTCCGCCGCTTTACGAAACCATCTGAACGCTTCGGCATCGTCTTGGCGTACGCCTTGTCCGTTGTCATACATAACACCCAAATTAAATTGAGCATCGGCATCCCCCTGTTCCGTTGCTTTGCGAAACCATCTGAGCGCTTCAGCATAGTCTTGGTGCACGCCATATCCGTTGTAATACATCGCCCCTAGATTATTTTGGGCATCGGCATTCCCCTGATCCGCCGCTTGGCGATACCATTTGACTGCTTCGGCATAGTCTTGGCGCACGCCATATCCGTTGTAATACATCGCCCCTAGATTATTTGGGGCATCGGCATTCCCCTGTTCTGCTGCTTTGCGAAACCATCTGAGCGCTTCAGCATAGTCTTGGCGCACGCCATATCCGTTGTAATACATCGCCCCTAGATTATTTTGGGCATAGGCATCCCCCTGTTCTGCCGCTTGGCGATACCATTTGACTGCTTCGGCATAGTCTTGGCGCACGCCTTGTCCGTTGTCATACATAACACCCAGATTATATTGGGCTTTGACATACCCCTGCTCCGCCGCTTCGCGAAACCATCTGAATGCTTCGGCATAGTCTTGGCGCACGCCTTGTCCGATGTGATACATCAGACCCAAATTATATTGGGCTTCAGCATGTCCCTGTTCCGTCGCTTTGCGATACCATCCGAGTGCTTCGGCATGGTCTTGGCGCACGCCTTGCCCGTTGTTATACATCACACCCAGATTATATTGGGCTTTGACATACCCCTGATCCGCCGCTTGGCGATACCATTTGACCGCTTCGGCATAGTCTTGGCGTACGCCTTGTCCTTTTTCATACATAACACCCAAATTATATTGGGCATAGGCATCCCCCTGTTCTGCTGCTTTGCGATACCATCTGAGTGCTTCGGCATAGTCTTGGCGCACGCCTTGTCCGTTGCCATACATAACACCCAAATTAAATTGGGCGTCGGCAAACCCCTGCGCTGCCGCTTGGCGATACCATTTGACCGCTTCGGCATAGTCTTGGCGTACGCCTCGTCCGTTTTCATACATCACACCCAAATTATATTGGGCATAGGCATATCCCTGTTCCGCCAACTGCAGGGTTTGCCGGAAATCCAATGCGTCATCCGCCCAAACTGCCTGATTCAAACCCAAAGCCAGCAATGCGGTTGCCAGTAATTTTGTCAAATGCTTCATTTTAATTCTCTTATGGTTTTAAAAACGTTCATGTATGGGCGCGTGGTATGTGCTCGAAATCTTCATACCGTCTGAAAAACGGATTTCATTCCTATTGTTTCATGACGGCTATTTGTGTGCAGCCTGCACTTTCAAGCAGCCTACTTCGCCCCCTTAAACCCGCGTTTCAAATGCACCATCAGCAACGCCACCGCCGCAGGCGTTACGCCGGAGATGCGGCTGGCTTGGCCGACGGTTTCGGGTTTGTGCTGGTTGAGCTTTTGCTGCACTTCTGCCGACAAGCCTTTGACTTTGCTGTAATCGATGTCGTCGGGCAGCTTTAAGGTTTCGATATCGCGGCGGCTGTCGATTTCTTCGTTTTGGCGGTCGATATAGCCTTGGTATTTGACTTGGATTTCGACTTGTTCGACCACTTCGGCAGACAGGTTTTCAGACGACCTTGCGCCTTCGAGCGTCATCAGTGTGGCGTAGTCGAGGTTCGGGCGGCGCAGGAGGTCGTGCAGGTTGGCTTCGCGGCTGAGTTTTTGGCCGAATACGCGCAGCTGCTCTTCTTCGGCGAGTTTTTGCGGCGTGTACCACGTTGTTTTCAAACGTTGGATTTCGCGTTCGATGGCTTCGCGTTTTTCGTTGAACATGCGCCATTGTTCTTCACCCACTAAGCCGATTTTGTAGCCGTCTTCGGTCAGGCGCATATCGGCGTTGTCTTCCCTAAGTTGCAGGCGGTATTCGGCGCGGCTGGTGAACATTCGGTAAGGCTCGTTCACGCCTTTGGTGATGAGGTCGTCCACCAATACGCCGAGATAGGCTTGTTCGCGGCGAAGTAGGAGCGGGTCTTGTTCACGGACGTATTGCACGGCGTTTGCGCCTGCGAGCAGGCCTTGCGCGGCGGCTTCTTCGTAACCGGTCGTGCCGTTGATTTGTCCGGCGAAGAAGAGGCCTTGGATGGTTTTGGTTTCGAGGCTGGCTTTGAGGTTGCGCGGGTCGAAGTAGTCGTATTCGATGGCGTAGCCGGGGCGCAGGATATGGGCGTTTTCAAGGCCTTTCATGCTGCGCACGAGCGCGATTTGGATGTCGAACGGCAGGCTGGTGGAAATACCGTTGGGGTAGTATTCGTTGGTGGTCAGGCCTTCGGGCTCGAGGAAAATCTGGTGGCTGTCTTTGTCGGCGAAGCGGTTGATTTTGTCTTCGATAGACGGACAATAGCGCGGGCCGACGCCTTCGATTTTGCCGGTGAACATGGGGCTGCGGTCGAAACCGCTGCGGATAATGTCGTGGGTTTTCAAATTGGTATGCGTAATCCAGCAGGACACTTGGCGCGGGTGCATTTCGGCGTTGCCACGCACGGAGAAAACGGGCACGGGCGTGTCGCCGGGCTGTTCGGTGAGCTGGGAGAAATCAATCGTGCGCCCATCAATGCGCGGCGGCGTGCCGGTTTTCAGACGACCTTGCGGCAGGTTCAATTCGCGCAAGCGTCCGCCCAGCGATTTGGCGGCGGGGTCGCCGGCGCGGCCGCCTTCGTAGTTTTCCAAACCGATGTGGATTTTGCCGGACAAAAACGTGCCTGCGGTCAGTACGACGGCGCGGGCTTTAAATTCCACGCCCATCGCGGTGATTACGCCTGAAATGCGGTCGCCGTCGAGCGTTACGTCGTCAACCGACTGCTGGAAAAGCTCCAAATTTTCTTGGTTTTCCAGCATTTCGCGGATGGCGGCTTTATACAGGATGCGGTCCGCCTGCGCGCGCGTGGCACGAACCGCCGCGCCTTTGCTGGCGTTCAGACGGCGGAACTGGATGCCGGATTTGTCGGTCGCCAACGCCATCGCGCCGCCGAGCGCGTCGAGTTCGCGCACAAGATGGCCTTTGCCGATGCCGCCGATGGAGGGGTTGCACGACATTTGTCCGAGCGTTTCGATGTTGTGTGTGAGCAAAAGCGTCTGCGCGCCCATGCGGGCGGCGGCAAGCGCGGCTTCCGTGCCTGCGTGGCCGCCGCCGACGACGATGACGTCGTAGGTTTTGGGGTAAATCATGTGGGTCATGTGTTTCAACGGGCCTAATGGTTTCAGACGACCTCTTTTCCCTGACGGAGGTCGTCTGAAAATATAATGAATTCAAAAATAAACGTGGGATTGTACGCTTTTTCGGTGGGATTTGACAGGTAGAAAGGCGCTTGCGGGTACGGGATGGGAAAAAGGTCGTCTGAAAATGCGGTTTCACCGAAATGAAAACGGATGAAACGGATTTGGCCCAATCTCAAATCTACAGTTTTTTAGAAGACCTTTGACTTGTTTTTAGCCCATCCTCCTTGTTTGCCGAGACCTTTCCCATTAATTTATATCAAGTCCTCCCCGCATTGCCGAAACAGCAAACCCCGACCTTCACCAAAAAGAAAACCCAATGAAACCATTTATCCGTGCCACATCCCTACTCTTCCTTGCCACCGCCTCCGCGCTTGCCTCCGGCAAAGACTTTATCATTTACGACCGCATGAACTACGTCGGCAAACCCGACCTGACTGCCGACAAATTGTCCAAAGTATTCCTGATTTATAGTCAATTAAAAATAAAATAGTACAATACTCAACTTTGAAGGTCTAACCATGGCATACTCTGCGGACTTAAGAAACAAAGCTTTAAACTATAGTGGATTAAATTTAAATCAGGACAAGGCGACGAAGCCGCAGACAGTACAGATAGTACGGCAAGGCGAGGCAACGCCGTACTGGTTTAAAGTTAATCCACTATATTACGAACAATGCAAAAACATCAGCCAAACCGCAGCAACGTTTAACTTGTCAAGAAACACGCTTTACCTGTGGATTCGCCTTAAAAAACAAACGAGCAGCCTAAAACATCAAGTTACCGGTCTAAATGCCGTCAAATTGGATAGGCAAAAACTGGCTCAATATGTTGGGCAACACCCGGATGCCTATCTGCATGAAATCGCCAAACATTTTGATTGTACGCCAGCCGCCGTTTGCTATGCACTCAAACAGATGGGAATGACGTGCAAAAAAAGACCACCACTTACAAAGAACAAGACCCGGCCAAAGTAACGCATTATTTGACACAGCTGGCCGAATTTCCCGACTACCAACGTGTTTATTTGGATGAAACAGGATTTGACCGCTACCTGTTCCGTCCCTATGCCCGCAGCCCGAAAGGGCAAATAGTGAAAGCGCAGATAAGTGGAAAAAGATACCGACGCTTATCTCTGGTGTCCGCACAAGTCGGCAACCGGCTGATTGCTCCGATGGTTTATCAAAATACGATGACCGGAGTCTTTTTTGAAGCGTGGTTTCAGCAATGCCTACTGCCTGCATTGACTCAAAAATCGGTGATTATTTTAGATAATGCGCGATTTCACCGTATGGGTGTCTTACGGGAAATGGCGGAAAAATGGGGACATAAGGTATTGCCTCTTGCACCTTATTCACCTGAGCTCAACCCGATTGAGAAGGTGTGGGCGAATATTAAGCGGTATCTGCGAACCGTATTGTCTGATTACGCCCGATTTGACGATGCGCTACTGTCCTATTTTGATTTTAATTGACTATACAAAGGTAGTCGAAAAGAGCAATGATTTTCAGACAACCTTAGATATAGGAAATTGTCACGTTGTTTACACTTTTTCTACGTCAAACAGCTGTGTTTTTGATTAAATGTTTTTTAATTAACCATCCAGCATTATCAAGAACTTAGCAGGTTTCCCGCGTCTATCAACATTCTTGACAATACCGAATTTCTACTCAATCAGCTCTTCAAACAAAAGCCGAAAGTCTAACAGCGCGGTTGATTTCCACAACACATATGGATAACAAAAAGCCGAACGGATAAACCATTCGGCTTTCTATCAAAAGCAGCGATTATTGAACTTTAATTTCTACATCAACACCGGCTGGCAAGTCCAGTTTCATCAGTGCATCGGTAGTTTTGTCAGTCCAATCCACGATGTCCATCAGGCGCAAGTGGGTGCGGATTTCCAATTGTTCACGAGAAGTTTTGTTCACGTGTGGAGAACGCAGAATGTTGAAACGTTCGATTTTAGTCGGCAACGGAATCGGACCTTTTACAACGGCACCGGTACGTTTTGCAGTTTCAACGATTTCTTGAGCAGAACGGTCGATCAGGCTGTAATCATAAGCTTTCAGGCGGATACGGATTTTTTGGTTTGCCATTTATCGATATCCTTCAATTAAGCGATGATAGAAGAAACCACACCTGCACCTACGGTACGGCCACCTTCGCGAATCGCAAAGCGCAGACCTTCTTCCATAGCAATAGGCGCAATCAGTTCTACAGTGATGGCTACATTCTCACCAGGCATAACCATTTCTACACCTTCTTCCAAAGTAACCGCACCGGTTACGTCGGTAGTACGGAAGTAGAATTGAGGACGGTAGTTAGCGAAGAACGGAGTATGACGACCACCCTCTTCTTTGCTCAATACGTACACTTCTGCTTTGAATTTGGTGTGCGGAGTGATGGTACCCGGTTTAGCCAATACTTGACCGCGTTCCACTTCTTCACGTTTGGTACCGCGCAGCAATACGCCTACGTTGTCACCGGCTTGACCTTCGTCCAGCAGTTTGCGGAACATTTCAACACCGGTACATGTGGTTTTTTGGGTTTCTTTCAGACCTACGATTTCGATCTCGTCACCAACGTGGATAACACCGCGCTCTACACGGCCGGTTACTACTGTACCACGACCGGAGATGGAGAATACGTCTTCGATAGGCAACAGGAACGGTTTGTCTACGGCACGCTCGGGAGTCGGGATGTAGCTGTCCAATGCGGCAGCCAGTTCGAAGATTTTTTCTTCGTAAGCGGCATCGCCTTCCAAGGCTTTCAGTGCAGAACCTTGTACGATCGGGCAGTCGTCGCCTGGGAAGTCGTAGCTTGACAGCAAGTCACGGATTTCCATTTCAACCAGCTCCAACAGCTCGGCATCGTCAACCATGTCGCATTTGTTCATGAACACGATGATGTAAGGTACGCCTACTTGGCGGGCTAACAGGATGTGTTCACGGGTTTGCGGCATAGGACCGTCAGCAGCGGAACATACCAAGATTGCGCCGTCCATTTGTGCGGCACCGGTAATCATGTTTTTAACGTAGTCGGCGTGACCCGGGCAGTCTACGTGTGCGTAGTGGCGGGTTTCGGTTTCGTATTCTACGTGTGAGGTATTGATGGTAATACCGCGGGCTTTTTCTTCGGGAGCGTTGTCGATTTGGTCGTAAGCTTTTGCAGCACCGCCGAATTTTTTAGCCAAAATAGTAGTCAAAGCAGCAGTCAGAGTGGTTTTACCATGGTCAACGTGACCGATGGTGCCAACGTTTACGTGCGGTTTGCTACGTTCAAATTTTTCCTTAGCCATGAGCTAATTCCTTTACATTAAAGATCGATTAAAGAACAGGGGTGGTCGTCTGAAAAATCATTTCAGCCTTTCAGACGACCTATTTGCCTGATTAGCCTTTACGGGCTTCAGTTACAGCAGCAGCTATGTGGGCAGGAGCTTCAGAATATTTCTTGAACTCCATAGAGTAAGTAGCGCGGCCTTGGGTTGCAGAACGCAGGTCGGTCGAATAACCGAACATTTCTGCCAGTGGTACTTCGGCACGGACTTTTTTACCGCCGATACCGTCATCATCCATACCCAATACGACGCCGCGACGACGGTTCAAGTCGCCCATTACGTCACCCATGTATTCTTCAGGAGTTTCCACTTCAACTGCCATGATTGGCTCAAGCAGAGCAGGATTGGCTTTACGCATACCTTCTTTGAAGGCTTGGGAAGCAGCCAATTCAAAGGCCAGTTGAGAGGAGTCGACGTCGTGTGAAGAACCGAAGATCAAACGTACGCGTACGTCAACTACTGGGTAGCCTGCAACAATACCGTTAGGCAGGGTATCGCGGATACCTTTATCGACAGACGGAATGAATTCGCGAGGAATCACACCACCTTTAATTTCGTCGATAAATTCGTAACCTGCACCACCCGGTTCCATAGGTTCCATTTTGATCACAACGTGACCGTATTGACCTTTACCACCGGATTGTTTGGCGTGTTTGTATTCGGCTTCGACTTCTTTGCGGATGGTTTCGCGGTAAGCCACTTGAGGCGCACCGATATTTGCTTCCACGCCGAATTCGCGTTTCATACGGTCAACAATAATTTCCAAGTGCAGCTCACCCATACCGGAAATAATGGTTTGACCGGATTCTTCGTCTGTACGGACACGGAAAGAAGGGTCTTCTTTAGCCAGACGGTTCAGGGCGATACCCATTTTCTCTTGGTCGGCTTTGGTTTTCGGCTCAACGGCAATATGGATTACCGGCTCAGGGAATTCCATGCGTTCCAAGATAATCGGCGCGCTTTCTGCACACAAGGTCTCACCGGTAGTAACGTCTTTCAGACCGATAGCGGCTGCGATGTCGCCAGCGCGCACTTCTTCAATTTCAGTACGGTCTGCAGCAGTCATTTGTACCAAACGACCGATACGTTCGCGAGTGCCTTTTACAGAGTTCAATACGGTATCACCGGATTTCACGACACCGGAGTAAACGCGGATGAAAGTCAGCTGACCAACGTATTTGTCGTTCAACATTTTGAACGCCAATGCAGAGAATTTCTCTTCATCGCTGGCTTGGCGGCTGTCGGCTTCTTCAGTGTTAGGGTTAACACCTTGAACCGGAGGAATATCGGTAGGAGCAGGCAGCAATTCTACAACTGCGTCCAACATACGTTGAACACCTTTGTTTTTAAATGCGGAACCGCACAACATCGGCTGAATTTCGCCTGCCAAAGTACGTTGACGCAATGCACCTACAATTTCTTCCTCGGTCAGCTCGTCGCCGCCCAAGTATTTGTCCATCAATTCTTCGCTGGCTTCTGCTGCGGCTTCAATCATGTTTTGACGCCATTCTTCAGCAGTTTCAACCAATTCAGCGGGAATGTCGCCATAGGTAAAGGTTGTACCTTTATCGGCTTCATTCCAGATGATGGATTTCATTTTCAGCAGGTCAACAACACCGGTGAAACTGTCTTCTGCGCCTACCGGAATAACGATAGGTACTGGGTTTGCGCGCAAACGGGTTTTCATTTGCTCGACAACGCGGAAAAAGTTAGCACCTTGACGGTCCATTTTATTTACAAACGCCAAGCGTGGCACTTGGTATTTGTTGGCTTGACGCCATACGGTTTCAGATTGCGGTTGAACACCACCCACCGCGCAGTAAACCATTACCGCACCATCCAATACACGCATAGAACGCTCTACCTCTACGGTAAAGTCAACGTGTCCTGGTGTGTCGATAATGTTGAAGCGGTGTTCTGGGAATTGTTTCGCCATACCGGACCAGTAGGAAGTAACGGCAGCGGAGGTAATGGTAATACCACGCTCTTGCTCTTGTTCCATGTAGTCGGTAGTAGCCGCGCCATCATGTACCTCGCCCAATTTGTGGGTCAAACCGGTATAGAACAAAATACGTTCTGTAGTAGTGGTTTTACCCGCGTCAATATGGGCGGAAATACCGATGTTGCGGTACAGGCTGATCGGGGTCTTACGAGCCATTTTATTAGCCTTTCAAAATTAGAAACGGAAGTGAGAGAATGCTTTGTTGGCTTCAGCCATGCGATGTACTTCTTCACGTTTTTTCAACGCACCGCCGCGGCCTTCGGACGCATCAATCAACTCGCCTGCCAAACGCAGGTCCATGGATTTCTCACCACGTTTGCGGGCCGCATCGCGAACCCAGCGCATTGCAAGAGCCAGACGGCGTGAAGGACGAACCTCAACAGGAACTTGGTAGTTTGCACCACCTACACGGCGGCTTTTCACTTCCACGATAGGTTTGGCGTTTGCAATGGCTTCGTTGAATACTTCGATTGCTGCTTTGCCGGTTTTTTTCTCAATTTGCTCCAACGCACCGTAAACGATACGCTCGGCAACAGATTTTTTACCGTCAATCATCAATACGTTCATGAATTTAGTCAGCTCGACGCTGCCGAATTTAGGATCAGGCAATACATCGCGCTTGGGGACTTCTCTACGTCTTGGCATTTTAATTTCCTTTAATCTATTCAGTCGGGTCAATTCCCATGAATACCCAATAGAGTATTCACTTACTCGGCCGTTGTTTAGCTTAGGCGGCCGACGTGCCTATTTAAGTCCCTGTAATTATTTAGGACGCTTAGCACCGTATTTAGAACGGGCTTGTTTACGGTCTTTAACACCTGCAGTATCCAAGGAACCGCGTACAGTGTGGTAACGTACACCCGGCAAGTCTTTTACACGACCGCCGCGAATCAGTACGACGCTGTGCTCTTGCAGGTTGTGGCCTTCACCACCGATGTATGAAATGACTTCAAAACCGTTGGTCAGGCGAACTTTACATACTTTACGCAATGCAGAGTTAGGTTTTTTAGGGGTAGTCGTGTATACACGGGTGCACACGCCGCGTTTTTGCGGGCAGGCTTCCAGTGCAGGCACTTTGTTTACGTACACGGGCTTTTGACGGCCTTTGCGTACCAATTGGTTGATAGTTGGCATATTTTCTCGTCCTGTTGAGTTAAATACTTGCCGACACCATGTCGGCAAGAGTGGAATTATATTTTTATTGCAAGAGTTTAGTCAAGCAAACGGTAGAGAAAAGTTGGTATTTTGTATTTACTAAGAACTATTTAGCAACTGAGGTCGTCTGAAATGGATAAAGAGTTCTCAAACTCTGCACTCCCTATTTCAGACGACCTTTATCAAAAATAAGTCGGTTCGCAACTCTTAAGGGCCGCCCTTCCTACCGTACTTTTCACAACGGCATTGATAATCCACACAGGTCGTCTGAAAAAGAAAACCGCAAGTGATATTGCCTTGCGGTTTTCTTTTAAACAAACATCCTACGGATTATTCATCTGTTGCTTCGATTTCGGAAGCTTCTTGCTCTGCTTCCTGCCATTGCTGGCGGCGGCTGCGGTGGTAGGTCAAACCGGTACCGGCAGGAATCAGACGACCTACGATTACGTTCTCTTTCAGACCGCGCAACTCGTCTTGCTTGCCCATAATGGCGGCTTCGGTCAGAACGCGGGTCGTTTCTTGGAACGATGCGGCAGAAATAAAGCTGTCGGTTGACAAGGAGGCTTTGGTAATACCCAACAATACATTTTCGTAACGTGCCGGTTCTTTGCCCTCTTCCAAAGCTTTTTCATTGGCTGTCATGACATCGCCACGTTCGACTTGCTCACCGGTAATGAATTCGGTTTCACCTGAATCGACAATATTCACACGGCGCAGCATCTGACGGATGATGACTTCGATGTGTTTATCGGAAATCTTCACACCTTGCAGACGGTAAACCTCTTGCACCTCTTGAACAATGTAGCGTGCCAGTGCTTCGATACCTTGCAGACGCAGAATATCATGAGGATCTACCGCTCCGTCCACAATGGTTTCGCCACGGTTTACCACTTGACCGTCGTGCACCAAAATTTGTTTCTCTTTGGAAATCAAAGTCTCGTATGCTACGCCGTCTACATCAGTGATAATCAGACGCTGTTTGCCTTTAGTCTCTTTACCGAATGAAACGGTACCGGTGATTTCTGCCAACATACCTGCATCTTTCGGCACACGTGCTTCAAACAACTCGGCAACGCGCGGCAGACCACCGGTAATATCGCGGGTTTTGGAAGAGGCTTGCGGGATACGCGCCAATACGTCGCCTTTACCAACTTCCTGACCTTCGCGCACGGTAATCACTGCACCCACAGGGAATGCCATAGATACCGGAGTAGAGGTACCCGGAATGCAGATTTCCAGACCATTTTCATCCAACAGTTTTACAGTAGGACGAAGCAGTTTGGATGCGCTGCCGGAACGGCGCTTGCCGTCGATAACCACCAAGGTAGACAAACCGGTTACATCGTCAGTTTGTTTGGCAACGGTTACACCCTCTTCAACATTTTCGAATTTCACCCAACCTGCGTGTTCGGTAATCATCGGACGGGTATGCGGATCCCAAGTTGCCAACGTTTGACCGGCTTTAATGGCTTCACCATCTTGAACCATCAAGATCGCACCGTAAGGCACTTTGTGGCGTTCGCGTTCACGGCCGATGTCATCATGGATAACTACTTCGCAAGAGCGGCCGATGACAACCAATTCGCCTTTATTGTTGGCAACATAACGCATTTGGCTGCTGAATCGTGCCGTACCGTTGGATTTGGCTTCAACTTGGCTGGCTGCTGCCGCACGGGATGCCGCACCACCGATGTGGAACGTACGCATGGTCAACTGGGTACCCGGTTCACCGATAGACTGAGCGGCAATCACGCCGACTGCTTCACCGGCATTAACCAGTTTGCCGCGTGCCAAGTCGCGACCGTAACAGTGCGCACACAAGCCATGGCGGGTTTTACAAGTAATCGGGGTACGGACTTTGACCTCATCCACACCGGATTGATCAATCATATCCACCAGTTTTTCCGTCAACAACGTACCGGCTTCAACCAAGGTCTCGCCACTTGACGGATCGACAACGTCAGACGCGGTAACACGACCCAAAATACGATCGCGCAATGCTTCAATCACATCACCGCCCTGTACGACCGCTTTCATAACAAAGCCGTCTGAAGTACCACAATCGTCTTCAACAACGACCAAGTCTTGGGTTACGTCTACCAGACGACGGGTCAGGTAACCGGAGTTCGCGGTTTTCAATGCGGTATCCGCCAAACCCTTACGCGCACCGTGGGTCGCAATAAAGTATTGCAGTACGGTCAGACCTTCGCGGAAGTTTGAGGTAATCGGCGTTTCAATAATCGAGCCGTCTGGTTTTGCCATCAAGCCACGCATACCGGACAACTGTTTAATCTGAGCCGCAGAACCACGGGCACCGGAGTCTGCCATCATATAGATGGAGTTAAATGACTCTTGATCGACTTCGTTGCCGTCACGGTCGATAACTTTTTGCTTGGACAAGTTGTCCATCATCGCTTTAGCGATTTTATCGCCGGCACGACCCCAAATATCCACCACTTTGTTGTAGCGTTCGCCGTTGGTGACCAAACCTTGACGGTATTGGTCTTCGATTTCTTTAACCTCGGCATTGGCTTCAGCCAACAAGGCTGCTTTTTCTTTCGGAATTTCCATGTCGTCAACAGCAATGGAAATACCGCCTTTGGCTGCGAATCCGAAACCGGTATACATCAAGTGGTCGGCGAAGATAACCGTATCGCGCAAGCCGCACAGGCGGAACGATGCGTTAATCAGCTTGGAAATTTCTTTTTTCTTCAGCGCTTTGTTGATGTATTCGAACGGCAGGCCTTTAGGCAGGATTTCGCTCAACAATGCACGACCGACAGTCGTTTCGTAACGGGTAACGACTGGCTCGAATTCTCCAGCTTCGTTTTTCACCCATTCGCGCAGACGTACGGTGATTTTCGTACCCAGTTCAACTTGTTTGGTATGGTATGCACGATGCACTTCTTTCACATCAGCAAACAGGCTACCTTCACCTTTGGCATTGATGCGGTCGCGGGTCATGTAGTACAGACCCAATACGATGTCTTGGGAAGGTACGATAATCGGTTCGCCGTTTGCAGGAGACAATACGTTGTTTGAAGCCAGCATCAGGGTGCGCGCTTCCATTTGCGCTTCCAAGCTCAATGGAACGTGTACCGCCATTTGGTCACCGTCAAAGTCGGCGTTAAACGCGGCACATACCAACGGATGCAGCTGAATGGCTTTACCTTCAATCAGGATGGGTTCAAACGCTTGAATACCTAAACGGTGCAGGGTCGGCGCACGGTTCAGCATAATCGGATGTTCGCGGATGACTTCCTCCAAGATGTCCCATACTTCCGGTACTTCTTGTTCTACCAATTTTTTCGCTGCTTTAACGGTAGAGGCCAGACCTTGTTTTTCCAGTTTATGGAAAATGAACGGTTTGAACAGTTCCAAAGCCATTTTTTTCGGCAAACCGCATTGGTGCAGACGCAGGTATGGACCTACGGTAATCACGGAACGACCGGAGTAGTCCACACGTTTACCCAGCAGGTTTTGACGGAAACGACCACCCTTACCTTTAATCATGTCTGCCAATGATTTCAGCGGACGTTTGTTGGCACCGGTCATGGCTTTACCGCGACGGCCATTATCCAACAGCGAGTCAACTGCTTCTTGCAACATACGTTTTTCGTTGCGGACGATGATGTCAGGAGCGTGCAGTTCCAGCAGGCGTTTCAGACGGTTATTACGGTTGATGACGCGACGGTACAAATCGTTCAAATCGGAAGTGGCAAAACGACCGCCGTCCAACGGCACCAAAGGACGCAAATCAGGCGGCAATACCGGCAGCACGTCCATAATCATCCACTCCAGTTTCATACCGGAACGATGGAAGGCTTCCAACACTTTCAAGCGTTTGGCGATTTTTTTAATTTTGGTATCAGAACCGGTCGACTCAAGCTCTTGGCGCAGGATTTCGATTTCGCCTGCTACATCCAAGGTGCGCAACAATTCGCGGATACCTTCCGCACCCATTTTGGCATCGAAATCGTCGCCGTATTCGTCCAGTTTGTTGTAGTAGTCATCTTCAGTCAGCAATTGACGGCGTTGCAGCGGAGTCATGCCGGGGTCGGTCACAACAAATGCTTCAAAGTACAATACGCGTTCAATGTCGCGCAAAGTCATGTCCAACACCATACCCAAACGAGAAGGCAGGGATTTCAAGAACCAAATGTGTGCCACAGGTGCAGCCAATTCGATATGACCCATGCGTTCGCGGCGCACCTTGGACAAAGTCACTTCCACGCCACATTTTTCACAGGTTACACCTTTAAATTTCAGGCGTTTATATTTTCCGCACAAGCACTCGTAGTCTTTAACCGGACCAAAGATTTTGGCGCAGAACAGACCGTCACGCTCAGGTTTGAACGTACGATAGTTGATGGTTTCAGGCTTTTTAACTTCGCCGTAAGACCATGAACGGATGGTTTCGGGAGAAGCAATGCCGATTTTGATGGCATCAAACTCTTCTTCCATGCCGGCAGTTTGCAACGGATTAAATAAGTTCAACAAATTCATTTTTGCTCCTTGAAGGAAGTATTTTTACCGCATGGCGGATTTTCGATATTGGAAACGGTACGTTACGGTTTCAGACGACCTGATATTTTCAGATTTCGATTCATTCATTCTTATTCTGCAACCGCTTTTTCAGACGACCTAGAGAGGTCGTCTGAAAACTTCTGTTTAGTAACGTTCCAAATCGATATCCAAGCCCAGTGAGCGAATCTCTTTAACCAATACGTTGAAGGACTCAGGCATACCGGCATCGATTTTGTGTTCGCCTTTGACGATGTTTTCGTACATTTTGGTACGGCCTGTTACGTCGTCGGACTTCACGGTCAACATCTCTTGCAGTGTGTAGGCTGCGCCGTATGCTTCCAGCGCCCAAACCTCCATCTCACCGAAACGTTGGCCACCAAACTGAGCTTTACCGCCCAGAGGCTGTTGAGTAACCAGACTGTACGGACCGGTAGAACGCGCGTGCATTTTTTCGTCAACCAAGTGGTGCAGCTTCAGATAGTGCATCACACCTACTGTTACCTTGCGGTCAAACGGTTCGCCTGAGCGTCCGTCATACAGCGTGATTTGGGTTTTGCTGTCATTAAAGCCCAATTTTTCGACTTCAGGATCATCGCTTGGATAAGCCAAGTTCAGCATTTCGCGGATTTCAGATTCTTTCGCACCATCAAACACCGGCGATGCGAAAGATGCGCCTTTACGCAGGTTGGAAGCCAGTTCGATGATTTCTTCATCAGTCAGGGCATCCAAATCTTCTTTCTTACCGCTGCCGTTGTAGAGTTTGTTCAAGAACTCGCGCAGCTCGCTGGCTTTGCGTTGCTCTTTCAGCATACGGTCGATACGCTCGCCGATACCTTTTGCCGCCCAACCCAAGTGAACTTCCAAAATCTGACCGATGTTCATACGGGAAGGTACGCCCAACGGGTTCAGTACGATGTCCACGGGACGACCGTCCGCCATGTACGGCATGTCTTCCACAGGCAGAATGCGCGATACCACACCTTTATTACCGTGGCGGCCCGCCATTTTGTCACCGGCTTGCAGACGGCGTTTGATGGCGATAAAGACTTTCACCATTTTTTGTACGCCAGGCTGCAATTCGTCGCCTTGGGTCAGTTTTTTCTTCTTGATTTCGTACAATTCGTCCGCTTCTTCGCGTTTTTGTTGCAGGCTCAATTTAATCAGTTCCAACTGTTTGGCCAAGTCTTCGTCAGCCAGACGGATGTCAAACCAATCATGTTTGCTGGACAGGCTTGCCAAATATTCGGTAGTGATTTCACTGCCTTTAGCCAGCTTCATCGGACCACCATTGGCTTTTTGACCCACAATCATACGTTCGATACGGTCGAATGCGTCATTATCGAAAATACGCAATTGATCGCCCAAATCTTGACGGTAACGTTTCAATTCAGAATCAATAATGGATTGAGCACGTTTGTCGCGTTGGATACCTTCACGGGTAAAGACTTGAACATCGATAACCGTACCGCTCATACCGGTAGGCATACGCAACGAGGTGTCTTTTACGTCGGATGCTTTTTCGCCGAAGATGGCGCGCAACAGTTTTTCTTCCGGAGTCAACTGGGTTTCGCCTTTAGGCGTTACTTTACCAACCAACACATCGCCGGCTTCCACTTCTGCACCGATGTAAACGATACCGGATTCATCCAAACGGTTTTGCATACGCTCGGACAAGTTCGGAATATCGCGGGTGATATCTTCCGCACCCAGCTTGGTATCGCGGGCAACGACATTCAATTCCTCAATGTGAATCGAAGTATAGCGGTCGTCCGCAGCCACTTTTTCAGAAATCAGAATCGAGTCTTCATAGTTATAACCGTTCCACGGCATGAAGGCGATGGTCATGTTTTGACCCAAGGCCAATTCGCCCAAATCAGTGGATGCACCGTCAGCAATCAAATCGCCGCGTTGCAAAACGTCGCCGGCTTTGACCGCAGGACGTTGGTTAATGTTGGTAGATTGGTTGGAACGAGTGAATTTAACCAAGTTGTAAATATCGACACCCACTTCACCAGCAGTCGCTTCATCGTCATGAACACGAATCACAACACGGTTGGCATCTACATACTCAACCACACCGCCGCGACGGGCAACGATTGCAGTAGCAGAGTCAACGGCAACGGAACGCTCAATACCGGTACCAACCATCGGTTTTTCAGGACGCAGGCACGGTACGGCCTGACGTTGCATGTTGGCACCCATCAATGCACGGTTCGCATCATCGTGTTCCAAGAACGGAATCAGGGATGCCGCTACGGATACCACTTGACCGGTTGCCACGTCCATATATTGCACACGGTCAGGCGTTGCCATAATGGTTTCGCCTTTTTCACGACAAGTTACCAAGTCACCAATCAAATTACCGTCTTTGTCCAAATCAGCATTCGCCTGTGCAATCACATAACGGCCTTCTTCGATGGCAGACAAGTAATCGATTTCCTCGGTTACTTTGCCGTCGATAACGCGGCGATAAGGAGTTTCCAAGAAACCATAATCATTGGTACGTGCATAAACGGACAATGAGTTAATCAAACCGATGTTCGGACCTTCAGGCGTTTCAATCGGACATACGCGGCCATAGTGAGTCGGATGCACGTCTCGCACCTCGAAACCGGCTCGTTCACGGGTCAAACCACCCGGGCCTAACGCAGATACACGGCGCTTATGGGTTACTTCAGACAAGGGGTTGGTCTGATCCATAAACTGACTCAATTGGCTTGAGCCGAAGAATTCTTTGATGGCAGCAGAAACAGGTTTCGCATTAATTAAATCATGCGGCATTAAGTTTTCTGATTCCGCTTGATTCAAGCGTTCTTTTACGGCACGTTCCACACGAGCCAAACCGCTGCGGAATTGGTTTTCAGTCAACTCACCTACCGAACGCACACGACGATTGCCCAAGTGGTCGATATCGTCCACTTCGCCATGACCGTTTCGCAATTCAACTAAAGTAGCAATTGATGCAACAATATCTTCAACGCTCAGGACATAACCGCCTTTTTCGGCAGCACCTGCGAAAGTTTCGTTCAACAAACGGCCATACCAAGACTGCTGTTGTACTTCAGACAATTTTTGCTCATAAGTACGCGTATTGAATTTCATACGGCCTACGCGAGACAAATCGTAGCTGTCTTCACTGAAGAACAAGCGGTTAAACAATTGCTCGACTGCTTCCTCGGTAGGCGGTTCGCCCGGGCGCATCATGCGGTAAATCGCAACACGTGCTGCTTGCTGATCAACAGTCTCATCAGTGCGCAGAGTATTGGAAATGTAGCCACCCTGATCCAATTCATTAATGTAAAGCGTAGTAAGCTGTTTTACACCATGGATATCAAATTTTGCCAATAATTCTTCAGTGATTTCATCATTGGCCACAGCCAATACTTCACCCGTTTCAGGGTCAATCAAATCCGCGGCCAAAGCTTTGCCAATCAGGCTTTCCGGCTCCACATCCAAACGAGTCAATCCCGCATTGCTGATATCACGGATATTTTTTGCGGTAATACGTTTACCCTTAGCAACCAATACGTTGCCTTCTTTATCCAAGATATCAACTTTGGCAGTTTCACCTTTCAGACGACCTACAACCAAATCAGTTTGGACACCATTTTCAGACAGATAGAACGTTTCTTTATCGTAGAAAATATCCAAGATCTGCTCATTGTTGTAGCCCAAGGCCTTCAACAAAATCGTAACCGGCATTTTACGGCGACGGTCGATACGGAAATACAGCAAATCTTTCGGGTCAAATTCGAAATCCAACCACGAACCACGGTAAGGAATGATTCGAGCAGAGAACAACAATTTACCGGAGGAATGAGTTTTACCACGGTCATGCTCAAAGAACACACCGGGAGAACGATGCAACTGAGAAACAATTACACGCTCGGTACCGTTAATGACAAACGAACCACTTGGAGTCATCAATGGGATTTCGCCCATGTACACTTCATTTTCACGAACTTCTTTGACTGTCGGTTTAGACGCTTCCTTGTCTAAAATAACCAGTCGGATACGCGCGCGCAAAGGGGCTGCATAAGTGATTCCGCGCAATTGACATTCAGGAATATCGAACAAAGGCTCACCCAACGTGTAATGCACAAACTCCAGACGCGCATAACCATTGTGGCTTACGATAGGGAAAATAGAATTAAATGCAGCCTGCAGACCATCGTCAGTGCGCTGATCGAAAGCATTTTCTAATTGCAGAAATTTCGCATAAGAATCAATTTGTGTTGCCAACAAAAAGGGAACGTCCAATACGTTCTCTCGTTTCGCAAAACTCTTACGGATACGTTTTTTCTCGGTAAACGAATAGTTCATATACACTCCGAAAAGCAATTTTAAAGAAAGAGGTCGTCTGAAATAACGCCTATTGTTTGTATTATTTACATTTATTTAAACTTAACTTGCGAATAAATTGCAAATAAATGTAAATAACAAATTAGCCTAATAACAATAAGCAAAATAAGGCTGGCAGAAAACTGCCAGCCTTCACAGGAAGCATCAAATTATTTGATTTCGACTTTAGCGCCGGCTTCTTCCAATTGTTTTTGGATGTCTTCAGCTTCAGCTTTAGAAACACCTTCTTTAAGAGTTTTAGGTGCACCATCAACGATGTCTTTAGCTTCTTTCAGACCCAGACCAGTAATTGCGCGGACTACTTTAATCACGCCAACTTTTTGATCACCGGCAGAAGCCAATACTACGTCAAATTCAGTTTTTTCTTCAGCGGCAGCAGCACCAGCACCAGCAGGACCTGCAACTGCAACTGCAGCAGCAGAAACGCCAAATTTTTCTTCAAAAGCTTTAACCAAGTCGTTCAATTCCATTACGGTCAAAGAACCAACTGCTTCCAAAATGTCTTCTTTAGTAATAGCCATGCTATTTATACTCCAAATATTGTATTAAAAAATAATTGATTAACAGAAACAAAATTGATTAAGCGGCTTCTTCGCCTGCTTTTTTCTCTGCCAAAGCAGCCAAACCGCGCGCAAAGCCTGATACAGGAGCTTGCATAACGAACAACAGTTTGGACAACAGCTCTTCGCGGCTCGGAATAGAAGCCAACTCAGCAACCTGAGCAGCATTCATCACTTCACCATTGTAAGAACCGGCTTTAACTACAATTTTGTCATCTTTTTTCGCGAATTGGTGCAACACTTTAGCAGCAGCAACAGCATCTTCAGAAGCAGCATAAACCAACGGACCAACCATTTGATCAGCCAAAGCTGCGAATGAAGTACCCTCTACTGCACGACGAGCCAATGTATTTTTCAGAACGCGCAAGTAAACGCCTTCTTTACGCGCATTAGCGCGAAGCTCAGTCATACTGGAAACACTGATACCGCGATATTCAGCAACCACGAGAGTCTGAGCGTTAGCAATTGCTGCGCTGATTTCCTCTACGGCTACTTTCTTGGTTTCAATATTGAGACTCAAGGTCTACCTCCCACTGTTTATAAACAGGATATCGGAATGATATCCCACCAGCGCGGTAACCTAAAAAGACATCTTACAAGCAATCTTGTAATGTGTTTCAGGACTACCGTCTGCGTAGGGCAGTTACGATTAAATCTTGCGATCCCTACGGTCTTGGACATCTACTTAATTCTAAGTAGCCCAAATTCAAGCAACTCTATTTTGAGTTGCTTGAAAATTTCTTAGATTAGTTATTCACGCTTGATGTATCAACGCGAACACCTAAACCCATAGTGCTGGATACAGCAACTTTTTTCAGGTACTGACCTTTAGCAGCAGCAGGTTTAGCTTTAACGACAGCATCCAGCAATGCATCAAAGTTCTCTTTCAAATCAGCCTCAGCGAATGAAGCACGACCGATAGTTGCATGAACGATACCAGCTTTGTCTGTACGATATTGCACTTGACCTGCTTTTGCATTTTTAACTGCTTCAGCCACATTAGGAGTAACAGTACCCACTTTAGGGTTTGGCATCAAGCCACGTGGACCCAAGATGGTACCCAATTGACCAACGATGCGCATTGCATCAGGAGAAGCAATAACAACGTCAAAGTTCAGATTACCTGCTTTGATCTCAGCAGCCAAATCTTCAAAGCCGACAACATCAGCACCAGCTTCTTTAGCTGCATCAGCATTTGCACCTTGAGTAAATACTGCTACGCGGGTTGTTTTACCGGTACCTTTAGGCAGAACAACTGAACCACGGATAACTTGGTCAGATTTACGCGGATCAACACCCAAGTTGAAAGATACGTCAACAGACTCGTCAAATTTAGCAGTCGCTGCTTTTTTTACCAAAGCAATTGCTTCATCAATTGCATATAATTTATTGGCCTCAACAGAAGAGCGCAAAGCTTTCAAGCGTTTAGATACTTTAGCCATTATACAACACCCTCCACATCCAAACCCATTGAACGAGCAGAACCAGCAATAGTGCGAACAGCGGCATCCAAATCAGCAGCAGTCAAATCAGGTTCTTTAGTTTTAGCAATTTCTTCCAACTGAGCACGGGTCAATTTACCCACTTTATTTGTCAGAGGATTAGAACTACCTTTTTGCAGACCAGCAGCTTTTTTCAACAGAATAGAGGCTGGAGGAGTTTTCATCACAAAAGTGAATGACTTATCCGCAAAAGCAGTAATTACAACTGGAATCGGCAAACCAGGCTCCATGCCTTGAGTTGCAGCATTAAATGCTTTACAGAATTCCATAATATTCAGACCACGTTGACCCAAAGCAGGACCAACTGGGGGAGATGGATTGGCTTTACCTGCAGGAATTTGCAGTTTGATATAGCCGATAATTTTCTTTGCCACTTATAGGACTCCTAAAAACGGGTATAACGCGGAACCATTTCCGCTTCCCAAAAAAGAATTCAGCATTATATTTACTTAGAGATTTTTTTTCAAGGGATTTAAAAACTTAAATCTTTTCAACTTGACCAAACTCCAGCTCAACCGGGGTTTCACGACCAAAAATCTGAACAGAAACCCTCAATTTATTACGCTCATAATTCACTTCATCTACAATACCGTTGAAGTCAGCAAAAGGGCCTTCGTTTACACGAACTTGCTGCCCCACTTCAAATTCAACTTTAGGTTTAGGCTTCTCAACCCCAGAACGAACCTGTTGCAAGATTGCATCAGCCTCTCTTTGAGAAATCGGAGTAGGCTTATTTGCCGTACCACCAATAAAGCCTGAAACACGAGGAGTACTTTTCACCAAATGCCATGAGTCATCAGTCATTTCCATTTCGACCAAAACATAGCCCGGATAGAACTTACGCTCGCTAATGGTTTTGCGACCATTTTTAATATCGACCACTTCTTCAACCGGAACAAGAATCTGACCGAAATAACCTTCCATACCTTCGCGAGCGATACGCTCTTTTAGGGTCTTCTGGACATTTTTCTCAAAGCCGGAATAAGCCTGCACAACATACCAACGTTTTGACATTTTTACCCCCTCTTCAACAACACATCAAAAAACAGCCAGGAAATAGCACTGTCTGCCGCGTAAATAAATACTGCCAAGATTGCTACAAATATAACGACGAAGATCGTCATCTTAACTGCATCATCCCGCGTAGGCCAAACAACTTTTTTAAACTCAGACCATGAGTTTTTAAAATAAGAAAGCAGCCCTTCTCGCTTAGGCGGCGTAGAATGATTGCCGGATGTTACAAGCTGACCCGACTTTTCTGCTTTATGTTCAGATGTATGTTCAGTCATCTTTACTCACTCACCACAGCATCAAAGTCGCACTATCTCACTCATGCAATGGTTTAAATTAATTACTAAAAAAGAAATGCAAAAAAATTAACCGGCACAGGGCCGGTTAATTTTTTATTTGGCAGGCCAAGAGGGTCTCGAACCCCCAACCCTCGGTTTTGGAGACCGATACTCTACCAATTGAGCTATTGGCCTCTAAACTTAAGCGATGATAGAAGAAACCACACCTGCACCTACGGTACGGCCACCTTCGCGAATCGCAAAGCGCAGACCTTCTTCCATAGCGATAGGCGCAATCAGTTCTACAGTAATGGCTACGTTCTCACCAGGCATAACCATTTCTACACCTTCTTCCAAAGTAACCGCACCGGTTACGTCGGTAGTACGGAAGTAGAATTGAGGACGGTAGTTAGCGAAGAACGGAGTATGACGACCACCCTCTTCTTTGCTCAATACGTACACTTCTGCTTTGAATTTGGTGTGCGGAGTGATGGTACCCGGTTTAGCCAATACTTGACCGCGTTCCACTTCTTCACGTTTGGTACCGCGCAGCAATACGCCTACGTTGTCACCGGCTTGACCTTCGTCCAGCAGTTTGCGGAACATTTCAACACCGGTACATGTGGTTTTTTGGGTTTCTTTCAGACCTACGATTTCGATCTCGTCACCAACGTGGATAACACCGCGCTCTACACGGCCGGTTACTACTGTACCACGACCGGAGATGGAGAATACGTCTTCGATAGGCAACAGGAACGGTTTGTCTACGGCACGCTCGGGAGTCGGGATGTAGCTGTCCAATGCGGCAGCCAGTTCGAAGATTTTTTCTTCGTAAGCGGCATCGCCTTCCAAGGCTTTCAGTGCAGAACCTTGTACAATCGGGCAGTCGTCACCAGGGAAGTCGTAGCTTGACAGCAAGTCACGGATTTCCATTTCAACCAGTTCCAACAATTCGGCATCGTCAACCATGTCGCATTTGTTCATGAACACGATGATGTAAGGTACACCTACTTGACGGGCCAACAGGATGTGTTCGCGGGTTTGCGGCATAGGACCGTCGGCAGCAGAACATACCAAGATTGCGCCGTCCATTTGTGCGGCACCGGTAATCATGTTTTTAACGTAGTCGGCGTGACCCGGGCAGTCTACGTGTGCGTAGTGGCGGGTTTCGGTTTCGTATTCTACGTGTGAGGTATTGATGGTAATACCGCGGGCTTTTTCTTCGGGAGCGTTGTCGATTTGGTCGTAAGCTTTTGCAGCACCGCCGAATTTTTTAGCCAAAATAGTAGTCAAAGCAGCAGTCAGAGTGGTTTTACCATGGTCAACGTGACCGATGGTGCCAACGTTTACGTGCGGTTTGCTACGTTCAAATTTTTCCTTTGCCATGGCAAATTTCCTATCTTTAAAATACTGAGAAAATGGTATTTGGTGCCCATGGGCAGATTTGAACTGCCGGCCTCTCCCTTACCAAGGGAGTGCTCTACCCCTGAGCTACATGGGCCAATAGACTATTGGAGCGGGTGAAGGGAATCGAACCCTCACCGTAAGCTTGGAAGGCTTCTGCTCTACCATTGAGCTACACCCGCAGACTTACTGCATCAATGCTCCAACACATTGGAATTTGGTGGTGGGAGAAGGATTCGAACCTTCGAAGCTCTCGCAACAGATTTACAGTCTGCCCCCTTTGACCGCTCGGGAATCCCACCAAAAGAGAACGCAAGTTTATTCGTGACTCAGATTTTCGTCAAGTTCTTTTTTAATTTTGTTTTCTTAAAATCACTCAATTTATTGCTTTAAAAAAGAATTTATTTGAACTGAATGATTTTTTCGTATTTTGCCATCAGCTCTTCGTGCGTTTCCGGATGCTCTTCATCAATCAGGATGCAGTCCACGGGGCATACCTGCTGACATTGCGGCTCATCGTAATGGCCTACGCACTGCGTACACAAATTAGGGTTGATTTCGTAAATTTCCTCACCTTGCGAGATGGCGTCATTGGGGCACTCCGGCTCGCAAACGTCACAGTTAATGCACTCATCTGTAATAAAGAGCGACATTTCTTTTCCTTTTTCATTTAAATTATCAAAACCGATTGGGCGCGGATTATAGCACAAACGCGTCAAAAACAATCCGTTTAGGCGAATGTTTACACCCTGGTAATGATTCTCAAATCTCTTACTATTCAGCTACTTGGACAAACTGCAAGAGCACAAAACCGCTCTTACCCGCCCGTCCTTCGCGATAAGGCTCCAGCCACTCGGGGAAATCGGGCAGCTCCCCTGCTTCAATATAGACCATTGCCCCGTTTTTCAAGCTGTTTTTCAAAGAAGCAAACAAATTTTCCCAATCCCGCCACGCAAACGGCGGATCCAAAAAGACCACATCAAACTTTTCAGACGACCTCTGCAGATACGCAAGGCCATCGGTATTGAGGATTTCCAGTTTATCCAAACCCAATGCTCTGGCGTTTTGCCGCAGCATATCGGCAGTTTTGCGATTATTATCCGCCAGCACCACCCTCTTCGCGTTACGGGACGCGGCCTCAAATCCCAACGCGCCGCTTCCGGCAAACAAATCCAACGCATTCAGACCGGTCAAATCCTGACCCAGCCAATTGAAAAGTTTTTCGCGGACACTGTCAGGCGTTGGACGCAGACCGTCCGCATCTGCAAAAACCAGTTTCCGTCCCCTGCATTGCCCGCCGATGATACGGACTTGATTTGAATGTTTGCTGTGTTTGCTCATGATTAAAACGAATCGTCCAACAGTTTCAGACGACCTCTAAAGAATGACAAAGCAGCCATTATACCGCAGCGTTTTTTTCATTTAAGGCCGCATGAAAACAAATCGGCGCATCGTGAAATTTTATTTTTTATAATGCTAAACTTACAAAATTTTATAAATCATAAAATATTTTCTCAAATAAAAAGGTCGCTTACGTCCGCCATTAGAACTTTCCCACCGCTTTTTCAGTCTATTGGCCATAATACTTAATGAAAATATGGATGGCTGACAATGCCGCTTTGGAAAATTATTTTGGGTGTTTATATCGGCGGCGTGATTGCCTTCACCGCCCACGCCCATTTTTTTGACGAATATTACCGCCACTTGGGATTGATTCCGAACTTGGGGCGCGGTCTGCTTTGGTTCGTCTTTTGCCTGCCCTTGATCGGCAAAACCGTTGCTTTGATTGTCAGCTTGTTCTTTCTTGCCACGTTGGTTTTTGCAAGGCGTTAAATCTCTTCTTAATAAAACTGAAAAGGTCGTCTGAAAATTTTTCAGACGACCTTTTCAGTTTGAGTTTGACGACATGAAATACTGAACTATGTTTCACCATGTAAAGTGCATTTTAAACTTAAACTAGATAAATTACATTTACTTATTTATAATGAGTATCTCTCTGTGAAATATTTATATAAGGTTATTATCATGTCAGACCTGAATCTCAGTAACAGTATATTCCAAGGTTACAACGACAAACATGGCTTAATGATTTGTGGGTATGAATGGGGTTGGAGTAAAGCCGATGAGGCTGCTTATGTAGCAGGTGAATACAAACTCCCTGAAAACAAAATCGACCATACATTTGCCAATAAATCCCTCTATTACGGTGAGCAGGCAAAAAAGTGGCGTTACGACAATACGATAAAAATTTGGTTTGAAATGTGGGGACACCCCTTAGACGAAAATGAATTGGGCGGTGCATTTGAAAAATCCCTGGCACAAACCAACTGGGCAGCTACTCAGGGCAACAAAATCGACAATCCAAACAAATTTCTCCAGCCTGAACACGTCGATAATTTTCTCTACCACGTTGAGAAACTACGCCCTAAATTGATTCTCTTCATGGGAAGCAACCTGACAAATTATCTTAATCGCGCAAATGTATTGCCGCGCTTCGAGCAGCTTGTCGGAAAACAAACTCAACCGCTACGAGTAGTACAAAAAGATTTTAGCGGTAAACGTTTCAAAATCAGATTCCAATCGTTTGAAAATTGCGAAGTCGTCTGCCTGCCCCACCCTAGCGCCAGCCGCGGTCTATCTTACGATTACATAGCCTTATTTGAACCAGAAATGAACCGTATTTTATCGGACTTTAAAACGACACGCGGATTCAAATAAACCAATCACAGAAAAGCAAAGGTCGTCTGAAATTTTTCAGACGACCTTTTCTCTTTTAAACCGACCTAATCTCACTCTTTCGGTGCAGGTGGTTCAATCTGTTCTTTCCAGCCGCATTCTTTTTGCGGGCAGACTTTTTCCACGCCCCAGCGTTTGGTGGTTTTGATGGTCAGTACCGGCCATGCGCATTTTGGACAGGTTTCGGCGACGGGCGGATTCCAAGTGGCGTAGTTGCAGTCGGGATAGGTGCTGCAACTGTAAAACAATTTGCCGTAGCGGGATTTGCGCTCGACGAGGTTGCCTTTTTTGCATTGCGGGCATTGGACGCCGGTATCTTTCGGTTTTTCCAGCGGCTCGACGTGTTTGCATTTGGGGTAGTTGGCGCAGCCGATGAATTTGCTGCCGGTGCGGCTGTATTTGTACACCAACCGTCCGCCGCATTTGGGGCATTCGCGCCCGTCGAGTTCGGCTTGCTCAGCTTCGGCTTTGGCGATGCGCTCGGCGGCTTCTTCGGCGGTTTCGTTGACGTTGCGCGTGTAGCTGCACTCGGGATAGCCGGCGCAGGCGACGAAGCGGCCCATTTTGCCGAACTTGATTTGCAATTTGTGTTCGCCGCATTTCGGGCAGGTTTCGTCGAGTTCCTGAGTGGTGAATTTGGCGCGTTCGATGCCTTCTTTTTCTTCCACTTGCTTGATGAACGGTTTCCAGAATTTGTCCATCACGGGAATCCAGCGGCGTTTGCCGTCGGCGATTTCGTCGAGCTGGTCTTCGAGTTTGGCGGTGAAGTGGTAGTCGACGTATTGGGCGAAGTGTTCGGTCAAGAATTTGTTGACGATGTCGCCTGTGTCGGTGGGCATGAAGCGTTTTTGCTCAAGGGTAACGTATTCGCGGTCTTTGAGCGTGGAGATGATGCTGGCGTAGGTCGAGGGGCGGCCGATGCCGTATTCTTCGAGGGCTTTAACCAATGTAGCTTCGTTGTAGCGCGGCGGCGGGGTGGTGAAGTGTTGTTCGCCGTAGAGTTTGTCCACGGGCAATTTATCGCCTTCGCTCATTTCGGGTAGTTTTTTGCTGTCTTCGCCTTCTTCATCGTCGCTGCTTTCTTCGTAAACGCTGAGGAAGCCTGCGAAGGTTTGCACTTGTCCGGTTACGCGGAATACGCCTTTGCCGACGGCAATATCGACGGTGGTTTGGTCGAATTTGGCGGGCGTCATCTGACAGGCGACGGTGCGCTGCCAAATCATTTGATAGAGTTTGAACTGGTCTGCGCTCAAGAAGGGTTTGACGCTTTCGGGCGTACGGTACACGGAAGTCGGACGGATCGCCTCGTGGGCTTCTTGAGCGTTTTTGGATTTGGTTTTGTATTGTTTGGCGGCACTCGGCAGATATTCTTTGCCGATTTTGTTTTCGATGTAATGGCGGATTTCGGTTAACGCTTCATCGGCCAAATTCACGCTGTCGGTACGCATATAGGTAATCAGACCGATGGCGCCCTGCCCTACGTCTATACCTTCGTAAAGCTGCTGGGCGGTACGCATGGTGCGGTCGGTGGTGAAGCCGAGTTTGCGTACGGCATCCTGCTGCATGGTAGAAGTGGTGAACGGCGCGGCGGGATTGCGGCTGCGCTTTTTCTTTTCGATGGCGGTAACGACTGCCTCTTTGCCTTCGAGTTCTTTCAACACGTCGGCTTGCGCGGCTTCGTTCGGCAGGTCGAATTGTTCGAGTTTCGCGCCGTTGTATTGGGCGAGTTTGGCGGTGAACTTGCTGCGGCCTTTGTGGCTGTCGAGATGCACCGTCCAATATTCCTGCGCTTCAAAGGCACGGATTTCGTTTTCGCGTTCGCAAATCAAACGCAGGGCGGGACTTTGCACACGGCCCGCGCTCAAACCGCGGCGGATTTTTTTCCACAACAATGGCGAGAGGTTGAAACCGACCAGATAGTCCAAAGCGCGGCGGGCTTGTTGCGCATCGACCAAGTCCATTTCAATTTCGCGCGGGTTGGCGACGGCGTCGAGCACGGCGTTTTTGGTGATTTCGTGGAACACGACACGCTGCGGCTTGATGTTTTTCAGGCCGCGTTTGGATTTGAGGATTTCAAAAAGATGCCAGGAAATCGCTTCGCCTTCCCTATCCGGGTCGGTTGCGAGGTAGATGTTTTCGGCTTCTTTGGCTCCGGCAACAATAGCATCGACGTGTTTGGCGTTGCGTTTGATCAGCTCGTATTTCATGGCGAAGTCGTGTTCGGGATCGACGGCACCGTTTTTGGGGACGAGGTCGCGGACGTGGCCGTAGGAGGCCAGAATTTCGAAATCGCCGCCAAGGTATTTTTTCAGGGTTTTGGCTTTGGACGGTGATTCGACGATTAAGAGGTTTTTCGCCATTGTTTGTTCTCTTTTAATGTATTGGATGATGCGTTTCAGACGACCTTTCTGAACAAGCTGCGTCAAAAGGTCGTCTGAAAAGGTTTAATGCATGGTCGCTTTGCCGTTGAGCGCGCCCATCAGGTCATCGCCGATTAAGACGGGCAATTCGCTTGTGTGCGCCCACAACAAGAGCAACACCAGCACTTTCGCCGTATCGAGCGTGATTTCTTCGGGCGGGATGTGCATCAGGGCGTGGATGACGATTTCGCGCTGCTCGTAAGTGATGGCGCGTTCGGCAACCAGATACTGCATCAGCCCCATGACTTCCTGCGGCAAGTTTTCCACTTCCTCGTTGCAATACACGCGCAGGGCATGGCTGTCGAACGGCGCGGCGGCGAATTCGGACGTATTGAACAACACTTCCATCATCATCAGCGTATTGCCGATTTCCGTTACGTCAAAACCCGCATCTTCCAACAGGCGGCCCAAATCCTCCGGCGGCGGGCAGTTGTCGAAATCTTGGAAGTGTTCGATGAGATAGGCGATGACTTCTGTCATGCTGGTTCCTTAATGAATGAATCGATTATGCTTTTATGCGCTGATAGCGTCCGCCCGGCAAGGCGGCGACGATGCCGTCGAGTTCGTATTCCAGCAGTCGGGCGTAAACGTCTGCCGCCGCCCATGCGGTTTGCTGCGCCAATATATCGGGATGCACGGGGTCGTAACCCATGGCGTCCAGCAGCTCGTCTTCCGCTGTCGGCGCGGCAACCGTATTGGCTGGTGCCGAATGTTTTCGGACATCAAGGTCGTCTGAAAACGGCAAAACAGGTTCAGACGACGCCTCTCCGACGGCAGTGCGTTTTTCCATTTTTTTGTTTTTCTTATTTATAGAATATGATGGAACTGCCGCATTTTGCAATAGCCCCGGACATTCGTGAAGGATGTCGTCCAAACATTCCACCAGTTTCGCGCCGTCTTTAATCAGCTTGTGGCAGCCTTTGCTGTGCGGATTGTCTATCGAACCGGGCACCGCCATCACCTCCCGCCCCATCTCCGCCGCCAGCTTGGCAGTAATCAGCGAACCGGATTCCAACGCGGCCTCGACCACTAGCGTAACCTGCGACAACGCGGCAATCAGGCGGTTGCGGCGCGGGAAGTTGCCCGCAAACGGGCGCGTATCCAGAGGAAACTCGCTGACAATCAATCCTTTTTCGGCGATTTCATAGGCAAGGTTTTTATTGGACGGCGGGTAAATGCGGTCTATGCCCGTCCCCCATACGGCGATGGTGCCGCCGCCCGCCTGCAACGCGCCTTGATGGGCGGCGGTGTCGATACCCGAAGCCATACCCGACACGACGGGAATATCCTGTTCACTCAACGCCCTGCCGAAATCTTTGGCAATCCGCATCGCCTGCGGTGTGGCATGGCGGCTGCCGACGATGGCGGCGGAAGGTTTGTGCAGCAGTTGCACGTTACCGCGCAAGAACAAAACCGGCGGCGCGGTAATGCCCTGCGTCAGCATTTCGGGAAAATCATCATCTTGCAGCAGCAACAAACGGCAGCCGTCCTGCTTTTCCCATTGCAACGCCGCTTCCGCAGCCTTTTGCGCCAACGCCCGTTTTTCACCGTTGCGCCAAGATTCGGCTGCCTGCTTGTGGCGCACTATCGTGGCAATTTGCTCCACAGGAGCATCCAGCGCGGCTTTCGCGCTGCCGAAACGTTGCAGCAGGAGCAAGAAGCCCTCCGCGCCGACATAAGGCGTAAACGCCAGTTGCAGCCAGGCAAGGCGGTCGTTTTCCGTCATCAATTGTGTCCCCTTGTTGTTTTCAGACGACCTTTGTTCGGGAGGTCGTCTGAAAACGGATAAATGTCAGTATTTAACGATAAAGCCGGCGAACTTTAAACCGATACGGCGTTCCCGCACCTGCTTCCGGTTTCATGTCTGTTCACCGTCATGCGGATGCTGCCAAACAGCCGGCAGCCCGTTAGTAACTTTTGTAATATTTTTATATTCTACACGATACGGCAGGAAAATCTGTCATTTGAATGGTTGTCGCCCATTGTGTCAAAAGTGAGTCGGCTCTACGGCAAAAACGGGCGGCTTGATGGCAAACAAGGTCGTCTGAAAACATACCGCAGCGTGCCGTATGCTTTCAGACGACCTCTTATCCTACTACCGCCCTACTCTTCTGCTTTTTCCGCTGCACTGCGGCGGGAAACGCTGATGCCTAATTGTTTGAGTTTGCGGTAGAGGTGCGTGCGCTCCAGGCCGACTTTTTGGGCGACGCGGCTCATGTTTTGCCCTTCTTGGGCGATGTGGTACTCGAAATAGCGGCGTTCCAATTCTTCACGCAGTTCGCGCAAAGGCATATTGAAGTTGAAACCGCCGACGATTTCGGTGGCGACCGTCGCCCGTTTTTGCCCCAATGCGGCAACGACCGCCTGCTCGTGGACTTCCTGTCCGTCCGCTTCCAGCATCAGGTTTTTCACGACGCTGCGGAGTTGGTCGAAATTGCCCGGCCAGTTGTATTGGCAGAGGACGGTCAGCGAGCCGTTGCTGAATTTGACGGGCTGGATTTTTTCGCTGTCCGCCAATTCGGTCATGACTTGGTTAACCAAGAAGGCGATGTCTTCGGATTGGCTGCGCAACGGCGGGATGCTGATGACGTTGCCGGAAAGCAGTTCGGACAACTTGGCATCGGCGATGGCGTCTGCCGGGCTTTCATCGGCGGCGTGGCTGCCGGCGACGATGACGCGCACGTTGTAACGGTCTGCCTTGCCGAGGATGAAACTGATGCCGTTTTGGATGTTTTTGCTGTACTGCGCGGCATCACCGAGATAGAGCGTGCCGCCCGATGCTTTTTGCAGCAGTTCCAAAGGCGCGTCGGCAATGAGTTCGACGCGGCTGAGTCCGACCCAAGGCGTGCCGCTTTTGTGGAAATATCGGGCAACGATTTCAAACGGCGAACCGGTTTCGCCGCTGAGCAGCACGGGGCCGCTTTTTTTCACGGCAGGCTCAAGCTGCTGCTTGAATTCCTGAATGACGGGGCTGTTGCCGAGTTTGTCGAAGGACAAGCCCGCCGCCATCTGCATTTCGCCGTGTTTGAGGGCGCGGTCGACGGTAGAGAGCAGCTTTTGCAGGGCAATCGGTTTTTCCAGAAAATCGAGCGCGCCGATTTTGGTGGCTTCGACGGCGGTGTCGATGCTGGCGTGTCCGCTCATCATCACTACGGGCATGTTGAGCTGTCCGTTTTTCGCCCACTCTTTGAGCAGGGTGATGCCGTCGCAGTCGGGCATCCAGATGTCCAACAAAACCATGGCGGGACGGGTCTGGTGGCGCAGTTGGCGCGCCTCTTCGGCGTTCTCCGCCAAAGCCACGGAATAACCTTCGTCTTGGAGGATTTCCGAGAGCAAGTCGCGGATACCTACTTCGTCATCTACAATCAAAATATCACTGCTACGCATAAGTTTCTACCAATCGGGGTAAGGCTATTTTCACACACGCGCCGCCTTCGTTCTGATTGCTCAGGCTGATGCGGCCGCCGTGCTCTTCGATGATTTTCTTCACAACGGGCAATCCCAGTCCCGTACCTGTCGGCTTGTCGGTTACATACGGCTCGAAGGCATTATGCAGCATTTCCTTGCTGAAACCTTTGCCGTTGTTGCAAACGGTCAATAAAACCTGTCCGTCGTTATCTTCGCCGACGCTCACATTCACTTGCGGAACTTCCGCCTCTTCCGCTGCTTCCGCCGCGTTTTTGAAAATATTGTGCAATACCTGCCGCATGGCGGTGGTATCGGCGGAAATCGGCTGCGGCTTGTCGGACAAGTTCGGAACAAAGCGGCACGCCCCGCCTTCGTACAGCAGCAACACTTCTTCAACCAAGCGGTTCAAATCCTGTTTTTCAAAATTCAGCGACGGCGCGCGGGCGTAATTGCGGAAGGCTTCGACCATTTCTTTCAATGCCGCCACCTGTTTGACGATGGTGTCGGTCGAACGGCTGAGGATTTGGGCGTGTTGTTCGTCCAATTTATCATGCAATTTCCATGCCAATCTCTCGGCGGAAAGTTGGATAGGCGTGAGCGGATTGCGGATTTCATGCGCCAGCCGTTTCGCCACTTCGCCCCAAGCGGCTTCTTTTTGGGCGCGGATGAGGACGGTGATGTCGTCGATCACCATCACCACGCCGTTGTCGTTGTCGTCGGGCAGGATGGTGGCTTTACCCAAGAGAATGCGCGCATCGTCGGGGGCGGCGTATTCGACTTGGACGGGCTTGGCGGCATTGGCGGTTTCTTCAATGGCGGCAAACACTTCGGCAAGCAGGGTCTGCTGCGGCGATTGTCCGCGCCAGTCGTGCCAGTTGCTGCCCCACAGCGGCACCAATTCAATGCCCAAAATCCGTTCGGCGGCTTTGTTGAAGGTTTTCAGACGACCTTCGGCATCTAAGGTAATCACGCCCGTGGTCAAACTTTCCAACACGCATTCGAGATAGTGGCGCGCCGCTTCTTCGCGCAGGCGGTTGTTCTCGTCGGCTTCTTTGGCGATGGCAAGCTGTTCGGTCATGTGGTTGAACAACTGGGTCAACCTGCCGAATTCGTCGTTGCGGAACACGGGGCGTTTCTGGCTGAAATCGCCCTGCGCCACCGCCCTTGCGCCTTCTGCCAACGACAATACCGGCTCGACGAAGCGGCGGGCGAAATACAGCGCCATCACCAAGGCAAGGAAAATCGCCAACAGCGCGGCGACCAGCAAAGTCGCCAAGAAGAAGGTTTGCAGGCCTTGTTTGGTGTAGCTCAATTCGGCGTATTTCGCCCGCGCCGCTTCAATCAGCGTCGCGTCTTGCGCCACATCCTGCGGGATGGGCTGGCGGAAAAACAAGGCGTAATCACGTCCGTTGTGCGCGCCGATGAGCATCCAGCCTTGCGCGTACAAGACATTTTCTATGTTTTCCAAACTGCGTATCGAGCCGGTCTGCTCCAGCTTCTCCCATCCTTCTTTGTCGAGTTCGGGTTGGTTTAGTTTCAGCGGATTGACACTTTTCTCGGTTTTATGGGTTTTGACGTCGTAGAGCGAAAGCTGGGTAAAGCCGCCCGATTTGGCGGCACTTTTCAGCGCCTTGCCCAAATCGCCGTCCACAGACGCGGTGCTGATCAGGTCGATTTGCACCGGCGTGGCGTTGCTGACGGCGTTGTCCACCGCCAGATTCAATGCGGATTTACTCAGGCTCAGGCTACGCTCAAGGGCTTCGTGGGTATCGTTGCCGAACCACGAATTAATCGTACCGTTGATGAACTGCGCGGAAATGCCGAACAAAAACACGCCCGGCAATACCGCCACCAGCGTAAACATCCCCGACAGCCGCCGCGCAATCTGCGAACCGAACACGCCCTTGCTTTTGTCGCGCATGAGGAGCAGGACGTAGCGCGTCAAAACCGACGCCAACACCAGCATGAGCAGCGCACACAGGGCGATAATCCACCAGAAATATTCCGCCAGCGGGCTGGTGCTGCCCGTTGCAATGGTCAGTCCGTAGAGCAGTCCCACCGCCGCCAACACGGCAATCAGGAGAAAGCGGCGCATGGTTTACTCCTGAGAGATGGTCAGAGACTTCCAGCCGGAATCCAAGTGCCAGTTTTTAGAAGTCAATGCGTTGATTTGGAAGGGTTTAGGCAGCTTCGCCGTCGAGAGCAGCAGGCGGATTTCGGCTTGTGTGTCTTTCGCTGCGACGCCGCTTAACGCGCCTTTGGACAGCACTTTCCAGTTGGCGACCGCCCCTACGCCGCGCAAGGCGGTCTCGAGCGTGTCGTATTCGGTGGAAAACGTGCCGACGGTTATGCGGTAGCGGTTGGTCAGCGGATGGAAGGAAAGTTTGTAGTGGATGGTGTTGTCGCTGTTGAGCAGCTGGTCAAACTTGAAGCGGTAAGACGGCATGGAAGGCGCAGAAAGCTGCCAGCTCAAAGTGAAATTCAACGGCACGCCCTGCCGGAGCGCCTGTTTGAGCTGGTCGGGCAAATCGGTGCGGAAACGGCTGCTGACGGAAAGCTGGCCGGTCTCGGTCAGCTTCGCCTCGGAGCGGGTCACGCTGATACCCTCCGCCGCCGCATTCAGCGACAGGGCGAGCAACAGCGTTCCAAACAGCCGTTTACTGCTTTTTGATAAGCGCGTAATAAAAGCCATCTTGATGTTTGTTCGGTAAAAGCACACGCGACTCGATCAGCTCGGCATCGGCGTGGCGGTTGAGGAATTTTTGCAACTGAACGTCGTTTTCTTCGACGAACACCGAGCAGGTGGCAAGCAGCATTCTGCCGTTTTTCGTCAGGGTTTGCCAAAGCGCGTCCAGCAATGACTCCTGCTGACGGGCGGTTTTGGCGGCATCGGTCGGACGGCGCAGCCATTTCACGTCGGGATTGCGCCGCGCCACACCCGAAGCGGTACACGGCACGTCGGCAAGGATGGCCTCGAAAGGCTTTCCATCATACCACGCCGCCAAGTCCTGCGCATCGGCGCAAGCCAGAGCGGTCGTCTGAAACCCCAAGCGGTCGAGATTGTCCTTCACCCTTTTCAGACGACCTTCGTCTATGTCCAAAGCGGTTACATGACAATCCGCCAGTTCCAACATATGCCCCGTCTTCCCGCCCGGCGCGGCGCACGCGTCCAAAATCCGTTCGCCGTCTTTAGGGTTTAACAGATACGCCGCCTGCTGCGCCCCGAAATCCTGCACCGACACCAGCCCTTCGGCAAAACCGGGCAGCCGGTTCACCGGCACAGCTTCTTCCAACGTAACCGCATATTCGTCCAACGCCTTAGCCGCAATACCTTCCGCCGCCAGCTTTTCCAAATACGATTCGGCATTGCCGTGGCGGCGGTTGACCCGCAGCGTCATCGGCGGATGCGATTGCAGCGCGGTGGTGATGTTGTGCCAGTGTTTCGGATAATGGTTTTTCAGGTATGCCACCCACCACAACGGCAGGTTGTGTTTCGCCACATCGTCTTTTTTGCACGAAGCCGCGAGCTTGTCGCGTTCACGCAAAAAACGCCGCAAAATCGCGTTGGCAAACGAACGGTACTGCCCGCGCCCGATTTTCGCGATACTCTCGACCGCCTCATTGACCACCGCATGAGGCGCGTTGCGCGTGTAATGCAGTTGGTACATCGCCGCCAAAAGCAGGCTTTCAAGCTGCGGATTGTCAATCGGCTTTTTCAGCATCTGCGCGAGCATATGTTTCAAGCTGCCCAAATAACGCTGGCAACCGTAGGCAATATCCTGCAACGCGCCGTTTTCCTGCGTCGTCAGCTCGGGATGCGCCGCGCGGATTTGCGCCAACACATCCTGAAGGTTGCGCCCTTCGGCGACCGCCGCAATGCTGTCGGCGGCGAGTTTTTGGGCGAGGGACATACTCATAAATTCAATTCCTTAAATACCTGCTTCGGTTCGATTGGTTCGTTATAGTGGATTAACTTTAAACCAGTACGGCGTTACCTCGCCTTGCCGTACTATCTGTACTGTCTGCGGCTTCGTCGCCTTGTCCTGATTTAAAGTTAATCCACTATAAAAATGTAAACGCCGTACACGGAGTTCAGGCGGTGTTCGGGGCAAAATTCAAATTGTGTTAATCCGATTGCCCGCTCATGACAATATCCATATAGTCCGTTCTTTTCAACACACATAAGGATTCATCATGACTTTGCGCGCCCTCTCCCTGCTTGCCGTTTCCGTCGCACTCGTTTCCGGCAGCCTGACCGCCGCGGCGGCACCACACAAACATTCCCGCGCCATCTCCCAAGCGCAAGCCGTCAAAATCGCCAAGAAACGCGTCGGCGGCGGCCGCGTTACCGACATCGACCACAGCGACGGACGCTGGGAAATCGAAATCCGCAGAGGCTGCACCGAATACGATGTGGACGTTTCCTCACAAAGCGGCCGCGTCATCAAAGTGGACACCGACAACCACTGCGACGATTAATGAGTTCTTAGAGGAAGCCAGACTTATATGTTCGGCTTTTTCGTTTTCAGACGACCTCAAGTTTACCCGAGGTTGTCTGAAAACCTTTTATCTACCGTTTCGCCCGATTCAAGACTTTCAGACGACCGCCCCGTCCCGTTCCAACAATGTCCGATAGCGTTCGGCATCCTGCGGCGAATAGCAACAGAAAATGATTTTTTCGACAGACGGACACTGCGGCAAGGTTTTTTTCAAAATCGCCAAAGCTGTTTCGGCAGCCAAATCAGCGGGGAAACGGTACACGCCTGTGCTGATACAGGGGAAGGCGATGCTGCGGATGCCGTGTTCTTGCGCCAACAGCAGGGAATTTTGATACGCCTCTGCCAGCTTGACCGCTTCGCTGCGGTGTCCGCCGAACCAAACCGGCCCGACGGTGTGAATCACAAATTTCGCCGGCAGCCGGTAGCCTTGGGTGATTTTCGCTTCGCCCGTGCGGCAGCCGTTCAACTTTCTGCACGCTTCCAACAATTCCCGTCCCGCCGCGCGGTGAATCGCGCCGTCCACGCCGCCGCCGCCCAACAACGAGGCATTGGCGGCGTTCACGATGGCATCGACTTCAAGTTTTGTAATATCGCCTTCGACTACTTCAAACACTGCCATGATCTGCTCCTAAACGTGGGGAATCTTGTCGTCAGTTCAACAAAACCAAACGTTTCCCTGCCGATATTTTCAGACGACCTCTGAATCATTCAAAGAAAGGTCGTCTGAAAATTAATCAGTCTGCAAACGGCTTCTACAAAACCGTCCCAACCTCAATCTTATGCCCTGCCGCAAACGCCGCAATCGGCATCCGTTTGCTGCCGGAAGGCTGCAATTCGGTAATCTTCAGCGCATTCTCGCCGCAGGCAACGACCAAGCCATCAGCCGAGCAAGACAACACTTCGCCCGCCCTGCCTTGTTGTGCCACTACTTCAGCCCGCCAGATTTTCATCGGTTTACCCTGATATTCCACCCACGCAGCGGGGACGGGGTTGAAGGCACGGATTTTGCGTTCAATCACTGCCGCGCTTTCGTTCCAATCGATACGCGCTTCTTCTTTGCTTAATTTTTGCGCATAAGTCACGCCTTTTTCTGGCTGTTTGACGCTTTTCAGACGACCTTCTGTTTTTAATTGTTGCAAATCAGCAACAATCGCCGCCGCACCGAGATTCATCAGCGCATCGTGTACTTCATTCGCCGTATCGGTCGGTTGGATGGCGTAACGGTGTTCGCTGACCACATCGCCAGTGTCCAAACCGATGTCCATCTGCATGATACACACGCCCGTTTCGGCATCGCCCGCTTCAATCGCGCGCTGAATCGGCGCCGCGCCGCGCCAACGGGGCAGCAGCGAGGCGTGGATGTTGAGGCAGCCGTGTTTCGGCGTATCCAACACGTCTTGCGGCAGAATCAGTCCGTAGGCGGCAACGACCATTACGTCGGCTTCAACCTCTTTGAGCATTTGCAGGGCTTCGGCGTTGTTGCGCAGTTTTTCAGGCTGCGCCACGCGCAAACCCAATTCCAACGCGGCCTGCTTCACAGGAGACGGAGCAAGCTGCATCCCGCGTCCTTTGGGGCGGTCGGGCTGGGTCAACACCAGCGGGATTTCAAAACCGGCGGCGGCTATGGCTTTTAAGGCGGCAGCGGCAAAATCGGGCGTACCGGCAAAGATGACTTTCATGGGAAACTCCTTGGAAATGGGTTTCAGACGACCTATATAGCGCAACGGCAAACATTGCGACAGGTCGTCTGAAAGTTTGAAAAACAACGGCTTGCTGCCGCTTTCCTCTTTCAGACGACCTGTTCGACCGTATCATTCGGCTTTTAGATGGTGTGTTTCTGACGTTTTTTCAGTTTGGTCTTAATCCGACCCTGTTTGAGCTGCGACAGGCGTTCGACAAAAACGATGCCCATCAGGTGATCCAACTCGTGCTGCACGCAAATCGCCAACAGTCCGTCCGCCTCTAGCGTAAATTTCTCGCCTTTTTCGTTCAAAGCCTCGACCTTGACGCGCTCGGCGCGGGTAACGGTGTCGTAAATGCCCGGCACGGACAGGCAGCCTTCCTCGTAAGTGGTTTCGCCGTCTTTTTCAACAATGACGGGGTTGATGAACACGCGCGGCTCGCTGCGGTCTTCGGTCAAATCCATTACGACGACGCGCTCATGCACATCGACCTGCGTCGCCGCCAGCCCGATACCGCGCGCTTCGTACATGGTTTCAAACATATCGGCAACCAGCTTTTGGATGCGCTCATCGACTTGCTCGACAGGCTTCGCCACGGTGTGCAGACGCTCGTCGGGATATTGCAGGATATTCAGTAAAGCCATAATTTTCTCTTCGTTTTTCAATACTTGGGACGCGCATTCAAACACGTCCGGCAGCAGATTGTGTGTGTTTTCATACAAATTTTGCGCCTGTCTTCACAATTCCCGTGATGACACTAACATTCAATGATAAAATATGTACCAATGAATTTCCGTTCAATGCGCACGAAACGCCCATTGACGTTTTTTAAAGGGGGACGGCGGTTTTTGCAAACTCCCGGCCATTTCATTTTCTCCATTTATCATTTAAAGACAAACCGAATCAATTTCAAGGGGAACGGTTATGCAACAACGTATTATAACCCTGCTTTGTGTCGCAGGCATGGCAATTTCCGCCCACGCTCAAGCAGCTTCATTAAAAGTGCGCCCCGATGCGCCGCAACGCTACGTCGTGAAAAACGGCGACACACTCTGGGGTATCTCCGGCAAATATCTGTACAGCCCGTGGCAGTGGAACCGCCTTTGGGGCGCAAACCGCGGGGAAATCCGCAATCCGCATCTGATTTATCCGGGTCAGGTGTTGGTTTTGCGCTACGTCAACGGCCGCCCGCAACTGGGCTTCGAAAACGGCTCCGCAGGCAATGACGGCATTCCGGTCATCAAACTCAGCCCGCGCGTCCGCGAAACCTCTTCAGGCTACGGCATCCAAACCGTCAACGTGAACTTCTACCGCATGTTCATGCAACATCCGCAGTTCATCGACCAAATGAAGACCCAAGACGCACCGCGCCTGATCGACGGTCCTGACAACCGCATCATGTACAGCAAAGGCGAACGCGTGTACGCCTACGGCGTTACCGAACCCGGCCGCTATCTGGTTTACCGCGCCGTCAAAGACCTGACCGATCCCGATACCCGCAAATACCTCGGACAAGAAGTTGTCTTCAGCGGCATCGTCAGCACCCTGCCCTACACCAACAGCGCGCTGGACTCCGCTTCCGACGAAGACCGCAAATACCTGAAAGACGGCGAATACTACACCCGCCTGCACCCGCTGGCGAAAGTGCCGACCCAAACCGCGCAGCCTATGATTGTGGAAGAAGCCGTTTCCGAAATCCGCAAAGGCGATTTCCTACTGAAAATGGACGGCGAAACCGAGCCTTTCCAAATCATGCCGCACGCACCGACGCAACACATCGACGGTAAAGTCATCTCCATCCTCGACGGCGTACACGAAGCCGGACAATTCCAAACCGTTACCCTGAACAAAGGTTCCGCCGACGGCTTGGACAAAGGCACGGTCTTGAGCATTTACAAACGCGACCGCCAAGTGAAAGTCGATTTGGAAGAAGGCAAAAAAGGCCGTAAGAACATCGTTAAATATGTTTCCATCCCTGCCGAAGAAACCGCATTGGCCATGGTATACCGCACCGGCGAACATCTCTCGTCCGCCATCATTTTGGAAAACCTGACCAGCATCAACATCGGCGACACCGTATCCGAACCCGGCCGCGACTTGGACAACATGTCTGACGACAAACCGCACGTCCGCAACGAGCCGCAAGATTCCCACGATACGGAACACAACCAATACAATATCCACAGCAACATCAATAAATATTGATTGATTGCCGACAACAAAACGTCGTCTGAAAATTTCAGACGACGTTTTTTATAAAAATTTGAATAAGCAACGCCGTACCGTCATTCCTAATCAGCGTGAGTCTGATCCTGAGTTTTTCAAAAAATTATGAAGATTGCCGTAATCTCAAACCTCCAAATACCCGCCCGCGCGGAAATGACGATGCCGGCATTTCCTGCTATCGCCCGCTCTATCTGCCCAATCCGCTTTATCCTCAAGATAACTTGTTTCTTGAATGTGCCGATAAACTTCTGCCGCTCATCCCTACCAAGCCATAAGCGGATATATTGTTACCTATCGAATCAGTCAAGCGCCAAACAGGTCGTCTGAAACCTTTTCAGACGACCTGTTTGGCTATGGGCGCTGTGTTAACTGCCTGAACCGACGGTGTAAACCTTACCGATGCTTTCGGGGTCTTGCAGGACGACGGTGACGGCGGCGGCGAGTCCGTTTCGGCTCATGTAGTTTTTAGGGATGCCGTCGGGGTGGTCGGTCAGGATGTGGCGGTTGTCTTCGCTGTTGTCCAATCCGCAGGGGCGGAGGATGGTCCAGTTCAGGCTGCTTTGTTTGAGGTAGATTTCGGCTTCGGTTTTGGCGCGGACGGCTTCGCCGAGGGCTTGTTTGAAGGGTTCGCTCATCATGTCCCATTGTTCGCCGCAGCCCATGCTGGTAATCAGGATGAAACGGGCTTGCGGGTTGGTAGCCTGGGTGGCGGCAATGATGTTGATGTTGCCCAGTGCGTCGCTGCGTATGCCTTGTTCGTTTTTGCCGCCAACGAAGCTGATGACGCTGTCGGGGCGGTATTGTGCGAACACTTTGTCGAGCGCGTCGGCATCGAGCGCGTCGGCGGTGGCCGTCTGAATGCGGTGTTCGCTAAAGAACGAGTCTTCAGGCGGCTTTCTTAATACGGCGACGGTGTCGGCAGGATGGGTGAGTGTGCTGATGAACGCGCGGCCGGACGGGCCGTTGGCACCGAAGATGAGTTGCATGGGGAGCTCCTTTGTGTGTTGGATGGTTAGGGGTTCAATAATCTGTTTACTTTGTTGAGTGGTTGGGACAGGCTGGTTGATTTTCAGACGACTTTGTTGTGTTTGATGCTGCGTGGTCGTGGGCAAAGCCCACGCTGCCTTTTTTCGGTTTTCTCTTGCGACAGAACTGAGATTGTCTGAAAAACAGGCAAAACGAGTTTTATAACAATAGCCGTAGCATGGGTTTTGTCTGCGGAATTAACTTACCGGTTTGGGGTCGTACCCTCTCCCTAGCCCTCTCCCACGGGGAGAGGGGATGGGTTGGTAGGGAGAATCCAAACGACAGAGAATGCCAAAAATGGTTGGTGCTCAGTTGAATCAAAGGTCGTCTGAAAACGGGCAAAGCGGGTTTTATAACAACAGCCGTAGCGTGGATTTTGCCTGCTGAATTGACTTACCGGTTTGTGCTTTACCCTCTCCCATCCCCTCTCCCACGGGGAGAGGGGATGGGTTGACAGGGAAGCTAAAAGTGGCAGAGAAGCCAAAAATGGTTCAGTTGTAGCGTGGGCTATGCCCGCGATTTTGCTCCAAAGGTCGTCTGAAATCTGTATTTGTTTTTAACGAAACTCGCTGTATTCGTTTTAACTTCATTGATACTGCGCTTTCAGACGACCTTGTTGTGTTTGATGTTGTGCTGTCGTGGGCATAGCCCACGCTACTTCTTTTTGGTTCTCTTTCGCGGCAGAGTATTAGGTCGTCTGAAAGCGGGCAAAGCGGGTTTCATGACAACTGCCGTAGCGTGGGTTTTGCCCTCTCCCTAGCCCTCTCCCGCGGGGAGAGGGGATGGGTTGACGGGTAAACTTCAAGTGGCAGAGAAGCCAAAAATGCTTGAATCTCAGTATCCTCAATCCCCTCTCCCCGTGGGAGAGGGTTAGGGAGAGGGCGGTAAGCGTAAGCTTACTTTGGGGCAAACACCAATCTTGCAGGCAGCCTGTCGAATTTCATCGGCTATTTACGATGCCGAAAGATGGTTTCGTTTGTGCAGGAATGCGGCAATTTCTATCGGTTTCGGGCAAAGGTCGTCTGAAACCTGTTTAAGCCGCCGCAAACAGTTTTCTCATGGCTTCGATTTGGTGTTGTTTGAGTTCGCCTGCTTCGTCGCGTCCGACGAAGATTTTGAACATGGCGCCGCCGTTGCGGTTGATGAAGTTGAGCGAGCAGGTGTCTTTGCCCATAAACGGACGCTCTAAAAGGTAGATGGCGGCGCAGTTTTCGTAATAGATATGACCGTGTACGCCGCCGTCGGTTTCGGGGTGGTCGAAGTTGTAGAAGCCGCGACCGACTTTGCCGCCGGGCAGTTTGCCGGTAACTTCGACGATGGCGTCGGGGGTGTGGGCGATGAAGGTGACGGCTTCGTCCCAAGCGGCGACGGCTTGGAGGATTTCGACGATGCGGCTGCCTTCGGTTTGGCGGATGCAGTTTTCGGGCAGGCAGCGGATGACGTCTTCAAAGCTGCATTGGTTTTGCGCGGCGAGCATTTCGAGCACTTGGCCGGGATTTTTTTCCAATGATTGGCGCAACATGATTTGTTGTTCGGATGAAAGTTTTTGCATGGTTTGATCCTTTTCTTGAGTCGGAAGGGTGAGCATGAGTTTGCGGATGAGGGTGGGCGACCAGTAGCGGCCGCTGGTGTTCAGGCGGATGAGGCCGTCTGAACCTTGTTCTTCAAAGAGCTGCATTGCCTGCCATTGGGCAATCAGCTTCTGCGCGGCGGCGTTGCCGTCAAATAGCGAGGGATTCAGACGACCTGTTTCCATGTCGTGCTGCACTTGTCCGAGCAGGGTTTTGTTCGGGCTGTGGCCGCTCATGAAGGCGATGTTTTTTTCGCCTTTCGGGGTGGCGAGGTAGCTGTCTAAATCGCCCTGCACCTGATAGCTGAAGCCGCCGAGGTTGCCGCCTGCGCCGGAGCCGAACGCCCAGCAGGGGATATTGGATTTGACCAGTGTGTTGTAGCGGTTGCGTTCGCCGCGGCCGGGATAGGCGAAATGGCTGTTGCTGACTTGGTTCCAGCCTTTTTGCGCCAGCGTTTCGACGGAGTAGGCGTATTGGTCTGCCTGAACGTCGAAACCCGGCGGGGCGGGAAATGCGCCTTTTTCCACCATGCGGTTGATGGGCAGCATGGGATAGAGATTGAAGGCGTAGGTGTCGAGTCCGGACAAAGGCAGGGCGGTGGCGCGTTCGAGGTCGTTTTGCCAGACGGCGTCGGTTTGGTTGGGCAGGCCGAACATCAAATCGACAACGATAACGGCATTGATTTCACACAGTTTTTCCAGATAAGCAAAGGCTTCGTCTCCGCCGTGTTTGCGGCCGAGGCGGCGGCGGATGGCGGTGTCGAAAGTTTGCACGCCGATGGAAATGCGGTTGGCACCCGCTTCGACGCAGGCTTGGGCTTTTTCGATGTCGAAATGGCTCATGCGGCCTTCGATGGTGAACTCGCAGTCGTCGGCAATCGGCAGGTATTGGTAACAGGCGCGGATGAGTCTGGCTAGGTCTTGGGTTTGCAGCGCGGTGGGCGTGCCGCCGCCGAAATAGACGGCGCGGATTTTACCGTTGCCTTGGCGGATTTCGGCTTCCGCCGCCATTTCTTCGATGATTTTGTCGGTGTAAACGCTGCTGTAACTCTCTTTCCACGCGTTGCGGTAGAAGCCGCAGAACACGCAGTGGTTAGCGCAGAAGGGGATGTGCAGATAGGCGAGCGCGTCGGAATCGGCGGCATGGGGGAGCTGCTGCCGCCAAATATTTTGCCATTGCGGACGGGGAATCGGTATGCCGCCCCATATCGGCATCAACGCCTGCCGTTCGGGAAAGGCTTTGGGCGCGGATTGGCGCGGTGTCCAAACAAGCTGCTGTTCCATAGTTGATTAAAAATGATTATTAATCAGATTTGAAAATTAAATCATTAGCGATAGGTAGTGTCAAGGGGCGATAGTGAAGGGAAACAGAAAATGAAAAGTATCGGTAACTGACTATAGTGGATTAACTTTAAATCAGGACAAGGCGACGAAGCCGCAGACAGTACAGATAGTACGGTAAGGCGAGGCAACGCCGTACTGGTTTAAAGTTAATCCACTATAAATTTTGAGGTCGGCATTGTGCGGGATGGCTTGAGGTCGTCTGAAAAATCAAAGATTTGATTTGCTGTTTGGTTTGGGTGTCAGGCATTTAACCCATGACCTGTTTTCAGACGACCTCTTTGGGAACACTAAAACTTAAGCTGCACGCGGGCGGCGAAATTGCGTCCAGTTTCGGTGTACAAATCCATCACGCTTGAGCGGCTCATGCCGGCGACGTCTGCGTGTTGCCAGTATTTTTTGTTGCCGATGTTGTAAATGTTCGCGCCGATTTCGACGTTTTTAGACGGCTTGTACCACGCGCCGACATCCCATACGCCGTAGCCCGGCGCTTGGAAAACGCTGTCGCTGCTGACGCGGCTGTGTTTTTTCGACCAGCGCAGTTTGGTATCGACGCCCCATTTTTCTTGTGCGTAGTCTAATCCCAAAACGCCGTTGAGCGGGTAGGCGGAATCCAGCGGCGTGCCGTCTTGCTGCTTGCCGCGCATCCACGCGATGCTGCCGGAGACTTGCCAGCCCGGCAGGAATTTGTAGGCGGCGGAGGCTTCGGCACCGTAGGTTTTGACCCTATCCAGATTTTGATATTGGTACTGGATAATCGGGCGGCCGCCTATGGAGGCAGTGCCGACTTCGGTGCGGTCGATGAAGTTTCGATAACGGTTGTAGAACGCAGTAACTTGCGCGCGGGCGCGTTCGTTTTTGAACTTCATGCCCAATTCGAAGCTGTTGGAGCGTTCGGATTTGAGATTCGCATTCGGGATGACGGCATAGCCGTAGGTCGTGTTGGCAAACGCCATGGTCGCGCTGTCAAACGGCGGCGTGCGGAAGCCTTGTGAATAGGTGGCGAAACCGGTGAACTGTTCTCCCATCGGTACGCTTAGGCGCAGGCTGGGCGTGAGCGCAGAATCGTTGAAGCGGGTTGCCGTACCGTCGGGGTTGGCGTTGAGATAAGCTTGGTCGGTTTCGGTGGCCAGCCTGTCTTTTACGACAGTCAATATCCAAGACCTTTACCACACAAACAAAGGTCGTCTGAAAACCCGTATTTCAGGTTTTCAGACGACCTTTTTACTGCTCAAACGGCTGACCGCTCAATCAGTCGTGACCGATATCGACGGTTTTCTCTTTGTAGCGCGTATCGGGGACGAGGACGATTTTTTCGTCCACTTTGCCGATGGCTTTCACGTCTTTGCCCGGGTAGTCCAACTGATGCAGGAAGTAGCGGATACAGTTGAGGCGGGCGCGTTTTTTGTCGTCGGAACGGATGATGACCCAAGGCGCGTCGCCGGTGTGGGTGTGGAAGAACATGGCGTTTTTGGCTTCGGTGTAGTCGTCCCAGCGGTCGAGCGACTGGATGTCCACGGGGGAAAGTTTCCAGTGTTTCAGGGGGTCGTCGCGGCGGGAGATGAAGCGGCGCAGTTGTTCTTCGCGGGATACGGAGAACCAGAATTTGAAGAGGTGGATGCCGCTGGCGACGAGCATACGTTCCAATTCAGGGGTTTGGCGCATGAAGAGCAGGTATTCGTTGGGTTCGCAGAAGCCCATCACGCGTTCTACGCCGGCGCGGTTGTACCATGAGCGGTCGAAGAATACCATTTCGCCTGCGGTCGGCAGGTTTTGGATGTAGCGTTGGAAATACCATTGGCCGCGTTCGGTGGTGGTCGGTTTTTCCAAAGCGACAACGCGTGCGCCGCGCGGATTCAAATGTTCCATAAAGCGTTTGATGGTACCGCCCTTGCCTGCGGCGTCGCGGCCTTCAAACAGGCTGACGATGCGTTGGCCGGAGTCTTTGACCCAGCTTTGCACTTTCAGCAATTCGATTTGCAGCTTTTGTTTTTCTTTTTCGTATGCGGCGCGGCGCATACGTTGTTTGTAGGGGTAATTGGCGGGAAGCGGTGCGCTGCCGGAATCTTCGTCCGTACCGCGTCCTTCGTGTTCCAAAACGGCTTTTTCGAAAACTTGCAACTGGTCTTGCTTTTCGCCCAATTCAACGTTTTCGAACGGTTCTAACTGATGATCTGCCATAGGGTCTCCTTATTGATTAAGTTTGAAATGATATGGTGTGGTATGGTTTGATTCTACTCCTTTGCCCCTCAGCGGACTACATAAAATTACACTGACCCATTTTTTTCGGCGCGGTCTGCTAATTTGTGTAAAAACGGCGTATAATCAGGCTATTTGCACCACAGCCATGCCCTATTTCGCCCTGTTTGACGATGCCGTAAGCGGCCGCGCAAAACTCTATCAAAATCATGTGGAAAACCGCCTTTTCCATCATAACGAACTGGATTCGCTGGACGATACGCTGCAAAAGGGCTGGCAAAAAGGGCTGCATGCTGTGTTGTTTGCAGACTACGAATTCGGTTTGCCGCTGATGGGGATAGCGTCCGAACGCGGCGGCAATCTTGCCCTGCACTGGTTTGCCGACTGCGCCGACATCGATGCCGCAAGCTGGCTTGCCCAAAATTCAGACGACCTCCCCGCCGGTATTTCCACGCCGCAATCCTCCGTATCCGAAGCCGATTACCTCGACCGCATCCGCCAAATCCACGAAGCCATCCGGCGCGGCGACACCTATCAAATCAACTACACCACCCGCCTGCACCTGCAAGCCTACGGCAATCCCGTCAGCCTCTACCGCCGCTTGCGCCAGCCCGTCCCCTATGCCGTTTTGTCCCACCTGCCCGATGCGGCAGGAAAATCCGCGTGGACGCTGTGTTTCTCGCCCGAACTCTTCCTCAAAATCGGTGCGGACGGCACCATCAGCACCGAACCGATGAAAGGCACCGCGCCGATTTTGGGCGACGGGCAAGACGAACGCCGCGCCGCCGAGTTGCAAGCCGACCCGAAAAACCGCGCCGAAAACGTGATGATTGTCGATTTGCTGCGCAACGACCTCGGCAAAATCGCCCAAACCGGCAAAGTATGCGTGCCCGAGCCGTTTAAAGTATCGCGTTTCGGCAGCGTCTGGCAGATGACCAGCACCATCCAAGCCCAAGCCCTGCCGCACATTAGCGCCGCCGACATCCTCCGCGCCGCCTTCCCCTGCGGCAGCATCACCGGCGCACCCAAACGCATGAGCATGCAGATTATCGAATCGCTCGAAGCCGAACCGCGCGGACTGTACACCGGCAGCATCGGCTACCTGAAACCCTGCGCGGGCGGGCTGGGATTTGAAGGTATATTCAACGTCGTCATCCGCACCCTGTCGCTCAAACCCGTTTCAGACCCGATTTCAGACGACCTTCCATTTTCAGACGACCTAGATAGTGGATTAAATTTAAATCAGGACAAGGCGACGAAGCCGAAGACAGTACGGCAAGGCGGGGCAACGCCGTACCGGTTTAAAGTTAATCCACTATATCAAGGCATATACGGCGTCGGTTCCGGCATCGTCATCGACAGCGACCCCGACGCCGAATATCGGGAATGCGGCTGGAAAGCCCGTTTCCTCAACGAACTGCGCCCCGCCTTCGGCATCTTCGAAACCATGCGCGTGGAAAACAGGCAATGCCGCCTGCTCGACCTGCATTTAGGTCGTCTGAAAATCTCAGCCCAAGCCCTCAACCTGCCCCTGCCCGACGATGGCGAAACCCGAATCCGGCAATACATCGCCGACTTGCCCGACGGCCTCTTCCGCTTGAAAGCCGAACTCGTTTCAGACGATCTCATCCTCAGCCATGCCGCCACCGCCGAGCTGTCCGCCCCGCAGCGCGTCATCCCCGCCCCGCAACCCCTCCCGCGCCGCGACTACCTGCGCCGCTTCAAAACCACCCGCCGCGCCCTCTTCGACCAAGCGTGGCAAACCGCCGAAACACAAGGCGCGTTCGACAGCCTGTTTTTCAATTCAGACGGCCTCCTGCTCGAAGGCGGCAGAAGCAACGTATTCATCAAATACCAAGGGCAATGGCTCACCCCGTCTCTGGATTTGGACATCCTCAACGGCGTCATGCGCCAAGCCGTGTTGCAACAGCCGCAAACCTACTTGGGCGCGGACGCAGTCATCGAAACGCACATCACCCGCGACATGCTGGAACACGCCGAAGAAATCCGCCTCTCCAACGCCTTAAGGGGCATGTTTGAGGCGGATTTGGTCGTTAAAGAATAAAATTATTTCCTGAAAACGGATAAAGCCGACAGGCGGAGTATTCGTGAAACGGGTTATATGTCTGAAACTTGAGTGTTCACAAACATGCGCACGGCCTTACCCTCATAACGCTGGTTCAACCACGCCTGTAAGCGTTCGCGGTCTTTGGCAGGCAAAGACTCCTTAAATTCGAGCGAAACCACGACAATATCGTCATGTTCGCCTGTTTTCGATTTAGTATTTTTGCCGCTTTCAGGCTGCTCGGAAACAGGCTCTGTTTGCGCTTTCTCCCAAACCAAGCCGCGTCCGACAACGATTTTTTCCGCTTCCGGATATTGGGCTTTTAATTCCTTGAGTACCGCTGCATCGTCAGCACCGGCGGTATCGGCAGTTTTGCCCGCAAGCACGGTATCGATATAGGCCTGCTGCTCTTTCAGTTCATTTTGCTGCTGAACCGGATTGTTTCGGCTTGCCAGCAATTCTTCGATTTTGGCACCATCCCCTCCCGCATAAACCACGTTCACCTCCGGCTCTTTTACCCCCGACGCATTAAGGCTTTTTTCCAACAGGGCGATGATTTTCTCGGCATTACCCGTTCCGTTGACAATCAGACCGACTTTATTTTCCTTGTAGTTCAATACCTTACGAAGAACAAAAAAACTTTCCTGCTGCTGCGCGGCGGTGATCGCGGCATTGGCTTTTGTGTTGAACAGTTCCTGGCGCACCAGTCCTGATGCCATATAGCCGCTCGGAATCATCACAGCCAACACGACAACAGTAATCATGATACTTTGCAACCGGCGTTTGGATTCCGTTACCAACCCCCTGCGCGGCAGCTTGAGCAGTTTGGAAAACAACAAGGTCGAAAAAGCTATGAACACGCAGTTGATGGCAAAAAGATATGAAGCGCCGAAAAAATATTGCCAGTTGCCATGTGCCAGTCCGTAGCCCGCAGTACACAGGGGCGGCATCAATGCGGTCGCAATCGCCACACCCGGTATGGCATTGCCTCCTTCTTTTCGGGTCAGCGCCACAATGCCCGCACTACCGCCGAAGAAGGCAATCAACACATCCCAAAGGGTCGGCTGAGTACGCGCCAAAAGCTCGCTTTGCGCCTCTTTAAGCGGGGTTAATAGAAAATACAGTGTAGCAGTAACCAAACTGATGGCGACGAATACCATAATATTGCGCACCGCTTGGCGGATCAGCGCAGTATCGCCCACCGCCAAACCGTAACCCATACCGACGATCGGCCCCATCAACGGGGAAATCAACATCGCTCCGATCACTACCGCCGTGCTGTTTACATTTAGACCGATACTCGCCACAGCAATGGCAAACATCAATACCCACATATTCGTTCCGGACACCCGAGTATTGGTACGGATAGTGGCATCGATCTTATCGGGATGAGCTTGGTCATGCGCAAGATTGAACACATCTTGCAACTTGGTCATGGCACCCTTGTCTTCTTGTTCCTGCTTTTCTTGTATTTCCTGATTTTTACTTTCTTCCTGATCTTGCATGTGCGTATCCTAAAATTTTAATATTTTATTTTAAATATCTAATTCATAGAGAATTTTTGAGTAATGAAATAATGCCTTGCCATTACGGCTAAATCTGACAGGCACAATTCTCGCAATATATTAGCATACGTACGCAAATTTCCTCCGTTAGATGAAGGAAGGGCAAAGTTGCCGTTACAGCAAGCCGTAACGTGGGCTTTACCCACGAGATGAATGCCAAAATGAAAGTCTATGTGACTGTTGTCGGATTTAGTTGTTGGATGGTGGATTTCGTGGGCAAAGCCCACGCTACTTGGGTTATCCCAAATCTGCCTTGATTGAATAAAAGGTCGTCTGAAAATGAACGTGAACGTGTTTCCCTAACACCCAAATCCCAAAGTTTTCAGACGACCTTATTTTTGCCTGCAACCTGCCCCCTCTCCCGTCTCGCGTGAGAGGGCTGGGGAGAGGGTGGCTCTGCGGACTGTACGAATTTGATTTGACCTAAACTCCAAAAGCCACCCCAATCCCAACCTTCCCCCGCCGGACGGGGGAAGGGACAAGTTCCGTTGCAACAACGAGTAGCGTGGGTTCTACCCACGATATAAATGCAAGAATAACCGCTAAATTCAAATTGTGGACAACAGGCTTGCGGACGAGGCCCACGCTACTCATTAACTTCCAAGCCCCCATTAATCTCATAAAAAGGTCGTCTGAAACGGGAAAATCAGTTTTCAGACGACCTTTCCGCTTATTAACTTATTGATACCAAAGAAAAACAAATTCCCGCTTGTAGGTTAAAATCAGGCTATGCTAATATGCACAACAACAGGTTTTTCCAGAATAATCTGTGTTAGAATGCAGGTTTAGATGGAAAACTCTATCCGAACTCGGTACAATACCGACGAATTTATTTCTCTTAAACAACCCGCCGCAAGGCAAAAGGAACGACTGATATGTCAAACATCGAACAACAAGTTAAGAAAATTGTTGCTGAACAACTGGGCGTAAGCGAAGCCGAAGTCAAAAATGAATCTTCCTTCCAAGACGACCTGGGTGCAGATTCTTTGGACACCGTAGAATTGGTTATGGCTTTGGAAGAAGCTTTCGGTTGCGAAATCCCCGATGAAGAAGCCGAAAAAATCACTACCGTACAACTGGCTATCGACTACATCAACGCCCACAACGGCTAATCGGCCGCACCAAACATCCCCAGCCTCTGCTGCGTTAGCGCAATAGAGGCTGTTACCTTATATATGTGGGGCAAAATCCGTTATAATAGCCGCCAGGAATCCGATTCCGAACCGCTATTATCATTTTCAGACGGCATCTTGCCGCATCCTACCGAAAACCAACAGCGAGATTATCATGAGTCAGAGAAGAGTAGTCATCACAGGCCTCGGCCAAGTATCACCGGTCGGCAACGACGTCGCCACCGCATGGAGCAACCTGCTCGCAGGCAAAAGCGGCATCGGCCGGATTACCCGCTTTGACGCATCCGACATCAACAGCCAAATCGCCGGCGAAGTGCGCGATTTCGACATCGGCCAATACATCAGCGCCAAAGAAGCCCGCCGCATGGACGTGTTCATCCACTACGGCATCGCCGCCGCGCTGCAAGCCATCAACGATGCCGGTTTGGACGCATTGGAAAGCCTCGACAAAGACCGTGTCGGCGTGAATATCGGTTCCGGCATCGGCGGTCTGCCCAGCATCGAAGCCACCGGCAAAGCCGTTATCGAAGGCGGCGCGCGTAAAATCAATCCTTTCTTCATTCCTGGTTCGCTGATTAACCTGATTGCGGGTCATGTAACCATCCTCAAAGGCTACCGCGGCCCCAGCTACGGCATGGTTTCCGCCTGTACCACCGGCGCACACTCCATCGGCGACTCCGCCCGACTGATTAAATACGGCGACGCCGACGTGATGATTGCAGGCGGTGCCGAAGGCGCGATCAGCACTTTGGGCGTGGGCGGCTTCGCAGCCATGAAAGCCCTTTCCACCCGCAACGACGATCCCGTCACCGCTTCCCGTCCGTGGGACAAAGGCCGCGACGGTTTCGTCATCGGAGAAGGTGCGGGCGTGCTGGTGTTGGAAGAATTGGAACACGCGAAAAAACGCGGCGCGAAAATTTACGCCGAAATCGTCGGTTTCGGCATGAGTTCCGATGCCTACCACATCACCGCTCCGAACGAAGAAGGCCCTGCATTGGCGGTTACCCGCGCGTTGAAAGATGCCGGACTGAATCCCGAAGACGTCGATTACGTCAACGCACACGGTACATCCACTCCGTTGGGCGATGCCAACGAAACCAAAGCGCTCAAACGCGCGCTGGGCGACCATGCCCGTAAAGTTATTGTCAACTCCACCAAATCCATGACCGGCCACTTGCTCGGCGCGGCAGGCGGCGTGGAAGCGTTGTACAGCGTGTTGGCAGTACACGAGCAAAAATCTCCACCGACCATCAACATCTTTGAACAAGACGTTGAAGCCGGTTGTGATCTGGACTACTGTGCCAACAAAGCGCGTGACGCGAAAATCGACGTTGCCATCTCCAATTCCTTCGGCTTTGGCGGTACCAACGGCACATTGGTATTCAAACGCTTCAAAGACTGATAGAAGGTTTTAAGTAGATTGAAAAGGCCGTCTGAAACTCGGTTTCAGACGGCCTTTTTTATTTTGAAATACAAATATTCTTGATAATCTGTATCATTTATATAAAAATATTGACTCCTACCAATATCGCCCGGATTTTATTGGGTAATCAACCCAATTACATTTTTAAGGAGTCTGCAATGAAAACCATCCGTATTCTAGCATTGGCCGCTGCACTGGCCGCCGTGCCTGCATTTGCGTCTGATTTCGGCCATGAACAGGCATTGACCATAGACGGCAAGCCTGCCCATCTGGCAGAAACTTCAGCCCGTATTTTGGCAAACGAAACCCTGACTGCGCCGCAACTGGTCGAAGATATCACTGATGGATTAGGTTCGAAAAAAATTCCAGGTTATAAATTGATGATTATGGGCCGCACTTATTCGGTGGCGGCAGAAACCAAACCGCCGAAAGAAGGCCAAACTCAGTGGCGGGACAATACGTTCATTCATCGCGGCGTAAAACTGTTTGTCGGCATTCCGGTCAAAAACGGCAAGATGGATTTGGCGTCTGCCAGATTGATTAATATCGGCGTAGTTGACGACAACGGTGGTGCCGCGCCTCATGATGAGGGTGAAAAAATCCGTCCGGTCGGCAAGCAGCTGATGTCTCCCGATACCAAAGTGGAAAATGTGAAACTCAATATTGCCAAACTGACGTTGCCAAATATGAAATTGGGCGAAACCAGTGGCGGTGGTGTGAAATTGGAAGCATCGACAACATTGGACGGTAAGCCGATACAGACCAAAATCGACAGCACTTTCTCCCGCTTCTATTCCGCCAAACCAGCCGCTACACGGCCGTTTATGGCAGATGTACGGTTTGTGAAATAATCGCAAAGGCCGTCTGAAATCCAGTTTCAGACGGCCTTTTATATAACGAAACTGCATAAGTTTAGTTTTTCATAGATTAAAGGTAAGGAGAGACCTTTGCAAAATTCCTTTCCTTCCGACAGCCGAGATCCAAATAAAGATTTTCGGCTGTTTTTGTTTCAAATATCCACTGATTCTACTCAAATATCCCCGTAATTCACCTTGGATACCTGATCAATCAGGTATCCGGGCCGCCTTTTAGGCGGCAACAGGCACACTTAGCCTGTTAGCCGCTTTCAACAGGTTTAAACACATCGCCTTCAGATGACTTTGCGCACTCACTTTGAGCAGACCAAAATAGGCTGCCCGGGCGTAGCGGAATTTACGGTGCAGCGTACCGAAGCTTTGTTCGACCACATAACGGGTCTTCGACAAATATCGGTTGCGTTTGGTTTGCGCTTCCGTCAGCGGACGGTTGCGGCAGGCTTTGCGCATAATGCCGTCTAACAACTGATGGTCTTCCAGATGTTGCCGGTTTTCCTTACTGTCGTAGCCTTTGTCGGCATAGACGGTCGTACCTTCGGCAATGCCTTCCAACAAAGGGGACAGATGGTTGCACTCATGGGTATTGGCGGGGGTAATGTGCAGTTTCTCGATATAGCCTTCCTCATCGGTACGGGTATGTTGTTTGTAACCGAGTTTGTATAAACCGTTTTTCTTTGTCCAACGGGCATCTTTATCCTTACTCGGTGTGGTTTGGCCGCTGACTTGTCCTTCCTCGTCGACTTCTATGGCCTGACGCTGTTTGCTGCCGGCGGTCTGAATAATGGTGGCGTCAACGACGGCGGCGGATGCCTTCTCTAATTTTAGGTTTTTTTCGGTCAGTTGTCGGTTAATCAGTTCCAGCAATTCGGACAGGGTGTCGTCTTGCGCCAGCCAGTTACGGTAGCGGCATAAGGTGCTGTAATCGGGGATGCTCAGTTCGTCAAAACGGCAAAACAGGTTGAAATCGATGCGGGTGATGAGGCTGTGTTCGAGTTCGGGATCGGAGAGGCTGTGCCATTGTCCGAGCAGGACGGCTTTGAACATGGACAACAGGGGATAGGCGGGACGGCCGCGGTGGTCTCTAAGGTAACGGGTTCTTTGACGATTCAGGTACTGTTCGATCGGTTGCCAATCAATCACCTGATCCAACTTCAATAGTGGGAAGCGGTCGATGTGTTTGGCAATCATGGCTTGTGCGGTTTGCCGGAAGAAGGTGCTCATGAGAAATCCCCTAAATGTCTTGATGGGAATTTAGGGGATTTTGGGGAATTTTGCAAAGGTCTCGATGGGTCTGCGACGCACAGTCCGCCATCAGGCAAAGAGAGCCTTATCTCAAATTCACGTTATATATCATTAGGTTTAAGTATCTTTCCCTTGCTATTTTCCGATATTCTTTATCTCCCTAAACCTATGAAAACCGGTCGTCTGAAAAACCGAAAAAGGATTTTCAGACGACCTTTCTATCCGGTTCCTGTGCTGCGGCAGGCACGACCGTATCCGCTTGCGGCAAACGGTGCAGTTTGTACCAATCGTACAGCCGCTTCAGACACAATAAGGCAATCAGCGGCATACAAAATGCGCTGGCCAAATAGCGCGGGTTGCCGAAATTGAACACGGGATGCCCTGCGGCAGCGGAAATCAGCGCATTGCCCCATTCCCACAGCGACGGCACGCTGAATGCCAATACCGCCAGCAGCCCCAACGTGCGGAAAATGCCGATGGGCAGGATACGGCGTTTTAAAACCGTACCGTTAAGTTGGAGCAGAGTCAGCAGTCCGAAGCCGATAATAACCATCATGCCGCCGTTGGCAATAATTTGCAGGCTGTTGAACGCAATGTCGGGTGTAACGGCAAGCCCGCCGTCAGAAGGTGTGCTTTGCTGCAAATTAAGCCCTTGCGAGATATTGAGGACAAAGCCGTAAACCATGTCGGCTAAGACAATGAAAATAGGCAACGAGGTGATCAGTTTTTTCATGGCAGTTGTGTGATGGGAAGTGGTGGCGGCATTTTTACCGAAAGCGGCTTATGGTAAAGCAGCGGGCGGCGGGAGGCAATAGCGTCGCCGTCCCTCTTCCGATTATGCCGTTCGTTATTCGGGCGTGTTAAACCATATGGTTTACGTTACAATCATATCGTCTTAAGACAATACCGCACAGCGGTTTCAGACGACCTATTCTGCCACCGACAGGAATCTTTATGCACGCATCCGTCCTCAGCCGTTTTGCACCGGCTTTATACATTTTGATGTTTTTTGCCGGTTTTCTAACCGCCTGCGTCTGGTTTAACCCCCAAGACTATCTCGCCGACCTTACCCCTGTCATCACGGCATTTGCCGCCATCGCGCTGGTTTGGCTTGCGTGGGCTGTCGCCTCGGTCAGAATCAAGGCAAAAAGCGAAATGCAGCATCGGGAAAAACTGATGCAGCGTGAAAGCGTCCACCCCGTCCTGCATGCCGCCATCCGCCCGGTAGAAGACAAACCCGGCATGATTGCCTTCGTTATCCGCAATCACGGCAAAGGCATGGCGAAAAACATCCGCCTGAAAGCCACCGCTATTTCTGACTACCCTTCCGCTTCGGCTGTCGCCGCCGCGCTGGCACGGCTGCCGGTATTTGCCGAAGGAGCGGACATGCTGGCGGCAGACGAAATTTACGCAGGTATTTTCGCCGACATCCACACCCTTGCCAAATCAGGAGAATTCGGCGGAATCGTCCGCGTGGACGCCGACTGTGAAAACGTTTTCGGCGATGCCTGTACCTCGCAGACGGATTTGGACGTCAGCCTGCTGAAACAGGTCGGTATAATTGAAATACCCCGCAAAAAACTGCTGTATTGAGCATCAGGCAATAACCCGCCCCGGCAAGCCATCGCCCCACATTCCGCATGACGACACGGCATATTGCGAAAAGGTCGTCTGAAAACCCGTTTCCAAGTTTGAACTGCACCCCAAAAGTTGGACATCCCCTCCAACTCACAAGGTGCAGTTTTTTTATGAGCAAATATACATTACACTTCAAATACCAAGCCGTACTCCACTACCTGCATATACGCAGCCAACAGCGTACCGCAGACCACTACGGCATTTCCCGAACCCACCTGAGACGATGGATACGCGCCTATCAAGAAGGCGGTATCGGCGCACTCGAACATCCCCAATCCAAAACCATGCCCCAACATCGAAAAAACCCCTTCATCGCAGATAAACCCGACCAAGAAAAAACACAGGCAGAGCTTATTGAAGAGTTGTGCTATATGCGCGCAGAGGTCGCCTACCTAAAGGAGTTAAAAGCCCTCAGCCAAAAGCAGACCGAAAAGGACAAAGCCAAACCGTCCAAGCACTGAGGGTGCAACACCCGCTCAAATACCTGCTGCACATCGCAAACCTGCCCAAAAGCAGCTTTTACTACCACCACCAAGACCGACCCGACCCCGACGCAGCCGACAAAGCCCTCCTCGTCGAAACCTACCGGCGGCATAAAGGACGCTACGGACAAAGGCGCATTGCCGCCGCATTGGGTTGGAACCGCAAAAAAGCGGCGCGGTTGATGAGGCAGTTGGAACTGAAAGCCCTCATACGGGCGAAAAAAGCCTACCGCCATCCCGCTATGGGCGAGATATCGGAACACCTCCTCAAACGCCGGTTCAAAGCCCGAAAGCCCAACGAAAAATGGCTGACCGACGTTACCGAACTCAAAGGGAAGGACGGCAAACTGTACCTCTCGCCGATATTGGACCTGTTCAACCGGGAAATCGTCGCCTACGCCATGAGCCGCAATGCCAACAGCGAAATGGTGAAGGAAATGCTCGAAAAAGCCGCCCCCCGTCTGACTGCTAAAGGAACGATGCTTCATTCGGACCAAGGTGTGCTGTACCGTACGGCGGGGTATAGGGAATTGCTTGCGGAGCATTCCATGGTTCAAAGCATGTCGCGAAAGGCGAACTGTTGGGACAATGCGCCGATGGAAAGCTTCTTTGCGGTGTTGAAGACGGAGTGTTTCTATAATGCAGGTGAATTGACGGTAGATGAATTGATGAAGCAGATAGATGACTATATGGATTACTACAACCGGGAGCGTTGTAGTTTGAAATTGAAAAAGCTGAGTCCTGTCGCATACAGAACCCAGCTTGCACAGAGCGCCTGAATAGGCTTTTATGAGTGTCCAAGATTTGGGGGCCAGTTCAGTTTTCAGACGACGGCGGATTCGCATTTGAAGTGCAACTTTCCATAACAGAAAAAGGCCAGTATGCGGTAGCATACGGCCTTTCCTGCAAGAAAGATTGCCATGAGCTACACACAACTGACCCAAGACGAACGATACCATATCCAATACCTGTCCCGCTACTGCACCATCGCCGAAATCGCCAAACAACTTAACCGCCACAAAAGCACCATCAGCCGCGAAATCAAGCGGCACTGCATCCAAGGACAGCAATACAGCGCCGAAAAAGCACAGAAGCAAAGCCGGCTGACCAAACAGCACCGGCGAAAACCCTATAAGCTCGATTCGCAGCTGATTCAACACATCGACACCCTTATCCGCCGCAAACTCAGTCCCGAACAAGTATGCGCCTACCTGCATAAACACCACGAGATCACACTCCATCACAGCACCGTTTACCGCTACCTCCGCCAAGACAAAAGCAACGGCGGCACTTTGTGGCAACATCTCAGAATATGCAGCAAACCCTACCGCAAACGCTACGGCAGCACATGGACCAGAGGCAAAGTGCCCGACCGCGTCGGCATAGAAAACCGACCTGCTATCGTCGACCAGAAAACCCGCATCGGCGATTGGGAGGCCGACACCATCGTCGGCAAAAATCAGAAAAGCGCGTTATTGACCTTGGTCGAACGCACTACCCGCTACACCATTATCTGCAAATTAAAGAACTTAAAAGCCGAAGACACTGCCCGGGCGGCCATTAGGATATTAAAGGCATATAAAGCCAGAGTCCACACCATCACCATGGATAACGGCAAAGAGTTCTACCAACACACCAAAATAGCCAAAGCATTGAAGGCGAAAACCTATTTTTGCCGCCCTTACCATTCTTGGGAGAAAGGGCTGAATGAGAACACCAACGGACTCATCCGACAATATTTCCCCAAACAGACCGATTTCCGAAATATCAGTAATCGGGAGATACGCAGGGTTCAAGATGAGTTGAACCACCGGCCAAGAAAAACACTTGGCTACGAAACGCCAAGTGTTTTATTCTTAAATCTGTTCCAACCACTGGTACCCTAGTGTTGCACTTGAAATCCGAATCCAAGGACCTCTTGTTTATCTGCCGTTTGCGTGTCGATTATTTAACGCGCAGCACTTCCAGCGTATTGGTCGAACCGGATTCGCGCATTTGCGAACCGCTGGTGATGATGTATTGGTCGCCGGAGCTTAAGATTTTATGTTCGACCAACATGGCTTCCACTTCGTTCAGCGCGGTATCGTGGTCGGTGCTGGTCGCCAGAATCATCGGGCGCACGCCGCGATACATCGCCATACGGCGTTGGGCGGAAATGCTCGGAGTCAGGGCGAAAATCGGCAAAGTGATGTTGTGGCGGCTGATTTCGAAGGCGGTTGAGCCGCTTTCGGTCAGGGCGACGATGGCTTTGGCGTGAACCGCGCGCGCCACGCTGACCGCGCCGCCGGCAATCGCCAAGTTGGTGCTGACGGCTTCGGGATAATCGACCTGTTCGGCAACGCCGTTGAGTGAATCTTGTTCTTTTTCCGCAGCCGCACAAATAATCGCCATTTGGCTGACGGTTTCAAACGGATACGCGCCGACGGCAGTTTCGGCGGAACACATCACCGCATCGGTGCCGTCCAATACCGCGTTTGCCACATCGCTGACTTCCGCGCGGGTCGGGACGGGGTTGGTGATCATGGATTCCATCATTTGGGTTGCCGTAATGCTGAAGCGGCGCAATTCGCGTGCACGGCGGATCATGCGTTTTTGCAGGGCGGGGACGGCTGCGTGTCCGACTTCGACCGCCAAGTCGCCGCGCGCCACCATGATACCGTCGCTGGCGAGGATGATTTCGTCCAAGTTTTCAATCGCTTCCACACGTTCGATTTTGGAAACCAAGCCGGGGCGAACCGCAGTGCTGCCTTTCATTTCTTCTTCGACTTTGGCGCGGGCAGTGTGCAAATCTTCGGCGGATTTCACAAAGCTGATGGCGAGGTAGTCGCAACCGATGGCAATCGCGGTTTTCAGGTCGCGGAAGTCTTTCTCGGTCAACGCGCCTGCGGACAAACCGCCGCCGCGTTTATTGATGCCTTTGTTGCTTTTCAACACATGGCTATTTTCAACTTTAGTAACAATCTTACTGCCTTCAACGGATTCCACGGTCAAAGTCAGCAAACCGTCGTCCAACCACAAAACATCGCCTGCAACGACATCATTAGGCAGGTCGCGGTAGTCCAAACCGACCGCGTCGCGCGTGCCTTCGCCTTCGAGTGCGGCATCAAGAACCAGCGTTTCGCCTTTGTTCAATTCGATGCTGCCGCCGGCGATTTTGCCGACGCGGATTTTTGGACCTTGCAAGTCGGCGAGGATGGCGATTTCCTGTCCTGCGCGTTTTGCTGCTTCACGCACGATGCGGGCGTTTTCCTGATGGAATTCAGGCGTGCCGTGGCTGAAGTTGAAACGGACGACATTCAGACCGCCTACACGGATCATGTCTTCCAACAACTGGACATTGTTGCTGCCCGGCCCCAACGTAGCGACGATTTTGGTGTTGTGGCTGATGCGGGTTACATCGCGTTTTGCATTACTCATGTGAAGCGTCCTTTCGGTCAATCCGTTGATAAATGGCATACGGCTTTGTTGGAAAATTACAAAATAGCGTCCTAACGTCGTCTGAAACTGTAAATCTAAAACTTACGTCGAGACATCCAAGCCGTAAATCATGATGCAAATTAATATTTTGGGATTTTACTCTCAAAGTTAAATGATTGGTGGAAAATTACAGGATTTTATGACTTAGGCTAAATTTGGCAGGCTTATACAGATTCTGGAAAAACATCATTGCAAAAACTGATTAACTGCCAACTGACCGAAAAAGGCCTATAAAGTAGAGAACGCATCCGCCACCGTCATTGACGCCACCATTATTCAGATCGTCGCAGCAAACAACGTCAAATTGAAAGCCAACTGGCTAAGTGTGTCTGTTGCTGCCCAAAAGACGACCCAGATGAATGATTATCGGGTGTCCGAGGAGGATTAAGAGGGTATTTGGGTAGAATAAGTGGATATTTGTAACGGAAATAGCCAAAGACCTGTGTTTGGGTTTCAGCTGTCGGGAGAAGGGCTTTTTGCAAAGGTCTCAGGTCGTCTGAAACTGGTTTTCAGGCAGCCTTGTACGTTTGAAATACTGTTAAACCTAAAACGGAGACCTTTGCAAAATAGTCTGTTAACGAAATCTGACGCATAAAAATACGCTAAAAAATTTTCAATTGATTATAAAGCCTTTCTGATATTGAAAAAAGTAGGAGAAATCAGGGAGGTTCTTCATTTTCAAAATGGTATTGAGCATAAAATTTTAATAACTCTCCGGATTGCCTTTTAGGCAGCAACAGACACACTTAGCCAGTTGGCTTTCAATTTGACGTTGTTTGCTGCGACGATCTGAATAATGGTGGCGTCAACGGGCGGATGCTTTCTCTACTTTTAGGTTTTTTTTTCGGCCAGTTGGCAGTTAATCAGTTTGAGCAATTCGGACAGGGTGTCGTCTTGCGCCAGCCGGTAGCGGTAGCGGCATAAGGTGCTGTAATCGGGGATGCTCAGTTCGTCAAAACGGCAAAACAGGTTGAAATCGATGCGGGTGATGAGGCTGTGTTCGAGTTCGGGATCGGAGAGGCTGTGCCATTGTCCGGGCAGGACGGCTTTGAACATGGACAACAGGGGATAGGCGGGACGGCCGCGGTGGTCTCTAAGGTAACGGGTTCTTTGACGATTCAGGTATTGTTCGATCAGTTGCCAATCAATCACTTGCTCCAACTTCAATAATGGGAAGCGGTCGATGTGTTTGGCAATCATGGCTTGTGCGGTTTGCTGAAAGAAGGTACTCAGGCTATATCGGACAAGCTAAATAGGGAATTGCCACTTACCAGAGCCGTTTGTGAGTTGGTGGTTGAAAAAAATGAAATTTGCGTATCTTATCCTTGTTCTTGTTATAATTCAGTAACTTTTTAAGTTAAATTAGATAAAAAATATGATCAACCTGCCTTATGTTTTGACCGATATTTATGGCATTTGGTGGATACCGTTTTTGGTAATTTGCTGTGGCGCTTTAATTTTTGGGTGGTTCGGACTACGTCGCAATCCCGTTGTTGCACGCCGTTGCCTTCGTGCCGGTTCGATAGCCTTATTCTGCTTTATTATCGGTACTCTGCTTGCAATGTCTGTCATTAATATGCTGCAATGGAGGAGTATTTGGACAATAGAAAGGCCTGTCAAGGGAGTAGATTGGCCATATTTGGCAGGTATTGAAGACCTGCCTGCAGATGCCCGTATAACTGTTGCTGTTGAAAGTGGCGAGAGGTTAGGTGTGTCTAGCCCGATACAAAAATTTTATTGGAACGATTTTCCTCTGACGGTGTTGAGTTTGCCGCAAGTATATGATTGGGTATCCATCCCGGCAGAATACGGGCGTGTACTACGCAATAAGCGCACGTTCAGTTGGCAAGGGAAGCCGTGTCTGTCCGATGGGGATTTCTATTTTGAACGGCGTGCCAAGGGTGGCATAGGAATAAGGCCGGAGGATTTCGAATTGACGCATTGTCGTACGGAATCCGATCAAAGTATTATCCGAACGCCACAAGGCATTATCCGTTTATTGGATTCGCCCAGACCGAAATCTGATGATGATGTGTGGCAGGAGCAGGATTCGGCAGACTCAGTCAATATTTATCACTATTATGATGGTAGTGACAGCTGGAGCGAAAATGTAGACGGCAGTCCAAACGGTGTGGCATTGGATTTACCTGTCTTGCCTCCTTCTAATGGAATAGATGTTCGCGAGCTGCGTACCGATACAGAAAACAGGTTGACTGCGATTGTTGCTGAATTTAATTCTCTGCCTGATGGTCGGGACAGTATCGGAGAAGGCATGATTTCAATTGGTAAGTGCCGTTATCATCCAGGTAGTGTGATACTGACTGATTTTACTGAAACTGAAGCACGTTGGCATTTCGAAATTTATGATAACGGTGAATATCGGCAACCGGCAGAATGCGCCGAGCAGATTTTGCCTTACCGTTTGGGCAGGGGAAGGTTGCGCGGGTAGGCAGGGAATGGCAATGTTAGATAATTCACTATGAGTCTGGCTGTTCTAGTACTGCCGAATTGCCGTTTTGAGGCCTTTTCAATAATATGAGGGCGGATTCGCATTTAAAGTGCAACTTTCCATAATAGAAAAAGGCCAGTATGCGGTAGCATACGGCCTTTCCTGCAAGAAAGATTGCCATGAGCTACACACAACTGACCCAAGACGAACGATACCATATCCAATACCTGTTCCGCCACTGCACCGTCACCGAAATCGCCAAACATCTTAACCGCCACAAAAGCACCATCAGCCGCGAAATCAAGCGGCACTGCATCCAAGGACAGCAATACAGCGCCGATAAAGCCCAACGGCAAAGCCGGCTGACCAAACAGCACCGGCGAAAACCCTATAAGCTTGATTCGCAGCTGGTTCAACACATCGACACCCTTATCCGCCGCAAACTCAGTCCCGAACAAATATGCGCCTACCTGCGCAAACACCACGGGATCACACTCCATCACAGCACCGTTTACCGCTACCTCCGCCAAGACAAAAGCAACGGCGGCACTTTGTGGCAACATCTCAGAATATGCAGCAAACCCTACCGCAAACGCTACGGCAGCACATGGACCAGAGGCAAAGTGCCCGACCGCGTCGGCATAGAAAACCGACCTGCTATCGTCGACCAGAAAACCCGCATCGGCGATTGGGAGGCCGACACCATCGTCGGCAAAAATCAGAAAAGCGCGTTATTGACCTTGGTCGAACGCACTACCCGCTACACCATCATCTGCAAATTAAAGAACTTAAAAGCCGAAGACACTGCCCGGGCGGCCATTAGGGTATTAAAGGCACATAAAGCCAGAGTGCACACCATCACCATGGACAACGGCAAAGAGTTCTACCAGCACACCAAAATAGCCAAAGCATTAGCAGCGAAAACCTATTTTTGCCGCCCCTACCATTCTTGGGAGAAAGGGCTGAATGAGAACACCAACGGACTCATCCGACAATATTTCCCCAAACAGACCGATTTCCGAAATATCAGCAATCGGGAGATACGCAGGGTTCAAGATGAGTTGAACCACCGGCCAAGAAAAACACTTGGCTACGAAACGCCAAGTGTTTTATTCTTGAATCTGTTCCAACCACCGGTACCCTGGTGTTGCACTTGAAATCCGAATCCAAGGACCTTTACTATAATCACTCCCTTTGTTTTATTTAAAATTTTTCCAACGCCATGCCCCATCCCGACCTCTCCCAAACCCTCTCCAAAGACCGCCACTTCCTGCAATCCGCCTTCAAAAATCCCAACAAATACGGCGGCTTGTCCAAAGTCGAAGAAAAATACCGAAAATCGCACGAAATCTTTTTGAAGCGTTTGGCCGCCTTGCCCAAACCCGAGTTCGACAACACCCTGCCCGTTCACGAGAAGCTCGAAGAAATCAAAAAAGCCATTGCCGAAAATCAGGTAACGATTATTTGCGGCGAAACCGGTTCGGGCAAAACCACGCAGTTGCCCAAGATTTGTCTGGAACTCGGGCGCGGGGCGGCGGGGCTGATCGGGCATACCCAGCCGCGCCGTTTGGCCGCGCGTTCGGTGGCGGAGCGGATTGCCGAAGAGTTGAAATCCGAAATCGGCAGCGCGGTGGGCTATAAGGTGCGTTTTACCGACCACACCTCGCGCGATGCCTGCGTCAAGCTGATGACCGACGGCATCCTGCTGGCGGAAACGCAGACCGACCGTTATCTCGCCGCCTACGACACGATTATCATCGACGAAGCGCACGAACGCAGCCTGAACATCGACTTCCTGCTAGGCTACCTGAAACAGCTCCTGCCGCGCCGCCCCGATTTGAAAGTCATCATCACCTCGGCAACCATAGACGCAGAACGCTTCTCCCAACACTTCAACGGCGCGCCCGTGCTGGAAGTGAGCGGGCGCACCTATCCCGTCGAAATCCTCTACCGACCGCTGACCAGCAAAGACGAAGACGATGCAGAAGTCGAGCTGACCGACGCGATTGTCGATGCGGCGGACGAATTGGCGCGGTATGGCGAAGGCGATATTTTGATATTCCTGCCGGGCGAACGCGAAATCCGCGAAGCCGCCGAAGCCCTGCGCAAATCCACGCTGCGCCGCAACGACGAAATCCTGCCCCTGTTCGCGCGCCTATCGCACGCCGAACAGCACAAAATCTTCCACCCCTCAGGCGCGAAACGCCGCATCGTACTGGCAACCAACGTCGCCGAAACCTCGCTCACCGTGCCGGGCATCAAATACGTCATCGACACCGGCCTCGCGCGCGTCAAACGCTATTCCGCACGGGCAAAAGTGGAGCAGCTTCATGTCGAAAAAATCTCCCAAGCCGCCGCCCGCCAACGCTCCGGCCGCTGCGGACGCGTCTCCGCAGGCGTGTGTATCCGCTTATTTTCAGAAGAAGATTTCAACAGCCGCCCCGAATTCACCGACCCCGAAATCGTCCGCAGCAACCTGGCCGCCGTCATCCTACGCATGGCAGCGTTGAAACTCGGCGACGTGGCGGCATTCCCGTTTTTAGAAATGCCCGATTCTCGGTATATCAATGATGGGTTTCAGGTGTTATTGGAATTAGGGGCGGTGGAGGAGGTCGTCTGAAAACGCCAAACAACCGCTTGGGTGGTAAATCTGACAAAATTCCTATAAACCATTTGAAACATCATTTTTTATTATTATGGAGTTTATTATGAATGAAAAATTAGTATGGATATTTTTTTGGTTACTCGCAGCTTCTCTATTATTAGCATCAATAGTATTAACTTTTATTGCTTATGCATTACAAGTACCTGACAATAGTTCTTCTATTTTGGAGGCAACAAAAATGTTTTGCCTTTGCCTTGGGGGAAGTGGTGTTGTGTTATCTACATATTTCACTGGTATGAATATGTTCTTGCAAAGACAAACAGCCATTATTGAAAATACATTTGAACTTTTATCTCGCTGGGATGATCCACATTATTTGGAAGCTAGAAAATGGACAAGAAAAGCCAAAGAAGAAAAAGCTGATACATCAGACAATGAATTGATAGATAAGATTAAAGCAGACGAAGAACTTAAACAATCTGTTGTATTGGTAATGAACTACTTGGAACATGTAAGATTTTCCTTAGGAACCAAAAGAATAGATAAGGATCTTTTTAAACGTGCATTAGGCGATACCCTCATCGATATTGCTAAAAGATTTGAACCATATGGCAAAACAGTAAATGAACAGATCAGCGAAGATTTAAAAGAGTTAATTAAAAAATTAGACAGTTAATAATCGCCAACACATTCTACACTTTCACTACGCCAAAAGGCAGCCTGAACTCCAATTCCACCATGCAAAACACAAAAAACCCCAACACGCCGTCTGAAAAACCAAACTGCTACCGCCTCACCCCCCTCGGCAAACAAATGGCGCGCTTGCCCATCGACCCGAAAATCGCGCGCATTTTGTTGGCGGCGAAGAAGCACGACTGCATGGCGGAAATATTGGTGATCGCGTCCGCGCTGTCGATTCAAGACCCGCGCGAGCGGCCGCTGGAGGCGCGCGATGCCGCCGCCAAGGTGCACGAGCGTTTTACCGACAAGCAGTCCGATTTCCTTGCCTATCTGAACATTTGGGACAGTTTCCAGCGCGAGCGCGATAAAGGCTTGTCTAACAAGCAGCTGGTGCAGTGGTGCCGCCAATATTTCCTGTCGCACCTGCGGATGCGCGAATGGCGCGAGCTGCACCACCAGCTTGCCCAAACCGCGATTGAAATGGGTTTGACCACCAAGGAAGCGGCTTTCAGACGACCTCCCGAAGTCAAGCAACTTACGTCGTCTGAAAACCAAGGCGACCAAGACCTATCCGCCAAACTCAAACAAAAACAACTGGATAAGAAGCAACACCGCGCCCAAATCCGCGCCGCCAAAGAAGCGGGCTACGAACAAATCCACCGCGCCCTGCTCACCGGCCTCATCGCCAACGTCGGCATGAAATCACCCGAAGGCAACGACTACACCGGCGCGCGCGGCAGCCGCTTCCACCTTTTCCCCGCCTCCGCCCTGTTCAAAGCCAAACCCAAATGGGTGATGGCGGCAGAACTCGTTGAAACAACAAAACTTTATGCCCGCGATGTGGCCGCCATCCAGCCCGAATGGATCGAGCAGGAAGCGCCGCACCTCGTCCGCTACCACTATTTCGAACCGCACTGGGAACAAAAACGCGGCGAAGTCATCGCCAGCGAACGGGTAACGCTCTACGGCCTGACCGTCTTGCCGCGCCGCCCCGTGTCCTACGGCAGAATCGCCCCCGAAGAAGCGCGCGAAATCTTTATCCGCAGCGCGCTGGTGGCGCAGGAATGCGATTTGAAAGCAGACTTTTTTGTCCACAACAAAAAGCTGATTAAGGAAATTACCGAACTCGAACACAAATCGCGCAAGCAAGACGTGCTGGTCGATGATGAAGCGCTGTTTGCGTTTTATCACGAACGGCTGCCCGATTTTTATACGGCGGATGCGGTTTCAGACGGCCTGCGTCCTACAAACCCTCAGCAAACTACCCCCTCCCCCGTGGGGGAGGGTCGGGGAGAGGGCAAAACAGTTGCCGCCCAAACCAACTTTTCCGCAACCGCAGCAAGCCCTCTCCCTAACCCTCTCCCACAGGAGAGAGAACAAAGTGCCGCAATTTCAACGGTTTCAGACGACCCCAAAGCCCAAAGGCTACCTGAAAACTCCCTATGCTACGCCAACGGTCAACCGATACTGCTGGGTGACCGTGTAACTATCGACAGCAAACAATGGCACGGCAAAATCGTTGCCTTGATTGCCGAGCAGCAATGCGACCCGTCCATCGGTTCCGCCGAAGAATGGGCGACATTACAAACTGGCGTAATGGTGCAATTTGACGAAGCAGGCTTGGTGCACTATCCCGATGCTGAGACTGCCGACGAACTCATCTTATTGGCACGAGCGGATGCAGCAGATGTCCTAAAATCTAACAAGCACAACATAGGGGGTGTAGCCCAAGCCATGCACGCGGATTCCAAAGATACGGATAACCGCGTGCGTGAACCGAGTTCACACACCCTACAAAATGTTTCAGACGACACCAAACCCAAAAAGCAGCCTGCACCCCAAAAAGGCCGTCTGAAACCCCTCCCCCTCTCCGACATCCGCACCTTCCAAGCCTGGCTCAAAATCGCCGAGCGCGACAACCCGCGCCTGCTGTTCCTCAGCCGCGACGACCTCATGCAGCACGCCGCCGCGCACATTACCGAAGAACAATTCCCCAAACACTGGCAAACCGCAGACGGCAAATTCAAACTCAGCTACCGCTTCGAGCCGCACCACCCGCTCGACGGCGTTACCCTCACCCTGCCGCTCACCGTGCTCAACCGCATCAGCCCCGCCGCCCTCGAATGGCTCGTGCCCGGCATGATACGCGAAAAAATCCAGCTACAAATCAAAGCACTGCCCAAACAAATCCGCCGCATCTGCGTACCCGTGCCCGACTTCATCACCCAATTTTTAAGCCAAAACCCCGACCGCAATGCCCCCATCCTGCCCCAACTCGCCCAAGCCATCGCCAAAACCGCAGGCGACATCCGCATACTGGAGCAAATCAACCAAGACGAATGGGCCGCGTTCAGGCTACCCGAACACTGCTATTTCAACCTCCGCATCATCGACGACGGCGGGCAAGAATTAGCCATGGGGCGCGATTTAATCCAAATCCAACAACAACTTGGCAAAGCCGCCGCCACCACCTTCCGCGACAACACCCAAGAATTCGAGCGCGACAACGTTACCGCATGGGACATCGGCACCCTGCCCGAATCCATCAAATTCGCACGCGGCAAACAACAACTCACCGGCTACCTCGGCCTGCAAAAAGAAAAAGACGGCCGCATCGCCCTGCGCCTGTTCGACACATCTGCCGCCGCCGAACAAGCCCACAGATTAGGCGTGATCGAACTCATGAAACTACAACTAAAAGAACAAGTTAAAGACCTGAACAAAGGCATCCAAGGCTTCACCCAAGCCGCCATGCTGCTCAAACACATCAACGCCGACACCCTGCGCGACGACCTCACCCAAGCCGTCTGCGACCGCGCCTTTATCGGCGAAGACGAGCTGCCGCGCAACGAAAAAGCCTTCAAAGAACAAATCAAACGCGCCCGCAGCCGCCTGCCCGCCGTCAAAGAAGCCCTCAGCCGCTACTTGCAGGAAACCGCCGCCGCCTACGCCGAACTGAACGGCAAACTCGGCAAACACCCGCTCACCCACCTCATGCGCCAACGCCTGCAAACCCTGCTCGCCGCCGGCTTCGCCACCCGCACCCCGTGGGCACAATGGCCGCGCCTCCCCATCTACCTCAAAGCCATGACCCTGCGCCTCGAAAAATACAGCGGCAACCCCGCCCGCGACTCAGCCCGCGAAGCCGATATACAGGAATTGGAACAAATGTGGCAGGAAAAAACCGACGGCTTGGTGAAACAAGGACAACCCGTTTCAGACGACCTCGCCGCGTTTAGATGGATGATTGAAGAATTGAGAGTGTCGCTGTTTGCGCAGGAATTGAAGACACCGTATACTGTTTCCATTAAACGGTTACTAAAAGAATGGCAAGCAATTATTTAACAATGAGGATTTTCAAATGAGTGATCTAAATAACATTACGCTTCATGGTGATGCTACAAAACAAAATATTTATTTTATTACTGGTGAGAATGGGACTGGCAAAAGTAGGCTACTTGAAAAAATAATTGATAAATTAAAAAAAGGCAAAGGCATTAGTTCATATAATAATATTATTGCTTTTTCGGGAACATTTTTTGATAGACTTCCAGTAAGAGACTTCATTGTCAAAAAAAATAATGGAAAATTAAAATATATCTATTTTGGAGTAAAAACAAATAGTAATCTAGTGTCTAGATTAACTCCCATTAAAAAATTTATATCAGAAATAATTAATTTTCATAAACTTAGCCAAGAAAATAAAGATCAAGAAAAAGTGGTTAAGCTTATACTGAGCACTGCCTCTAAAATGCTTCACAAAATTGGTTTTGATAGTAGAATTCATATTGAAATTAATATTATCGCAGAGACAGGTGGTTTTACTAAAAGTGGTAAAAGACAAACTAAATCCATAGATAAGGAATATTTAGATTTTTCTCTTAGTGAGTTTAGTGATGAGAATGTAAGCAACTTAATTGATATTTTTCAATTAGAAGATAATTATAAATTAGACGATTCGAAAAAAATAATAGAGAATATTGCTTTTTACAAAATTAATAATAATGAGAAAATTTACTTCCAATTAGGCAAATCAAAAGATAGGCACATGCTAAGTTCGGGTGAAATATTATATATTACAATGATACTAGGTCTAGGGTGGGGATTATGCCAGACTGGGAAATCTCTAATTATATATGACGAACCTGAGAATTCCATGCATCCTGAATGGCAAAATTCTATTATTCCTATGATGATTAACTTCATAGATGTAATAAAAAAAGAATGTAATAGCATCATTCTTCCTGATATTTTAGTTGCAACGCATTCTCCAATTATTGCATCCAGCATGAAAAGTGATGATAAAAGAAGAGTTTTGACGTTATCTCTCCCAAATGATTTAAATGATGGATTTAAAGAGACACAATATTTTGGAAATGATACTGGCTATGTACTTAAAGATTTGTTTAATTCGCTAGACCGATCAAAAATATTTGTAGAACATTTACAAAAATGCATTAATCATTTTGCTAATAACGAATTAGAAGATGCTAGAAATGAATTAAATAATATACAAGATACTCATTTAAATGAAAACGATCCGTTAAAATCAGTATTTGATATGCTTAAGTTAAAGCTTTTGTCTAGTAATTAATCGCATTTAGTAGGTTATTACATAATGAATAAAGAAGAATTTGAAAATAATTTTGGTTGCACTCGGATTGATAGGTCTAAAATTTCAAATATTATTAACCAACAAAAGTATACTCAACTTATAGCCCTGCTAAATACATCTTGTTGCGGTTGGGAGATAAAAAAAGAAAAAATCAAGGATATTCGTGAGCGCGCTATACAAGAAAGACTGATCCAACCTAATGAAAAACTTGTAAAAAAATCTTTAGAAGCTATATTTCAAGAGTTAAAAAATGAATTGCGAACAGAGCTTGATGAACAGCAGAAAGGGAAATGTTTTTTTTGCAAGACTATTTTGCATAGAAATGAACATAATTCCGATAGACATTTAGAACATTTTAAGCCTAAAAATATATTTCCTGACAAAACAGTGTCTGATAACAATTTAATTTTATCATGCATCTCTTGTAATTTTTCAAAGGTAGGATTATATCGAGATTATGAAAATAGATGGGTGCATCCATACAATGATAATTATCATGAGCATATTGAGATAGATTATTTTATACTTAAACCAATAAATAATTCTGAAAAAGCTAAAAATATGATAAGTGAGCTATGTTTGAATGATTATGATAAAGTAGCAAATAGATTCAGTAATGAAAAAAATCATTTGGAAAGAGCTTTAAAAAAAACTGGCATTCCTCAAAATAATATAGATTTTATAATAAATAAAATGGATGAATGTTATTATAGTAATTTATGTTATTTGAAAGATTCTGTTGAAATAAATCAGGAAACAGAAGATTGCAGATGAGTTCTAACTTATATGTTAGCTAGATTATACATAATAATAAATAAATCAATATCGAAAAAATCTCTAAAAAGCAAAGGCAGCCTGAAAATCATCAAACCCCATTTTTAGCCTGCCCTTCCCATTATAATCCCCCTCTTCACAAACAACACCCCAACACTCCCACCATGCCCGAACTCCCCGAAGTAGAAACCACCCTGCGCGGTATCGCCCCGCAACGCGCCGCCAAATCGTTAAGCAAAACCGAATGTGCGGCTTTAACCGCCGCCGTCAAACACATCCTGTGCCGCGCGATTGAAACAGCACGCGGTCTTTCTAAACTACTTCCCTTCCTACCCAAACCAAAGGTTGTCTGAAACCCATTTTCAGACGACCTTTTGCCACTTTGCCAAACAAGAATTCCCACTACCCTCTCCCCAAACGTCGCCCAAACCAGTAAACTCCCCATGTTTCAACAACTTCTTGGAAGCAAACCATGTCCGGTATCTACCTACCCCGCCTATTTCCGCCCCACATCGCCGAACGCGGCCTGCTGTATTTTCAGCAGGGTAAGGTTCGCGATGTCCAAAAAACTTCCGCCGGGCGTTATCGGGCGGAAGTGTGCGGTTCGGAAAACTATTCGGTATGGCTGAAGCTGGATAGTGATTTGTACATTAAGGACGGGGGCTGCGATTGTCCTTATGGCTGGGCGTGCAAGCATATGGCGGCGTTGTGGTATGCGGTGCGCGCCCAAACGCCGGACGAGCAGCCTGACGAATCTGACGCGCAGCAGCCTAAAAAGGGCGGCAATCCGTATCGGCAGCAGCTCTCCAAAATCTTTTCCCGAACCCGATATTATGATTACTACGAAGCCGCTGATTTGGGCTTCAGGCTGCAAAACTGGTTGGAAGATGTGGCGCAAGAGGGGACGGCGGCGTTGGCGCAGGCTTTGCCTCTATTGATACCGCGTTTGCAGGATGCTTTTGAAAAGGCGGACGATTCAGACGGTATGTTGGGCGATGCTATGTATATTGCAATCGATCTGCTGGAAGAGGCGGTTATGGAAAACGTCACTAAGCGTTTGATTAATTTTTTGGACAAATGTTTGGACGACAGCCGCTATTTTGATTTCTCGGAGGCAGGCAATAAAATCTACCAAATCCGCGCCCGAATCTGGCGGCTGCGCGGCGAATGGCAGGCGTGGCAAGATTATGTGGCTAAACGTTTGGCTGTTACCGAGTCGGGCTGGGAACATGAATTTTGGGCGCTCGAAGGCTGGCAGGTATTGCAAGCGAAAGGCGATACTGCTGCCGCGCAGGATTTTTTCAGACGACATCTGCGCCTGCCGAAATTCAGACAAATTGCGGTAGAACAAGCAGTCGGGCAGCAAGATTGGGCGGAAGCGGAACGCCTCTTGCGCGAAGGCATCAGCATTGCCGAAGACGAAGGAACACTCGGCACAGCGCACAAATGGAAGCTGCAACTTTTCGATGTATTGAAGGAAACCGGTAAAAATATACGCGAAATCGCAGCGGATTTGGCGCTTTCCACCAGCCTTTCGTTGCCGCATTACGAGGCATGGAAAGCCACGTTTTCCGCTGCCGAATGGCCGCATGAATTCAACCGCCTGCTTGCGCGCTTGTCGGGTCAATATTCGCTGCAAGCTGAAATATTGGAGCACGAACAGGAATTCGATCTGCTGCTCGCCCTATTGCAGCAACACCTTTCGTTGTACATGATGGAACGTTTTGCCCCGTCTTTCCCCGAGCCGTATCACGACCAAATCGTAGCTTGCTACCTGAAAATCTTTGCGGCTGAAATCAATAAGGCAAGCAACCGTAAGCAATACCGCCAGCTCTTGAACCAATTAAAAGTCCTCCGTCGCCAATATTCCGCACAACGGCAGGCAATGGAAGACTTTGCCGACGAGATCAGGGAACGATATAGCGAAAAACCGCGCCGGCCTGCTCTGTTGGAAGAGTTGGATCGGGCGGGGTTTTAGGAAAAAGCTATTCATCTACACCCTTACGATGAATCTTTCCAAACAAGCCTGCAATCCTTACATATAGAAACCAGAAGCGTTGTTTACAGTATTTTCAGGAGAACTTGGATTCGGATTTCAAGTGCAACACCAGGGTACCGGTGGTTGGAACAGATTCAAAAATAAAACACTTGGCGTTTCGTAGCCAAGTGTTTTTCTCGGCCGGTGGTTCAACTCATCTTGAACCCTGCGTATCTCCCGATCGCTGATGTTTCGGAAATCGGTCTGTTTAGGGAAATATTGCCGGATGAGTCCATTGGTGTTCTCATTCAGCCCTTTATCCCACGAATGGTAAGGGCGGCAAAAATAGGTTTCCGTCTTTAATGCTTTGGCTATTTTGGTGTGTTGGTAGAACTCTTTGCCGTTATCCATGATGATTTCGCCTTTCGCGACATGCTTTGAACCATGGAATGCTCCGCAAGCAATTCCCTATACCCCGCCGTACGGTACAGCACACCTTGGTCCGAATGAAGCATCGTTCCTTTATCAGTCAGACGGGGGGCGGCTTTTTCGAGCATTTCCTTCACCATTTCGCTGTCGGCTCTGCGGCTCATGGCGTAGGCGACGATTTCCCTGTTGAACAAGTCCAATATCGGCGATAGGTACAGTTTGCCGTCTTTCCCTTTGAGTTCGGTAACGTCGGTCAGCCATTTTTCGTTGGGCTTTTCGGATTTGAATAGGCGTTTGAGGAGGTGTTCCGATATCTCGCCCATGGCGGGATGGCGGTAGGCTTTTTTCGCCCGTATGAGGGCTTTCAGTTCCAACTGCTTCATCAACCGCGCCGCTTTTTTGTGGTTCCAACCCAATGCTGCGGCAATGCGCCTTTGCCCGTAGCGTCCTTTATGCCGCCGGTAGGTTTCGACAAGGAGGGCTTTGTCGGCTGCGTCGGGGTCGGGTCGGTCTTGGTGATGGTAGTAAAAGCTGCTTTTGGGCAGGTTTGCGATGTGCAGCAGGTATTTGAGCGGGTGTTGCGCCCTCAGTGTTTGGACGGTTTGGCTTTGTCCTTTTCGGTCTGTTTTTGGCTGAGGGCTTTTAACTCCTTTAGGTAGGCGACCTCTGCGCGCATATAGCACAACTCTTCAATAAGCTCTGCCTGTGTTTTTTCTTGATCGGGTTTATCTGCGATGAAGGGGTTTTTGCGGTGTTGGGGCATGGTTTTGGATTGGGGATGTTCGAGTGCGCCGATACCGCCTTCTTGATAGGCGGTTATCCAACGTCTCAGGTGGGTTCGTGAGATGCCGTAGTGGTCTGCGGTACGCTGTTGGCTGCGTATATGCAGATAGTGGAGTACGGCTTGGTATTTGAAGTGTAATGTATATTTGCTCATAAAAAAACTGCACCTTGTGAGTTGGAGGGGATGTGTCCAACTTTTTTTTGGGGGGGCAGTTCAGTTCGGTACGCTGCACCGTAAATTCCGCTACGCCCGGGCCGCCTATTTTGGTCTGCTCAAAGTGAGTGCGCAAAGCCATCTGAAGGCGATGTGTTTGAACCTGTTGAAAGCGGCTAACAGGCTAAGTGTGCCTGTTGCCGCCTAAAAGGCGGCCCGGATGCCTGATTATGGGGTATCCGGGGAGGATTAAGGGGGTATTTGGGTAGAATTAAGGAGTGATTGGGGGCGGAAACAGCCGAAAACAGCCGAAAACCTGTGTTTGGGGTTTCGGTTGTCGGGGGAAAAGGAATTTTGCAAAGGTCTCTGCCTGTTTGTTTTTTAAGAGCGTGTTCATAGTCTTCGTAGCAGGACTCCCAAGAAAGCCAAAGCTACCATTTGCAGACTGGTACTCAACTTACGCTCGCAGTTTTTCCAAAGCCGCCTGTTCTTTTCCAACCAGGAAAAGCTGCGCTCTACTACCCATCGCTTCGGCAATACTGCAAAACGGTGCAATTCGTTTCGTTTGGCAATCTCTACTTCTGCACCAATCAACTCCTGTACCGACGAAGCAAATGCCTTACCCGTGTAACCACCGTCAGCAAGGATTTTTTGTATCGCACCAAGATTATCCCGCCCACGTTCCAATGCCACCAGGCAGCCTTTTCTATCCGTAACATCCGCCGTCGTTACCGCAAGGGCATGCGGCAAACCTTGCGTGTCAACCGCTATATGTCGCTTGATACCGCTAACCTTCTTGCCCGCATCGTAGCCTTTTTCCATGGCGGTATCCGTGTTCTTCACACTCTGCGCATCAATAATCAGGAAAGTAGTTGCTTCATGGCGCCCCTGCTTGCGGCGCTCCGCAACTACCTGATTTTTTTAATGCTTCCTCAAGGATGCTGATGCCACTCTCGCGTGGTTCGGTCCATCTCTGGAAGTAGGAATGCACGGTGCGCCATTTGGGGAAGTCGCCCGGCAAAGCGCGCCAGGAGCAGCCAGTGCGTTGCAGGTAGAGAATGGCACAAAAGACATCGTACAAGTCCACCTGGCGTGGCGCTGTGCGTTTACGGGCACTTTCCAGCAGGGGAAGGAGAGGCGCAAATTGCTCGCGACTGATATCGCTTGGGTAGGTTTTTCTGTTCATGCCGATAGTTTACAGCAGAGGCTGAGACAATGAACACGTTCTAAGGCGAAGACTATACATTGTCTTTCCCTAGTCTGTTCCACGGTAACAAGATCGGTTCAACGAACAAAAACGCCCGCTCCCTTCCGGGATTGGACGTTTTTTAGTTTGGCCATTGTATTCACCTACAATTTCACGAATACGTGGATAGGTTTATTTTTTAGATAATGGGACGGCGTTTTTAGCTTTTGGGTTGGCAGGTGCGGGAGCGACGGTTGCTTCGGCCTTCAGTTTGGAGAAGATACCCTCGCCGATGCCTTTAACGTTTTTGAGCTCTTCCACTGATTTGAAGGCACCGTGCTGCTGGCGGTAGTCCACAATGGCTTTCGCTTTGGCCGGGCCGATGCCGGGCAGGGCTTCCAATTCGGAAGAAGAGGCGGTATTGATGTTGACGGCTGCCAGCGACAGCGAGGCGGTCAGAACGGAGAGTGCGGCAAAGAGGAATTTTTTCATAAGGGCGTTTTCCTATCATTTCGTTAATATGGACGGCACCGCCGTGGAGGCGTTACCACTAAATATTTTATTATCATATGCTTCTCATCATTTTAATTCAAACAATTTTAAATATTTCCGACTTCACTATCCCCAAATGTATTTATTCTGCAACATTCTCCAACTTACTTCAATTCCGGAGCGGCCTCCTCCCACATCAATAAAGCCCATCCTTCTGCAACCGGATCATCCGGAATATTACCCCACTCCACCGCCGCCATACAGGGTAATGATATTCGCCAAACCGAAACAATACAAAGTAAAAGCCCCCGACATCTGTCGGGGGCTTAGGATAGGTGTTTGGCAGTGACCTACTTTCGCATGGAAGAACCACACTATCATCGGCGCTGAGTCGTTTCACGGTCCTGTTCGGGATGGGAAGGCGTGGGACCAACTCGCTATGGCCGCCAAACTTAAACTGTACAAATCGGCAAAGCCTTAATCAATATATTCGGTGATGACTGGATCAGTCAGTAAGCTTTTTATTTGAAGTTCTTCAAATGATAGAGTCAAGCCTCACGAGCAATTAGTATGGGTTAGCTTCACGCGTTACCGCGCTTCCACACCCCACCTATCAACGTCCTGGTCTCGAACGACTCTTTAGTGCGGTTAAACCGCAAGGGAAGTCTCATCTTCAGGCGAGTTTCGCGCTTAGATGCTTTCAGCGCTTATCTCTTCCGAACTTAGCTACCCGGCTATGCAACTGGCGTTACAACCGGTACACCAGAGGTTCGTCCACTCCGGTCCTCTCGTACTAGGAGCAGCCCCCGTCAAACTTCCAACGCCCACTGCAGATAGGGACCAAACTGTCTCACGACGTTTTAAACCCAGCTCACGTACCACTTTAAATGGCGAACAGCCATACCCTTGGGACCGACTACAGCCCCAGGATGTGATGAGCCGACATCGAGGTGCCAAACTCCGCCGTCGATATGAACTCTTGGGCGGAATCAGCCTGTTATCCCCGGAGTACCTTTTATCCGTTGAGCGATGGCCCTTCCATACAGAACCACCGGATCACTATGTCCTGCTTTCGCACCTGCTCGACTTGTCGGTCTCGCAGTTAAGCTACCTTTTGCCATTGCACTATCAGTCCGATTTCCGACCGGACCTAGGTAACCTTCGAACTCCTCCGTTACTCTTTGGGAGGAGACCGCCCCAGTCAAACTGCCTACCATGCACGGTCCCCGACCCGGATTACGGGTCTGGGTTAGAACCTCAAAGACACCAGGGTGGTATTTCAAGGACGGCTCCACAGAGACTGGCGTCTCTGCTTCAAAGCCTCCCACCTATCCTACACAAGTGACTTCAAAGTCCAATGCAAAGCTACAGTAAAGGTTCACGGGGTCTTTCCGTCTAGCAGCGGGTAGATTGCATCTTCACAACCACTTCAACTTCGCTGAGTCTCGGGAGGAGACAGTGTGGCCATCGTTACGCCATTCGTGCGGGTCGGAACTTACCCGACAAGGAATTTCGCTACCTTAGGACCGTTATAGTTACGGCCGCCGTTTACTGGGGCTTCGATCCGATGCTCTCACATCTTCAATTAACCTTCCAGCACCGGGCAGGCGTCACACCCTATACGTCCACTTTCGTGTTAGCAGAGTGCTGTGTTTTTAATAAACAGTCGCAGCCACCTATTCTCTGCGACCCTCCGAGGCTTACGGAGCAAGTCCTTAACCTTAGAGGGCATACCTTCTCCCGAAGTTACGGTATCAATTTGCCGAGTTCCTTCTCCCGAGTTCTCTCAAGCGCCTTAGAATTCTCATCCTGCCCACCTGTGTCGGTTTGCGGTACGGTTCGATTCAAACTGAAGCTTAGTGGCTTTTCCTGGAAGCGTGGTATCGGTTACTTCATGTCCGTAGACACTCGTCGTCACTTCTCGGTGTTAAGAAGACCCGGATTTGCCTAAGTCTTCCACCTACCGGCTTAAACAAGCTATTCCAACAGCTTGCTAACCTAACCTTCTCCGTCCCCACATCGCATTTGAATCAAGTACAGGAATATTAACCTGTTTCCCATCGACTACGCATTTCTGCCTCGCCTTAGGGGCCGACTCACCCTACGCCGATGAACGTTGCGTAGGAAACCTTGGGCTTTCGGCGAGCGGGCTTTTCACCCGCTTTATCGCTACTCATGTCAACATTCGCACTTCTGATACCTCCAGCACACTTTACAATGCACCTTCATCGGCCTACAGAACGCTCCCCTACCATGCCAGTAAACTGGCATCCGCAGCTTCGGTTATAGATTTGAGCCCCGTTACATCTTCCGCGCAGGACGACTCGACCAGTGAGCTATTACGCTTTCTTTAAATGATGGCTGCTTCTAAGCCAACATCCTGGCTGTCTGGGCCTTCCCACTTCGTTTACCACTTAATCTATCATTTGGGACCTTAGCTGGCGGTCTGGGTTGTTTCCCTCTTGACAACGGACGTTAGCACCCGCTGTCTGTCTCCCGAGGAACCACTTGATGGTATTCTTAGTTTGCCATGGGTTGGTAAGTTGCAATAACCCCCTAGCCATAACAGTGCTTTACCCCCATCAGTGTCTTGCTCGAGGCACTACCTAAATAGTTTTCGGGGAGAACCAGCTATCTCCGAGTTTGTTTAGCCTTTCACCCCTATCCACAGCTCATCCCCGCATTTTGCAACATGCGTGGGTTCGGTCCTCCAGTACCTGTTACGGCACCTTCAACCTGGCCATGGATAGATCACTCGGTTTCGGGTCTACACCCAGCAACTGTTCGCCCTATTAAGACTCGGTTTCCCTACGCCTCCCCTATTCGGTTAAGCTCGCTACTGAATGTAAGTCGTTGACCCATTATACAAAAGGTACGCAGTCACACCACATGGGTGCTCCCACTGTTTGTATGCATCAGGTTTCAGGTTCTATTTCACTCCCCTCCCGGGGTTCTTTTCGCCTTTCCCTCACGGTACTGGTTCACTATCGGTCGATGATGAGTATTTAGCCTTGGAGGATGGTCCCCCCATATTCAGACAGGATTTCACGTGTCCCGCCCTACTTTTCGTACGCTTAGTACCACCGTTGAGATTTCGAATACGGGACTATCACCCACTATGGTCAAGCTTCCCAGCTTGTTCTTCTATCTCGACAGTTATTACGTACAGGCTCCTCCGCGTTCGCTCGCCACTACTTGCGGAATCTCGGTTGATTTCTTTTCCTCCGGGTACTTAGATGGTTCAGTTCTCCGGGTTCGCTTCTCTAAGTCTATGTATTCAACTTAGGATACTGCACAGAATGCAGTGGGTTTCCCCATTCGGACATCGCGGGATCATAGCTTTATTGCCAGCTCCCCCACGCTTTTCGCAGGCTTACACGTCCTTCGTCGCCTATCATCGCCAAGGCATCCACCTGATGCACTTATTCACTTGACTCTATCATTTCAAGAACTTCTCTGACTTTGCCTGACATTCCGTTGACTAGAATATCAAACTTGAATTTCCTACTCTGATAAAGCTTACTGCTTGTTGTGTCTTAATCCCGCCTTTTGTCTTTCGGGATTAAGTCGATACAATCATCACCCAAATACTGTACCTGTTTTTCTTTTCCTGTTCAGGAGACAACTGACCGTTTGCAATCGGTCAATCATCAAAAACAGACACATTGTCTTTGTTTGTTGATTTCGGCTTTCCAATTTGTTAAAGATCGATGCGTTCAATATTGCTATTTACTTCGCAAATCAAAATGAGCTGATTATTATAGCAGCCTTTCTTTTTCCGTCAAACTAATTCGTCAGCAGACTTCTCTTTAGAAAAAAAGAAAGCAGTCACACTGCCTTTTTAACTCGCTTTGATTTGGAAAGTATTGGTGGAGGCAAACGGGATCGAACCGATGACCCCCTGCTTGCAAAGCAGGTGCTCTACCAACTGAGCTATGCCCCCGTTCTTGGTGGGTCTGGGAGGACTTGAACCTCCGACCCCACGCTTATCAAGCGTGTGCTCTAACCAGCTGAGCTACAAACCCGGATTCTCTTCTTAAGCGAACCTTGTCTTCACTCAAGCATTTTTCCGCATCTTCTACAGTTTACCGATAAGTGTGAATGCGACAACCTCTTCTTTCTCTAGAAAGGAGGTGATCCAGCCGCAGGTTCCCCTACGGCTACCTTGTTACGACTTCACCCCAGTCATGAAGCATACCGTGGTAAGCGGGCTCCTTGCGGTTACCCTACCTACTTCTGGTATCCCCCACTCCCATGGTGTGACGGGCGGTGTGTACAAGACCCGGGAACGTATTCACCGCAGTATGCTGACCTGCGATTACTAGCGATTCCGACTTCATGCACTCGAGTTGCAGAGTGCAATCCGGACTACGATCGGTTTTGTGAGATTGGCTCCACCTCGCGGCTTGGCTACCCTCTGTACCGACCATTGTATGACGTGTGAAGCCCTGGTCATAAGGGCCATGAGGACTTGACGTCATCCCCACCTTCCTCCGGCTTGTCACCGGCAGTCTCATTAGAGTGCCCAACTTAATGATGGCAACTAATGACAAGGGTTGCGCTCGTTGCGGGACTTAACCCAACATCTCACGACACGAGCTGACGACAGCCATGCAGCACCTGTGTTACGGCTCCCGAAGGCACTCCTCCGTCTCTGGAGGATTCCGTACATGTCAAGACCAGGTAAGGTTCTTCGCGTTGCATCGAATTAATCCACATCATCCACCGCTTGTGCGGGTCCCCGTCAATTCCTTTGAGTTTTAATCTTGCGACCGTACTCCCCAGGCGGTCGATTTCACGCGTTAGCTTCGCTACTAAGCAGTCATGCTGCCCAACAGCTAATCGACATCGTTTAGGGCGTGGACTACCAGGGTATCTAATCCTGTTTGCTACCCACGCTTTCGGGCATGAACGTCAGTGTTATCCCAGGAGGCTGCCTTCGCCATCGGTATTCCTCCACATCTCTACGCATTTCACTGCTACACGTGGAATTCTACCTCCCTCTGACACACTCTAGTCACCCAGTTCAGAACGCAGTTCCCAGGTTGAGCCCGGGGATTTCACATCCTGCTTAAGTAACCGTCTGCGCCCGCTTTACGCCCAGTAATTCCGATTAACGCTCGCACCCTACGTATTACCGCGGCTGCTGGCACGTAGTTAGCCGGTGCTTATTCTTCAGGTACCGTCATCAGACAGGGGTATTAACCCCGCCCTTTTCTTCCCTGACAAAAGTCCTTTACAACCCGAAGGCCTTCTTCAGACACGCGGCATGGCTGGATCAGGCTTGCGCCCATTGTCCAAAATTCCCCACTGCTGCCTCCCGTAGGAGTCTGGGCCGTGTCTCAGTCCCAGTGTGGCGGATCATCCTCTCAGACCCGCTACTGATCGTCGCCTTGGTAGGCCTTTACCCCACCAACTAGCTAATCAGATATCGGCCGCTCAAACAGCGCAAGGCCAAATGGTCCCCTGCTTTCTTCCTCAGAATATATGCGGTATTAGCTAATCTTTCGATTAGTTATCCCCCACTGCTCGGTACGTTCCGATATGTTACTCACCCGTTCGCCACTCGCCACCCAAGAAGCAAGCTTCTCTGTGCTGCCGTCCGACTTGCATGTGTAAAGCATGCCGCCAGCGTTCAATCTGAGCCAGGATCAAACTCTTATGTTCAATCTCTAACTTTTTAACTTCTGGTCTGCTTCAAAGAAACCAACAGGACAATGTCTAAAACATCATCTTGTCTGTCTTTCAAACAGTGTGAGGCTGTCGCACTCACACTTATCGGTAATCTGTTTTGTTAAAGAGCGAAAACGAATTATAAAGCATTTCATCTCATTGTCAATCAAAACTTTTCTTAAAACCTCGAAAAATCAGACCAACTGTGATATACTTACCTGTTCGTTCAATCACCGCCGAAGCAGCGAAGAACCGAACTATACCCCCCTCCTCAAAAACCGTCAACTCCTAAACCGCAAAAAATTCTAAAAAATCTAACAACAACCTGAAATACAAAGACTTTTATTTCAAATCAAAAAACAGCAAAGGTCGTCTGAAATTAATTTCAGACGACCTTTTCATTTTCTTACTGCCTAATTCAATTAGCCGATTTCGTTATACTTAGTCGGCAAACTGTTTTTTCATGCGTTCGCGGCGTTCTTGTGCTTCTACGGAAAGTGTAGCAGTCGGGCGGGCAAGGAGGCGTTTAAGACCGATGGGCTCGCCGGTATCCGCGCAGAAACCATAATCACCTTCATCGATGCTGCGGATGGTTGCTTGTACTTTACCTAGAAGTTTGCGCTCACGGTCGCGGGTGCGTAGTTCCAGCGCGTACTCTTCTTCTTGAGTAGCGCGGTCGGCAGGATCAGGAGCCGATTCGTGTTCTTGCAGGTGGCCGGTGGTGGCAGATGCGTTTTCAATCAGTTCGTCTTGCATTTTTACCAGCAGTTCGCGGAAGAATGCCAACTGATCGCTATTCATGTAGTCTTCTTCCGGGCCGTCCCAATTCAAAATGTCTTGTTCTGTCAGCTTTGCCATAATTTTTCTTTCAATCTATTGCGGGAAACGAAATGCTACTCAAGTGGTTTATTTTATTGATTTCTTAGGACTTCTTTTCTCAAGCCCGTTTGGAAATGGCGGCATGATACCATGTTTTCACAGCCGTGGTTTTGATTTTCACTTTTTTGCATTTTGCTTACGTCATACTGCAAATTCTTAATGAACTCGCTGCCTATTGCAGTAGCCACAAGTTGATTTGGCGGGTAATTTGGGGCGATAGACTGCTTAACCAGATCCACAGTAATAATGCCAATATACTACCTGAAAAATCGTAGCGTCCGTACTTTAAAAACTGTACGGGGGAAAGTATGGGGCGATATATCCGTTCCAGCGCGACGGAAAGTTGGGAATAGGGATCTTTAATACTGAGCGCCATGCGGATAAACAACCCTATCAACAACACATAAGCTGCTGATTTAATTGTATTCAATATTGCCAGTATAAAATTGGCGATGATGATTTTTGCGCTGAATGCGGTAGGCTGCGCCACTAAAGTGATGAAGGTGAATACGATGTAATATAACAACAGTCCTGACAACAGGCAGGCTGGGTCGTATTTTTTAACCGGCAGAATTTTATGCAGCGGGTTGACCAGCCAATCGGTTGATCGCTTGCTGAACGCCAAGAGCGCATGATTTTCACTCAATCCCGCCGCTTGCAGGAAAAGACGTGCCAAACACAGGATAACGATGCCGTCGGCAAGCAATATCAATAAATCTCCGCGCATTTTCAGACGACCTTATATTGTTGCGCCATTTCCTGCGAACGCTTGACGCAGGCTTCCACGCCTTGTGCAATGGCTTCGGCGACGCGGCATGATTTGAACGTTTCGATGGCTTCGTGGGTGGTTCCGCCTTTGGAAGTAACGTTTTGCTGCAATTGCGCGAAGTCCTCGCCGCTTTGCTCTGCCAAGGCGACTGCACCTTTAAACGTGGCGAGACTGAGGGCGCGGGCATCTTCTTCGCTAAACCCTTGCGCCTGAGCGGCAGCTTGCAGCGCGCCGAGCAGGTAAAAGACGTAGGCGGGGCCGCTGCCGCTAATGCCGGTAATGTTGTGCAACTTGTCTTCTTCATCCAACCAAACGGTTAAACCGACGGAACGCATAATCCGGTCGGCGGCGGTGCGGTCGGCTTCGGACACTTCCGATTCGGCAAACATGCCGGATACACCCAAACCGATTTTTCCCGGCGTATTGGGCATGGTACGGACAATGCGGCGTGTTCCGCCAAGGTAGCGGCTGAGGGTATCAATAGACAAACCGGCGGCAACGGATAGCACCAATGCGCCGTTGACACGAACGTTGTGGCACGCGGCTTCCATGTCCTGCGGCTTGACGGCAAGAATCAAAACGTCGTCTGAAAGCAGTTCGGGCAGGGATTCAGAAACTTCAACATTCAATTCCTTTGCCAAACGCTCGCGTTTTTCCGCACCGCGGTTGGCGATGTGAATGCAGTATCCACCCTGTTTGACCAATCCGCCCGCGATGGCGGCCGCCATATTGCCACCGCCTAAAAAGTAGATGTTCATAAATTTCCTTCAATTTTTAAATGAAATACATTTTATAGTAGATTAAATTTAAATCAGGACAAGGCGACGAAGCCGCAGACAGTACAGATAGTACGGAACCGATTCACTTGGTGCTTCAGCACCTTAGAGAATCGTTCTCTTTGAGCTAAGGCGAGGCAACGCTGTACTGGTTTAAAGTTAATCCACTATACTTGGGGTCGTCTGAAATGCCGTTCCCACCAAAGCGGAAAATTTCAGACGACCTTTTTACCAACGGACGCTTTCGGGCAGCGATGTTCGGTGTAAACCCTGTTTTTCCAAAAATCTATTGCCGCCGGCTTTTTGGGCTTGCACCAGTCTGACAAGGACGAACATGGATACCAGCCCATCAACCGACAACCCGTTAAGGTTAAACCCAGCAAAACGACCGAGATAATCTGTTTTATTGCCTGTCGTTCCCTTTTGGTTCCCGTCTGCCGAAAATCGCGCTGCCGATACGCACATGCGTTGCGCCGCACGCGACCGCCACAGGCATATCGCCGGACATCCCCATAGACAATACATCCGCGCGAACACCCGCCGCGTTCAGGTCGGCAAGCAGTTTCTGCATGGTTTGGAACTGAACGCGCAATGCTTCATCATCGCTGTCGGCTTTGGCGACACACATCAACCCGCGTACAACCACATTCGGCAACTTCGCCACTTCCACCGCCAGCGCGACCGCCTCATCGGGCGCAACGCCGTGTTTCGCCTCCTCGCCCGCGATATTGACTTCGATGCACACCTGCAAAGGCGGCATTTCGGACGGACGCTGTTCGCTCAAGCGGCGGGCGGTTTTCAGACGACCTATCGTATGCACCCAATGCGCGCGTTCGGCGACAAATTTGGTTTTGTTCGACTGCACATCGCCGATGACGTGCCAAACGATGTCGGGCAAATCCGCGAGCGTTTCCGTTTTTTCGTACCATTCCTGAATATAGTTTTCACCGAAATCACGCTGTCCTGCGGCATATACCTCGCGGATGTCGTCTGAAGGGAAGGTTTTGCTGACGGCAATCAGACCCACTTCACCCGCCTGCCTGCCCGCCTTTTGCTCGGCTTCGGCAATGCGGCGGCACACCTCCGCATAATTTTGTTGCAATACCGACATGATTTCTTCCTTTATTACATCAATTACAGCGATTTTGAAAATTTTACTTGGTCTGAACGGTTTATGTATTTAAAATAATACAATTTATCGGAACCTGAACAGGGAAATGCCCGGCATTCCGCGTCCGCATTTTAAATCGGGTTCCGCCTCATTATTCTAAACTAAAACAAGGCCACATTATGCAGATTACCGACTTACTCGCTTTCGGCGTCAAAAACAAAGCTTCCGACCTTCACTTAAGCGCCGGAATGTCCCCCATGATCCGCGTTCACGGCGATATCCGCCGCATCAACCTGCCCGAAATGTCCGCCGAAGAAGTCGGCAACATGGTCACTTCGGTCATGAACGACCATCAGCGCAAACTGTTCCAACAAGATTTGGAAGTGGACTTCTCCTTCGAGCTGCCCAACGTCGCCCGTTTCCGTGTCAACGCCTTTACCTCCAACCGCGGCCCTGCCGCCGTCTTCCGTACCATTCCGAGTACCGTATTGACACTGGAAGACCTGCGCGCCCCGCGTATTTTCCAAAAAATCGCCGACAACCCGCGCGGCTTGGTATTGGTAACCGGCCCGACCGGTTCCGGTAAATCCACCACGCTGGCGGCGATGATCAACTACATCAACGAAACCCAACCCGCACACATCCTCACCATCGAAGACCCGATCGAGTTCGTCCACCAAAGTAAAAAAGCCCTCGTCAACCAGCGCGAGCTGCACCAACACACCCACAGCTTCGCCAACGCCCTGCGTTCCGCATTGCGTGAAGACCCCGACGTAATCCTCGTAGGCGAGATGCGCGACCCCGAAACCATCGGCCTCGCGCTGACTGCCGCCGAAACCGGCCACTTGGTATTCGGCACGCTGCACACCACCGGCGCCGCCAAAACCGTGGACCGTATCGTTGACGTATTCCCTGCCGGCGAAAAAGAAATGGTACGTTCGATGCTGTCCGAATCCCTGCGCGCGGTCATTTCACAAACCCTGCTGAAAACCCGCGACGGCAACGGCCGTGTCGCCGCACACGAAATCCTCATTTCCACCCCCGCAGTGCGCAACCTGATCCGCGAAAACAAAATCGCCCAAATCAACTCCGCGCTGCAAACTGGCCAATCACACGGCATGCAGACCCTCGACCAGGCGCTGCAAACCCTCGTCCGCCAAGGTACCATCAGCCCCGACGTAGCCCGCAGCAAAGCGCAAAACAGCGACAGCATGACCATCGTCTGATAAATACATTCCATTATCGGGAACAGACCAGGTCGTCTGAAAACGTAGTTTACACAACAAGGAAACCCGTTTCCCGTTTTCAGACGACCTCTGTAAGGCAGGCACAACACCCAATAACAAACAAACCGCCGCCGGTCTCAATATTCACTTACTTAATAAAGAGTACACAAAATGAGCGAAACAACTCCTTTACACGACTTACTCAGCGAAATGGTGCAAGCCTACTCGCAAAAAAACCAACCGCCACACATCCCCACCCCCGCTGAAATCGGCACACACCTCCATCCCCTGCTCGACCGCATGTGCGTCGAAGCAGAAAAACGCGGCGCATCCGACATCTTCATCAGCGCAGGCTTCCCGCCTGCCGTCAAAGTCAGCGGTACCCTGACCCCCGTCCCGCACAAAGCCCTGACCGGCGAAGACACAGCCGCCATCGTCGAATCCACCATGAACCCCGAGCAGCTTGAGACCTTCAACCGCGAATGGGAACTCAACTACTCCGTCCAATCCCGCAGCAACACCCGTTACCGTGTCAACGCCTACCACGAACAAGGCCGCGTCGGCATGGTCTTGCGCCGCATCAACCAAGAAATCCCCGAAATGGAGAGCCTCGGCCTGCCCGCCAAACTCAAAGACCTCTCCCTTTCCCCGCGCGGCCTGCTGATCCTTGCCGGTCCGACCGGTTCCGGTAAATCGACCACCATGGCATCCATGCTCGACTACCGCAACCACAAAATGCCCGGCCATATCGTCACCATCGAAGACCCGATCGAATTCATCTACAAACCCCGCCGCAGCATCTTCACCCAGCGCGAAGTCGGCATCGACACCAACGACTGGAAAATCGCCGTCCAAAGCGCGATGCGTCAAGCGCCCGACGTCGTCTGTATCGGCGAGGTGCGCAGCGAAGCCAGTATGGAATACGCCCTCCAGCTTGCCCAAACCGGCCACTTGTGCGTCTTCACCATCCACGCCAACACCGCCGCCCAAACCATCGAGCGTATCATCAACTTTTACCAAGAAGACCGACGCAAACAAGTCCTCATGGATTTGGCGCTCAACCTGACCGGCATTATCGGCCAACGCCTCGCCATCAAGAAAAACCGCAGCCAGCGTACCGCCGTCGTCGACCTTCTGCTCAACACACCCGCCATGCAGGATTTGATTTTCAAAGGCGAACTCATGGAAATCCGCGAACTCATGATGCGCTCCGGCACAGACGGCATGCAGACCTTCGACCAACACCTGTTCGAACTCTACATACAAGGTCAAATCGAATACGACGAAGCCCTGCGCCAAGCCGTTTCCACCAACGACCTGCGCCTGCGCATCCAAATGCACGAAGAAGGCAACGACCCCGACCGCCTCTACGACCGCATCAGCGATTTGAACCTGATTTCGTAAACACCCAATTTCAGGCAAAACAAAGGTCGTCTGAAAACCCCAAAAAACCCGGTTTTCAGACGACCTTTGTCGCGCTTATGGCAATAAAGCCACACCAACCAATGTAAACCGCCATTTAAGCCTTTATCATTTTCTCCGCACTCCGCCTCCGCTGCCAAACGCACCCCTCTCCACACAGCAAGGTTCATAAATCTTCATACTTTTCATCGCACTTTACGCAAATTATAAATCGCGCACCTCGATATTTCGGACGATACAAATTCAGCCGTTTCAATGAATTACAAACGTTAAGCACT